>NZ_DHYG01000050.1 GCF_002414005.1 Psychrobacter sp. UBA5136
CGAAAACAATAGATTAGTGAGATGCTCTTCTTTTTTCAATCTCTTTCGAAGTTGAGAGTGGGGTAGTACTTATACTAAAATATATACCAATTATTGAAATTTTCATGTTCAATTTTCATTATAAAAATACAAAAAATCCTTTGCTATCTAGTTAATACTAGACAGCAAAGGATTTGCTATTGTATTATATTATAATAATAAAAAAAACATTTAAAATCAGATACTTAAACTACTCAACCGTAACTGATTTTGCGAGATTTCTAGGCTGATCCACATCTGTACCGCGCATCACCGCTACATGATATGACAGTAGCTGCACTGGTACGCTATAGACGATAGGGGCAAGCGTCTCGCAAACCTCTGGCACATAAACTACGTGCATTCTATCTTCTGCGACCATCTTGCTTTCTTCACTGGCAAAGACAAACAGCTCACCGTGACGCGCGTGTACCTCTTGCATGTTGGCTTTAAGTTTATCAAACATACTGTCTTTTGGCGCTAGCACCACGATTGGCATGTCTTTATCGACCAATGCCAGTGGGCCGTGTTTAAGCTCGCCTGCCGCATAGCCTTCAGCGTGAATATAAGAGATTTCTTTTAGCTTTAACGCACCTTCTAAGGCAATAGGGAACTGTAAACCGCGACCTAAAAATAAGCAGCTTTTCTTATATTCAAAATGCTCACTCATGACTTTGATCGGCGCATCAAGGTGCAAGCTGGCATGCAGTTGCCCGCGTAGCTCTTGTAACTGACCTAGCAGAGTGGTTAATTTTTCGCCAGTTATACGCGCTTGCACGACACCCACTTTTAACACCAATAACATCAAAGCGGCAAGCTGAGTGGTAAAGGCTTTGGTCGAAGCAACGCCAATCTCAGGGCCCGCAAGCGTTGGTAAAAAGATGTCCGTTTCACGCACCAGTGACGATGTCGGAACATTACACAAGGCTAAGCTGACAAGACCTGCTGGCGTGTACTTTTGAATATCGCGTAGCGCTGATAATGTATCTGCCGTTTCGCCCGATTGCGAAATACAAATGACCAGTGTGTTATCGATGACGACCGGATTACGGTAGCGGAATTCACTGGCCACCTCAACCGAACAGGGTACACGAATGAGGCTTTCAAACCAGTATTTTGCCACCAAACCTGCATGATAACTGGTGCCACAAGCAATGACTTGAACGTGCTTAATGCCCTTTAATTGTGCTTCATGACGCTGTAAAAAGTCATCGCGCAGCTTAGTCGGCTCATCAAAATCTAACGCCATCTCAATCGTACGGGCGACCGCGTCTGGCTGCTCATAGATTTCTTTGAGCATATAATGTTTAAATTCACCTTTATCGGCATTGTGCTGGGCAGCGTCAATTTCATGTATTTGACGTTTAACCTCAACACCATCAGCAAAAACCTGAATACTATTGCGCGTTAATTTAGCAATGTCGCCTTCTTCTAGGTACATAAAGCGATTGGTAACGGGTAAAAGTGCCAATTGATCAGAGGCAATAAAGTTCTCACCAATCCCAACACCGATGACCAAAGGTGAGCCTAAACGAACGGTAATCAGCTCGTCTGGGCAGTCGATATGCACGATGCCAAGGGCAAAAGCGCCGTGCAGCATGGGAATGACCGCACGCACCGCTTCTAATAAATCAGGCGTTGTTTGATAAATGTCGTTGATTAAATGCGCGACGACTTCGGTATCAGTTTGCGAGGTAAACTCGTAGCCTTTAGCAAGCAGCGCTTCTTTTAGCTCGGCATAATTTTCAACGATACCATTGTGTACGACGGCGATTTTGCCGGACACGTGCGGATGGGCGTTGCGCTGTGCAGGCTCACCGTGGGTTGCCCAGCGCGTGTGCGCAATACCAATATGACCATCGAAAAATTCAGGATTTGAGGCAACGGCATCGACCAGCGCTTGTACTTTACCCACTTGACGCTCGCGGTGCAGCTCGCCATCACGGATGACAGTCAAACCAGCCGAGTCATAACCGCGGTATTCGAGGCGTTTTAGACCTTCAAGTAAGATGTTAGCGATATTACGCTCAGCGACTGCTCCAACGATTCCACACATAGATTTTCCTTAAATTCGATGTTTCATGTTTCGATTTTCAATGCTTTAATACTGAAATGCTTAAATGCTCAAAGTCACATTCATAACCCTGATGCTATAAATATAAATAAGCAGCACCACAAAAATTGCCGTACTGCTTACCATTATTCAAAAGGCTTTTATTACATCGGGCTATTTTGACTTTTTAGTCGGACGCTGAAAGTCACTCTTTTGTGTTTGCCGCGCGCGCCCAAATGCCAACGCTTTCTCATCGACATTTTTAGTAATCACAGAGCCTGCGGCAACCGTTGCGGTGTCACCAATCGTGACGGGTGCAACCAAGCTCGCGTTAGAGCCGATAAAGGCGTTATCTTCGATGATGGTTTGTGATTTATTGGCGCCATCATAATTACAAGTAATCACGCCCGCGCCAATATTGACGCTTGTCCCGAGCGTCGCATCACCGATATAGCTTAAATGATTGACCTTGCTACCTTGACCAATCGTTGATTTTTTAATCTCAACAAAATTACCCACTTTACTGTTATTGGCTAAAATAGTATCAGGGCGCAGATGGGCAAAAGGTCCAATATCAACGCCATCACCGATTTGCGCGCCATCAATGACGCAGTAGGGTTTTAGGTGACAGGCATTGCCAATGTGCGCATCTTTTATCACGCAGCCAGCTTCGATATAAACGTTATTGCCCAAGACGCAGTCGCCCTCAAACACCACGCCGACATCGACAAACACGTCTTGGCCAGCGCTCAAACTACCACGAATATCGACACGGCTTGGGTCAGCAAACTGCACGCCTGTGTCTTGCAAATCTGCCACCAGTTTGCCCTGCCACGTGCGCTCTAAGCTGGCAAGCTGTTGGCGGTTATTAACACCTTCAATCTCGAACGTATGTTCAGGCTCAATCGCGACAATGTTAATACCTTCAGCAACCGCCATTTTAACGATATCGGTTAGATAGTATTCTTGCTGCGCATTATCGTTAGACAGTTTGGGCAGATATTTATGCAATAACGCATTATCAACGCAGTAAATACCGCTATTAATCTCTTGGATTTTTTGCTCATCGGCGCTGGCATCTTTTTGCTCAATAATAGCTTCGATATTGCCGTCTTTATCACGTTTGATACGCCCAAGGCCAAACGGATTGTCGACTGTCAGCGTCAACATCGACATACCATCAGTATTGGCAGATTTTAATGCCGTTAAGGTTTTGCAGCTAACTAACGGCACATCGCCGTACAGAATCAGGCTTTGCCCATCTTTTGGTAATTCAGACAGCGTCACTTTGACCGCATGACCCGTCCCTAACTGCTCAGTTTGCGCGACCCAAGTAATCGGCAAATGCGTGTATTTTTCATTGATATCTGCTTGCACTTGCTCGCCGCCGAAACCATAAACGATGATGGTGTCATCAACGGTCAATTGATAGCAAGTGTCAAGCACATGGCCCAATAATGGTTTGCCAGCCAGTGTCTGTAGCACTTTTGGCTTGGCTGATTGCATCCGCGTGCCTTTCCCAGCCGCAAGGATAATTACCGAAAGAGGAGATGTCATAATAGCCCACAAATGTAACAAAATATAATTTTGAATTATAACGCAAATTGCTATTCAACAAAAACGCTATGTCGTGACATCTTTGTAAACTGAGTGTTTAGTTAGCTGTCCATGAGTAACTTAAATGCTAAATATCTAAAAATACAAAATGATAAAAAGGATAAAAAAGTAATATAGTGAGTGAAAAGTAATATCGATACATCACGCACTGCTGATATCAATTTTTTTGCTTGCTGTGCCTACGCAGACAGAGGCTACAAAAAATTGATATCAGCAATACCGTAGCGTTTTTAGGATATTTTGACTATAGATATAAAAGGTGAAAAAGCGAAAATATTTAATTAGTGTATAAAAAGCACACTTCAAGCTAAAAGGTAAGCGAGAAAATAAAAGTATAAATAATGATCCAAACCGCTGCTGCCATCACACCAGCAATGATGTCATCGAGCATAATGCCAAGGCCGCCTGCGACTTTTTTATCCGCCCAGCCAATCGGCGGCGGTTTGATAATGTCAAAAAAGCGAAATAGTATAAAGGCGATAACGAGGGCAAGGATAGAAGAGGTTTGGGCGATATTTTGCCAAAAATTTCCGCTCGCGATACCCATATAAGATAGCGGCAGCAGGGTAAGCCACATGCCCGCCCATTCATCCCAGACAATGTGCGGATTATCATGACCGCCCATCAGCTCTGAGGTACGGCCACATATTGGACTACCAAGCAGGCAAGCTAAAATGGTAATCATTAAAAACGGTACAAAGCCTAAGCTCAATAATGGTATCGCAACGATTAAAGCGCCAACCGTGCCCCAAGTGCCGGGTGCACGGCGCGGCAGACCACTGCCCAAGCCAATACCAAGCCAATAAACCATCCGATCAAGCGTACTTGCATTGGCGGGTAGAGGCGGGCAGTCATTAGCTTTACGGATATCAGGCTTAGATAGGTTGTGATCAATCATGGCTTAACCTGCAAAGTGTTGGTAACCCGTCAGATTGGGCCAAGTAGAAAAGGGAGCGGGAGAAGTTGGCGTAACAGGCTGACCTTGATAATAAATCTCTGGTCGTAAATTCTTAGCTGCATCTGTCCCATTTACCGCTATTACTTCGCCGATACAGGTGACTGGCGTGTCGCTATTATTAACAATCGGTGGCTTGATATGAGCAGGCAAGGTAAAAGCCAGCTCATAATCATCGCCGCCCGCCAACTGACATAATAAGCGCTCAGTTAAATCAACGCTTGCTAATACCTTGCTAGTCGGCAGCTGCTCAAGGTGAATGCGCATACCAACGGCGCTTTGCTCGCAGATATGCCCAAGGTCCTGATACAGACCATCTGAGATATCGATCATCGCCGTTGCACCAATTTTTGCGAGTGCCGCCCCTAAGGAAACACGCGGGGTCGGCATATGCAATCGGTGCGCAAGCTCAATACCAACAGCATTGTCAGGATGTTGTAGCGCATAAGCAGCATCGCCAAGCGTGCCTGAGACATAGACTTTATCGCCAATCTTTGCGCCTGAGCGGTAAACAGCTGGCGTGTTTGCCTCAAGATGACCTTGGGCGCTGACACTAAGTACTAAGTGATCACTGCGCGTGGTATCACCGCCAATAAGGGTCACGCCAAAGAGCTGGCAGGCGTGAAATAAACCTTTGGCAAATTCTGTGAGCCATGACTCATTCACCAAGCGTGCAGGTAGGGCCAACGCCAATAAAATACTGTGAGGCGCTGCGCCCATTGCGGCAATATCTGAGACATTAACCGCGACCGCTTTATAGCCAATTTGAAAGGCTAATTGATTTACCTCATCCCAGTCGGCACTAAAATGCCGCCCTTGAACGAGGGTATCAATGCAGCTAACCAAGCGCGCGCCTGCAGGCAAGCTCGTCACCGCGGCGTCATCACCAATACCTTTTTCGACACTGCCTTTATCAGTACTGCCTGCTCGCGACTGTGCAACATGCATTTGGGAAAATATGCGCTCAATCAGCTCAAATTCATTCATAGCTAGTCTTTACTGTTTTCGTCCGAATTGACAAGGTTTGAGTCATGTAGCCCAACATCAGCTGCGTCGTTATTTTCATTGCTGGCTTTTTCGCTGACATCGTTACTGGCTTTTTCACTAACGACGCTGTCCGCTTTATCGCTATTTTTTGCAGCAGCCTCTTTCTTACTGGCTTTAAATTCACTGATATTTGCCAACGCTTTACTCGCGCTATTGCGTTTGACGCTGGCATTATTGGCACTGATACGTGGTTTGTTTGCAGCAGTCGGCTTATCGCCTGTCTCGGATTCAGTGGCAGTTTCAGCCGTTTTTTCAGTATTAGTAGTAGCTTTGGCTTCAGGCTGTTTAGCATACGCTTGAGTCGCCGCTTTTTGCGAGGTACGCAAATTGGCTTTGTGGTCGGCTTCAACTTCAACAGTACGCAATTCAACCGCCATTTTATCAAGAACAGCGTTAATCAATTTATGCGCGTCAGTGGCGCCAAAATGATTGTTTAGCTTCATCGCTTCATCAAGTACGACTTTATAGGGAATCTCTAAGCGGTTTTGTAGCTCATAAGTTCCAATTAATAAAATGGCGTGCTCGACGGTATCGAGCTTGTCGATGTCACGGTCAAGGTGCTGACTGATAAGGGTGTCCAGCGATTCGATTTGCTCTGGAATATCGCGCATCATTTCATGATAATAGCCGATATGGACGGTATGCATGGCATTGGTCGCGCGCGTACGCGCCGCGATGTCATGGGGTGCATTGTTCTTCCAGCCAAGCTTGCCGTCTTTATCAAAACGGCGATCGGTAACCAGCCACTCATATAAGCCTTGCATGGCAAAGCGCCTGGCTTTACGGATGGCAGTGTGACTGGTCTTATAAGAAGACTCACTCATATCAAAGGTTTGCTCATCCGCACTGCTGCTCGCGACACGAGTAGCTTCAGCTTGTTTGTCATTGGCTTGGGCGGTTTTTGCAGCGCTAATGGCGCGCTTGAGTTGGTCAGTCATAGGGGGTCAATACCTAAATTTTAAATAACTATCTTATAAAAATAGCCTGTTGTAAGAAATAGCATAAAAGTTGTTAAATAGTAGACGACTGGCAGGCTGTGACAGTCGAGTGTTAAAGCAGAGCTTTATAGAACTGTTTATAATGCTTTTTACTATCATATTGGCGCTGCGGTCTATATCAAAGGTGACATAAGTCGCAGCGTCAATTAAATGACAAATAATAGGTTATAAAATGAGAACTTGATTAAGCGTTATCACTATTATCATAGTCATCATCGATGTCTAGCTGCGATAAAACCGCTAGCATCTCAAGCACAACCATCGCCGCTTCTGAGCCTTTATTACCGGCTTTGGTGCCAGAGCGCTCAATCGCTTGCTCAATACTATCGGTAGTGATGACGCCATTAGCAACAGGGATGTTATAATCAATCGCCACGCTGCTGAGGCCTTTAGCAGATTCGCTAGCGACAAAGTCAAAATGCGGCGTGCTGCCGCGGATAATTGCGCCTAAAGCAATGATGGCGTCAAAGCGATCGGATTCAGCAGCGCGCTGAGCAACGAGTGGCAATTCAAACGCACCTGGCACGCGAATGACGGTGATATTGCTACCCGATACGCCATGACGCAGTAGCGCATCAATTGCGCCATCTACCAAGGATTCAACGACAAAACCGTTAAAACGACCGACAACGATGCCGATACGCGCGTCTTCATTTTGGTGTAAGTTGCCATCGATATGGATAATATCATTGCGCTGCTGTTGTAAGTTTGACATAAGAAAATCCTTTGAGTAAGTGGCGTTTAAAACAAAATTTTTATATAAAATCTCGATTGTTTTCAATAGTTAACTGACAAAAATAAATAAGTAGCGCTATGATAGCATTTTTTGCACAGGCATTGATATTTTAGCGATTTTAAAGGCGCATCTGTATGCCTTGCGCGGCCATATATGCTTTGGCCTCCTGCACGGTGTACTCGCCAAAGTGAAAAATACTGGCCGCAAGCACAGCATCGGCGCCGCCTTCTAAGACGCCTTCGGCCAAATGTTGCAAGTTGCCAACGCCGCCTGAGGCAATCACCGGCACATTAACGCAGTTGGTGATTTGCTGCATTAACGCCAAATCATAGCCTTTTTTGGTGCCATCGCCATCCATTGAGGTGACCAATAGTTCGCCTGCGCCAAGCTCTGCCATTTTACCTGCCCAAGCAACCGCATCAATACCCGTTGGCTTACGCCCACCGTGGGTAAAAATCTCCCAGCGCGGCATGATAACGCCATCGACCGTAATATCTTCGACGCGTTTGGCATCGATAGCCACTACGATACATTGATTGCCGAATTTCTGCGCCGCCTCCCCAACGAACTCAGGGGTAAAGACCGCAGCAGAGTTAATCGCTACTTTATCCGCACCCGCATTAAGCAAGTTACGAATATCGGCGATTTTACGCACGCCGCCGCCGACTGTAAGTGGTACAAATACGGTTTCTGCCATACGCTCAACGGTATGATAGGTGGTATCACGCGCGTCACTGGTCGCCGTAATGTCCAAAAAAGTAATCTCGTCGGCACCTTGCTCGTTATAGCGTTTGGCGACTTCAACAGGATCGCCGGCGTCTTTGATATCGACAAACTGCACGCCTTTGACCACGCGGCCATTATCCACATCCAAACAAGGAATGATACGCTTTGCTAACATAGGGTCTTTCACCTTATAATCAATTTATCCGTAAGCGCTAGTCTAGCAAAATCGCCGCTATATCAGGCAGCTTTTCGCAAGATTATTATGCTTTTGACCAAAGTTTGCCCATGCGCGGTACAATCACTGTCATTACCGTAGCCATTTACCTTCTTATTCCATTACCCTAAGTGAGATGTCATGTCCGTCTATACCCAGTTAACCGATGACCAGTTTGCCGCTTTTTGCCAGCGTTTTGGCGTGTCATTTGCGCGTGCCATTCCGATTACCCAAGGTATCAAAAACTCTAACTGGTTTATTCAGACGACTGATGATGTAGATGGCGCGCACTCTTATGTATTTACCTTATTTGAAGAGCGTCCACCAGAAGACATCGAAAAAATGGCGGTCATCCTCAATCAACTGGATGGTAAATTGCCAGTCGCCGCGCCGTTAGCATTGGTTGATTTAGGCGCTGATACCGATAAAAGCTATGTCATACGCTACGATAATAAAGCGATTACCTTGGTTCCTTGTCTGGCTGGCGCGCATCCACAGCAGACCACGCAAGCCATGTGTCATGAAATTGGTGCGGCGTTAGCGATGCTGCATGAAACCTTGCAAGCATTACAGCCTGCAGAAGAATATGGCGTGCCTTTATACCCATGGGCGGAAGTACGCGACCGTGAAACGCAATTTATGCCCGGTGACGAAGCCAAACTGATGAGCGATATTTGGCGTGCTTACTCAGATTTGCCGCTTGCGACGTTGCCAAAAGGCTTATGCCATTTAGACATGTTCGCTGATAATACCTTATGGGACTTATCGTTAAACAATAGCCAAAAAGGCGCAGCGCGCCTCACAGGCTTATTGGACTTTACCGAAGTCAGTGTTGAGCATTACGTGATGGATATTGCCATTACTGTTAATGATTTTTGTACGACGTGGGGTGACGCCGAGCAGGGCGAAACTGTCAACTTTGACCGCAGTAAAATGGCGGCTTTTTTACAAGGCTATGAGTCCAAACGCGCGCTTAATAACGACGAAAAACGCGCTTTACCAGTGATGCTCGCCAAAGCAGCGGTGATTTTTTGGCTATTGCGTTTAAACGTTATTCATTATAACCGTACCGAAGGGCGGACTGGCGATAATATCATGGTCAAAAATCCTGACCTGATGAAACGCTTAGCTGCGTATCATTGGTCGCATGTTGAAAAAGCGCAAAATACGGTGTTTGTTTTAGAACATGCGCTATATAAAGATGATAATAAAGATAATGATGTCGAAGATTTTAAATTAATCGGCGTATTTGCGTCTGAGCAACAAGCGCAAGCCGCTATAAATCAATTAAAATCACAACCTGGTTTTAAAGATTATCCAAACGGTTTCCATATTGATGCTTATCCGCTAAATCAAATTAACTGGTCATCAGGTTTTGGCTTTTATTAAATCCATTTGTATTAACAAGACCTTTAAATGTTTAAAAGGAATTTACCATGACCGATCAAGTTGATAACTGGCACAAACTGGCGCGCTACGATACCAATATGCAAGGCGAGCTGCATGCCAATCTGCTGCGAAATAACGGCATTACGGTGTCTATGCAGCCACTGAGTGCGATGCCCGGCATGAATTCTGGGATTGTGTTGTGGATACAAGATACGGATTTGGCGCATGCGCAGCGTATTTTGGCAAACATTGATACCGATGGGGCAACGCCTTATGAGATGTTTGATGAAACTTTGGAGGCTGCTTCAAGTTCTACCTTAAACCCTGCAAGAGATAACAATCACGGTGGTAAATTATAAATGTGTCAACTCTTAGGAATGAACTGTAATACCCCAACCGATATAGGTTTTAGCTTTGCAGGCTTTCGCCGTCGCGGCGGCATGACTGATAGTCATGAAGACGGTTTTGGTATTGCGTTTTTTGAGCGTAGTGAATGCGCCAATAATGATAACACTGCCAATGCATCGACTGGTTTGCGACTGTT
The DNA here is from genome assembly GCF_002414005.1 of Psychrobacter sp. UBA5136. Taxonomy (GTDB): domain Bacteria; phylum Pseudomonadota; class Gammaproteobacteria; order Pseudomonadales; family Moraxellaceae; genus Psychrobacter. The sequence continues at coordinate 10,298 of NZ_DHYG01000050.1, forward strand.
TCATGACAATCATCCGAGCCACTTATCACCCGTGGCTGATTTGGTCAATAATTACCCAATCAAAGCGATGAACGTCATCGCCCATATCCGTAAAGCGACGCAAGGGCAGAACTGCTTGGCGAATACCCATCCTTTCGTCCGTGAAGTGTGGGGCGAGCAGTGGGTATTTGCCCATAATGGGCAGATGAATAGCGAATTTATCAAACGCTGTCAGCGCCTGCAGGATAATGGCAATGCCTCACATTGCCAGCCAGTCGGCAATACCGATTCTGAGATGGCGTTTTGCTACCTTGTTAATCGTCTAAAAAGCAGCTTTAAAACTCGCCCCGATGACCAAACGCTGTTTAACTTTTTAACCACTCAATGTCGCTATTTATCCGCCAACGGTTTGTTTAATTGCCTGATATCAAATGGTCGATGGCAGCTGGCGTATGCGGGCAGTTTATTGTTTTATCTCACGCGTAAAGCGCCATTTGGTGAAGCAAAATTGGCAGATGATGATTTGGCAATTAATTTTGGCGACGTGACTACCGACACCGACAAGGTAACGATACTAGTCACCGTGCCACTGACTGAAAATGAAAAATGGCAGCAGCTGGCTGTCAATGAGTGCCTGATGTTTCAAGATGGCGATGTCATTTATAAAGACAGCCCAAGCCAGCGCAAGTTTTTAACCATTGATGAAGGCATTGCGGTAGCACGGGCGGTTGGGGCGAGTGTTTAGGGTTAGCGGATATTTTATGTTAATTAAATATACAGACCACAACACCTCTTAAACTTCTCACCTGAGCCACAAATACACGGCTGTTTTTGTGTAACAGACATAGAAACAGTCGGGTCGAGGAAATACCAGCGCGCATCCTTATTGGTTTTGTCTGCTACTTTTACAAAAGCAGATAATTCATGATGTGCTTGTAAATCCTCATCCGTCTTAAAATACGCTTTAAACTCAACCTGCGCATGACGTTTGCCAAGTTTTGGTATGTGTTCGATGATTTTTAATCCTGCCCAATTCATCTCTCTTGCCCAGCTTTCAATTGCCTGAGTGTCTAGCAAGTTTTGCTGCGCAGGCAGGGTGGTTTTGACGATATAATCTGGCTTAACTAAGACAAAGGCGCTATAACGCGTGCGCATAAGACGCTCAGCTGATTCTGCCTTTACACTGTTAGTTTTATCGGCTTCTTGACTTAAAACATTTTGACTTAAAGAACTGTCATGATACGGCTGACAGCAATCTTTATAAAGTAGCGCGGCGCCGATAGCATCTGAGGCTGGGTTAATTTGGCAAGGACAAACTTGTAAATTAGGTAGCATAGTTTACTCGGATTATCATTTTGAATTTAGTGACATTTATACGTTAACGCTGCATATTCTTTATCATCTCAGGCAGTATGCCGACTTTTAGCTGCGCCCAAGGCGCCGGATCACTGAGCTGCTGCCAAAACGGCTCAAAAGGCGGCGCAAAATAGACCAATAACGCTAAAATAACGTACAAGAGCAAATACCACCATTTGTCTTTGTGCTGATAAAACTTCATTGCCGTGCCCGATGAGCGTTTTAGCTTCATGTTAGATAAATTCACGCTATAAATCTCATCCAGTGCCAAGTGTACCAGCGCGCCGCCAAATAAAAATAGTCCGTAAAACCAGCTCACCGTTAATGACAGATGCAAGATATCATAGCTTACATAAGTCAGCGCCAAGCCTAATATTGCCATGTAAGGGACGGAGTGAATCACGCCGCGGTGCACGGTCATGTTGGTAAAAATCGAGAACACCGCATAACGCATAAAGCCGTAACCGGCCAGCCATAACACGATCAACGCCAATAAACTCAGCTCACTGCGCCAGTGCATGACCAAACCAAAGGCAAAAACAAAAGAGGTGATGTTAAAGCCAAGTTTAATCGGCGTTGAATGATCAGAATCCAAATCAGGCAGCAATCCGCCAATGGTGCCGAGCGCCACGCACATCAAAAACCCTGAATCATCGAGCAATCCAGCTTTATAAATCGTTAAACTCATCGTACCACTGACCATAAAGGCGGTATTTAAGTGGGTATTAAAATTTGCCATAAAAACTCATCAATAAATAGCGCGCGAAACCAGCGTTTCGAGCGGCTCGTCTAGCCGTAAAAAAGCGCTCCATGATACCATAGCGTAGCCATACCGCTAACCGAGATACCCAATATGACTGCCACCAACTTATCCAGCACACTTCATTCTGACATCCATTTTGAGCATCCGTCTGCATTTGCCAATAGCCTTGATAGCAGCTTTGCTATGATTGACTGGCAAGCGCCTTGGCTTTGTCATTTGCATCAATTGAGCTACCTAAGTAAAACCATTCGCCAACTCAGTACGGTAAAAGCTGATAGTTCTAATACTGCCAAAATTGAAAAGACACCTGATATTATTGCCAAGGTGTTAAACACGGCGCTGCAGCAGCAAAGTGAGCGCACCCAACAGCCACTACCGCAAACCAAACCTTCGCTGAACAATCAAACGCAAACCTTACGATTTGTCTCGCAAGATGCGCTGCCAGAGGGGGAAGCGTACGAGAGCTTTATTGGCACTACAGGCAACATTCCGACGCGAGATAATTTGCACGATTTATTTAACGGTAGCATTTGGCTAACCTTCCCAAAGACTAAGGCGCTGCTGAATTATTATCACATGAATGAAATTGCGGTGCAGGGAATTGGCGGCAGTCGCGGGCGTGTGCGCGATACCATTACCGTCTTTGATGAAAACGGCGCAGTGCTGGTCACGGCCGACCCTAGCATTGGTGAGGCGTTGGTAGGTTTTGATTGGCAGGGCAGTTTGGTAAATCCGCGTGACAAATGGGATAACCCAAAGCAGCTTAACAGTGGTGCTCAGGCTGCGGTTTATATTTTTGGTCATGCATTGCTAGAAAAGCTTATACAGCCGCGCAAAGCATTGTGCGCCCATAGTATCGTGATCAATGTCACGCAAGATTTTTTTGCCTTATCATTGCCTGAGCGCCTGCGCTATTTAGATCAAAAAGTTGCGGATTATATGGACGCCTTATTATCCCAACCAGAGGTCACACCGCGCAAACTGTCTCCCTTACCCATTTTGGGAGTGCCGCATTTTTGGGTAGCAAATAGCACTGTCAGCTTTTATGACGATAGCCACGTATTTCGTAGTGGTCGCCGCCGTCAAACTTAGAAGACAGTAGGAAACAAGCGCGCACTTTGCCAGTTAATCGTTAAAGCGTAACCGCTAAAGCATTGCTATGTTTACGATTGTGCCACGATTCAACACCATCTAGACGTTAACAAAACGCAGGTTATTTGCTATGGTAAAGACATTAGCGTTACCTCCAACCATTTAGTTTAACTGCTTCATTTTAAAAAGAATTAAACCACCACTATTTAGCCACCAGTCATCAGCATAAATGCTTATACATTGATAGTCATATTGATTTAAAACTAAGTCATGTTTAGGATCTATAACAACGATAAGGAAGCTACCATGAGTGATATTTTTAATGTAAAAGACACGATCGAAGTCGCGGGCAAGAAGCATGCTTACTATAGCTTGCCGAAGCTGACCGACACTTACGAGAACATCAGCACCCTGCCATTTTGTATGAAAATCGTCTTAGAAAATCTACTACGCAATGAAGACGACGGCCAGTCTGTCGGTAAAAATCATATGGAAGCCGTGGCCAATTGGGACGCGGGCGCAGAAGCGTCAAAAGAGATCGCCTTTATGCCAGCGCGTGTGGTTTTGCAGGATTTCACTGGCGTACCATCGGTTGTGGACTTGGCTGCGATGCGCGATGCGGTGGTTGAGCTTGGCGGCCGCGCTGAGCAAATTAACCCATTTATCCCTAGTGAACTGGTCGTTGACCACTCGGTACAGGTCGATGCCTATGGCCGCGAGGATGCGTTAGATTTAAACGAAAAAATTGAATTTAAACGTAATAACGAGCGTTATGAATTTTTACATTGGGGCAAAAATGCCTTTAAAAACTTCGTCGTGGTACCACCAGCGACCGGTATTGTGCATCAGGTTAACCTTGAGTATTTAGCGCGCGTCGTGATGGCGGCTGAAGTCGATGGTGAACTGATGGCTTATCCAGATACGGTGTTTGGTACGGACAGTCATACCACGATGATTAATGGTATTGGCGTCCTCGGTTGGGGCGTCGGCGGCATCGAAGCAGAAGCGGCGATGCTCGGTCAACCGTCCTCTATGCTAATCCCGCAAGTGGTCGGTTTTGAGCTGACGGGTAAACTTAGTGAGGGCGTTACTGCAACAGATTTGGTATTGCGTGTCGTTGAGATGCTGCGGGCGCATGGGGTGGTCGGCAAATTTGTCGAATTCTACGGCGAAGGCTTGCACAGCATGCCGCTTGCTGACCGTGCCACGATTGCCAACATGTCGCCAGAATATGGCGCAACTTGCGGTATTTTCCCAATTGACCAAATGGCGATTGATTATCTGCGTCTATCAGGTCGTGATGAAGCGCAAATCGAGTTGGTTGAAAAGTATGCCAAGGCGCAAGGTTTATGGCACGATGCCAATACGCCAGCCGCTACTTACTCAAGCAAACTAGAGCTTGATTTATCATCGGTGAAGCCTGCGCTTGCCGGTCCAAACTTGCCACAGCAGCGTATCAATTTGTCTGATATGCACGAAAAATTTGGCGAAACCTTAGAAAAAATGACCAAAGACCGTAAGTCGGAGATTGATGGTAAGGTGCGCTTTGACCAAGAAGGTGCCCAGCAAGAACAGGCAAATAGACTGTATGCTAAGCCTAATGTGTTCTCTGATGTTAATATCAATGAAAAGATGCATAAGCTACGCGACGGTTCTGTCGTCATCGCGGCGATTACTTCTTGTACCAATACTTCAAACCCTGCGGTCATGATTGGCGCGGGCTTGGTGGCAAAAAAAGCCGCGGCAAAAGGGTTAAAAGCCAAGCCTTGGGTCAAAACTTCATTGGCGCCAGGATCAAAAGTAGTGACGGACTACCTTGAAAAAACCAAACTCATGGATGAGCTAGAAAAAACCGGTTTTTATCTGGTGGGTTATGGTTGTACCACGTGTATCGGTAACTCAGGACCACTGCTCGAAAGTATCGAGCAAGGTATCGAAGAAAACGATTTGGTTGCTGCTGCGGTGTTATCTGGTAACCGTAACTTTGAGGGTCGTATTCACTCCCACGTAAAAGCCAGTTATCTGGCGTCGCCGCCGCTTGTCGTTGCTTATGCGCTGGCGGGTACGGTAGATATTGACTTAACCACGCAACCACTAGGGCAAGATCAAGACGGCAACGATGTCTATCTAAAAGACATTTGGCCGACGTCAGATGAGATTAATGAGCTGATTGCCAATAATATTGATGCGGATATGTTCCGCAAAAATTACGGTGAAGTATTCGATGGTAGTAAAGAGTGGAATGCCATTAGCTCAGCAGATAGCCAGTTGTACCCATGGAGCGAAGAATCTACTTACATCAAAAACCCACCATTCTTTGATGGGATGACCATGGAGCCAGAAGGTATTCCTGATATCGAAGGCGCACGTATCTTGGGTCTATTTGGTGATTCAATCACCACCGACCACATCTCGCCAGCCGGTAATATCGCTCCAGATTCGCCAGCAGGCCGCTACTTGCAAGAACGCGGTGTGATGCAAGCCGACTTTAACAGCTATGGCTCACGCCGTGGTAATGATGCCGTGATGACGCGCGGTACGTTTGCCAATATCCGGATCAAAAACCAGATGATGGGCGGCAAAGAGGGTGGTTATACTTACTACTTTAAAGACGACAGCGCGACGCTACAAGATGGTGAAGAAATGGCCATTTATGATGCGGCGATGAAGTATAAAGAAGACGGCCGTCCGCTCGTGGTCATTGGTGGTATGGAGTATGGTTCAGGTTCAAGCCGAGACTGGGCTGCCAAAGGCACCATTTTACTTGGCGTCAAAGCGGTATTGACCAGCTCATTCGAGCGTATTCACCGTTCAAACCTAGTCGGTATGGGCGTCCTGCCCCTGACCTTTAAAGACGATGAAAATGCCGATACTTATCATCTAGATGGTTCTGAAGTGCTAAGTATCACAGGCCTTGATAATGGCGAAAGTAAAACCGCAACAGTCACGGCGACACGTGCCGATGGCTCAACTGAAACCTTTGAGGTAAACGTCATGCTCCAGACACCAAAAGAGCGCGAATACGTGCGTCATGGCGGCGTATTGCACTATGTACTACGTCAATTGGCAGCTGAGAGTAAAGACACTGCGTAACGGTTAATTAAGCTTAGTATGATAAAAAGCCCAACCTCAGTAAAATAGGGATTGGGCTTTTTTATGCAGAATGCTTTTTTAATTCGTTATTTTTACCTTTAACCCTTCTCAGTCAACAGCTTAATCCCTAAGCCGATAAATACCACACCGCTTATTCTATTTAACATCACTTCGATAGTAGGGTTTTTTCTGAGCTTTGCACTGAACTTTGACGCCAGTAATGCCAAACACAAGCACCATATAAAGCCCGTTAGCGCAAAGGTTAAACCTAAAAGTAAAAAGGACAATGTGCTATGTGTATAGCTAGGATTGATAAATTGCGGAAAGAAAGCTAAGAAAAACAAAGCAACTTTTGGATTAAAAGTATTGGTCAGCACCCCTTGTTTATAAATTTGCCCATAATCTAAAACGCTAGCAAGCGTATGGTCATTTACCGGTAAGTTATCGGCTATTAGTCCATCTTGTTTCGTGATAAGCATCTTAAGGCCCAAATAGCCCAAATAGCTGGCGCCAATATATTTAACAATCATAAACGCTGTCGGGGAGTTGGCAAGTAAGACGGACAAGCCCAGTGCGGCTAATAAGGTGTGCACTAAAATACCTGAGATAATACCCAGCACAGAATAAAACCCAGCCGTTTGCCCTTGTGAGACACTGCGGGTAATAATATACATGCTATCGCTGCCGGGGGTTAGGTTTAACAAAATCGCCGCCATGACAAACCCTAGATAGTTCTCAATACCAAACATCGCTGGCATACCTTTTAGATAATAGAAGCAACGCTTAGTATAGGTTTGAGCAAAACAATATGTCCAGCTTTATAGCTTTTAAAAGCGCCTATCAATAAAAATGGCTAGGCGAAAAAAAGCCCAACCACGATATGTCGTCGTTGGGCTTATTGATGAGTGTTAATATGAGTACTAGTAAATGCGCTAATACTTATTTATGCTAATTTCATTTAACAGCTTAGCGTACGTTATCACCGAGAGTAACGATAGGCTTGTCTAAACGATGATTTGCTGCGGCACTTCTTGCACCCATGATAGCGGCGATAAAGGTTAGGATGGTGCTGATTAACCAAAATAGGCCACTATATAATGCCGCCTTACGAGCAACGTCTTCTGCTTGTTGTAGTTTTTCTTCAGCTGCTGCTTTTGCTTCAGCGATATTTTGCTCTGTTTTCATTTTATATTCGTTAAACGACTGCTGAACTTCGGTACGAACCTCGATAGCTTGCGCTTCTGTTAGGCCTTCTTGTTGCAAGCGCGTGATAAGCTCAGGACCCTCTAGAGTCTGCTCAATTGATGCCATACGCTGTTTTGTATAGTCATCAATGTGGCGCCATGTATCGATATCGGTGAAATCCATATTGGCGACTTGAGTTTTGGTACTGTTTACCATGTCCTTAACCACACGACTGGTTGCAGCAACTTGCTGCTCATTTAAGTTTTGCGTGTTTTTTGCAATCATCGCTTGGATATCTTCTTCGCTAATATCACCTGAAACGCGCTGATAAATTTCTTGCGCTTTTTGCTGCACGCCTTCATTTTGTGACGCTTGACCGGCCGCCGCCGCGCCCGCCGTTGCAGTAGTAGCAGCCGTTTTAGCCACGGTACCCACTGTAGAACCTACCGCATTACCTGCTGTCGTCAGGATACTAGTCGCGCTACTTAAGGTAAAAAAAGTGGTAAATAAAACAATCAAAGCGGCCGTTAGCATACCCGTTAAAGTCGCATCTTTTGGATCGATATCGGTACCATCACCAAATAAAGCTTCTGGCGCAGAAAATTTAATCGCATAATAACCGGCCACAAAAGCACTAACCAAGGCCGTAATAACCGCATAAATACCACCTGCGATACTGGTGCCTTTTAAATCAAAGGGTAAAAATGAGCTCAGTACTAAAGCGAGGGCAACCATGGCCATAACGATGATCAGTCCCATGACCAGACCGGCGAGTACACCGCGCCAGGAGGGACGACGCTGAGGGATATAAGTAGATAACATAACCATTCCTTTTTAAAATTTCTTACTCTTGTATGAATATTTATAATTTTCATTATCTCGATGAGAGGCGTTGTACAAGACCCAACATTTACTACCCATCATCGTTATTTGTCATTCATCGTCCTCTACCGGCAATGAATATAGTATAAGCATAAGGAAAAGAAGGGCTTATTAATAATACTGTTAAGTAGAAAAACATGATGAATGTGTATAGGAGTGTTAATAAAAGTGACAAAATCAGTAGAATGTAAGTAGATGTAAGAAAAAACTAACAAATTAATGTTTGGACTAGAATGACTTTTTAGAAATGGATGAGAGAAAATACAGACGAAAAAAAGCCCAGTCACCATAAGATGACTGGGCTTTTTTATTGTGCGCTTATTAGTCTGATCTAGTGTTTATCTATGCTAAACAAAAGTGCTAATAACTGACGCCGAATAGTGGCGTCCCCAGGGGGATTCGAACCCCCGTTACCGCCGTGAAAGGGCGGTGTCCTAGGCCTCTAGACGATGGGGACGCATAGAGTGTTATAACCGGTGGTTACAACGGTACTTCACAATATCAGAGTGCTTATCTATTAATAGAGCAAGCCTTGCCTAGGTGCTGATATCGTCCTACTAGCGAGTATTTATATCAAGTTTCAGTAAACTGAGCGTTGCGATAAATAGTATGGTGGAGCTAAACGGAGTCGAACCGTTGACCCCTTGCATGCCATGCAAGTGCTCTACCAACTGAGCTATAGCCCCTCGCTAAGAGTGTGCGTATTTTAGGTAAGAGCGGCAGTCTTGTCAACCGCTATTTTAAAAAAAAGCAAAAATAATTAAAAAAACAAGATGAATAGTATTTAAATATATCGCTATAAGCATTTAAGCACGGGTGTTAACGTAAAAAAGGGTCAGTATCAGCCTGACCCTTTTTTATTATTACTCATGCTGTTTTTAATGAGCAAGTGCAAGATTATGCAGCAGACAAACTATTTATCAGCTAAAAAGTCTGGCAACTCTGCTGCTTGTTTCTCAAGCTTTTTCAGTTTCTTTTTACCCAAGCCGCCAAGCACATCGACCGCATGACGCAAGCGTGTCAGGGTCATATCAGCGCCGATAATTGCCATCGAGTTCATGACGGGCGTCGATGAGGTGCTACCAGCAATGGCGATAAAGAACGGCGCCATAAAGTCGCGCATTTTGATATCAAGGTGCGCGGCAAGACCTTTTAGGGTGGCGTAGATGTTTTCTTCTGTCCACGTCGGCAAGGTTTCTAGTTGCCAAAGCGCGAGTTGTAGCATTTCGGTAATTTGCTCAGGCGTGAGCGACTTATGAGCAAAGCTTTCAGCTGTGATAGCAGGCAGGTTTTGGAAATAAAAGCCGCCCCAGTTGACCGCATCAGACAGCAGTTCGATACGGGGCTGAATCGCCGCGGCAATGGCAGTTAATTTATCACTGTCACTTGCCCACTCAAGGATTTTATTTTTTAGCTCTTGAGGGGTAAGCGCACGTAGCCATTCGGCATTGAGCCAGTTCAGTTTTTCGATATCGAAAATAGGACCGCCAAGCGATACACGCTGAATGTCAAAGCTGGCAATCATCTCCTCTAAAGTGAATTTCTCCGCTTCGTCAGGCATTGAGTAGCCCATACGACCAAGGTAGTTGAGCAAGGCTTCAGGCAGTACGCCAGCATCGCGGTAGTAGGTAATCGAGGTTGGGTTTTTACGTTTTGACAGTTTTGATTTATCTGGGTTGCGCAGCAGCGGCATATGGCAAAGGGTTGGCATCTCCCAGCCAAAATATTCATAAAGCAGCTGATGCTTTGGCGCCGAGTTTAGCCACTCTTCACCGCGCATAACGTGACTGATTTGCATCAAATGGTCATCGACGACGTTTGCTAGATGATACGTTGGCATGCCATCGGTTTTTAGCAGCACTTGCATATCGACTTGTGTCCAAGGAATCTCAACCGTACCGCGCAGCATGTCATGTATTTGGCAGATACCTTCGGTTGGCACGCGCATACGAATGACGTGCGGTTTGCCCTCAGCAACCAATTGCGCGGTTTTCTCTGGTGCTAAATGTGCGCAGCGGCCATCGTAGCGCGGCGTTTCGCCATTGGCCATTTGCTCAGCGCGCATCGCATCAAGCTCTTCAGGCGTACAAAAACAGCGAAACGCATGATCGCTATCTATCAGCTGCTCGGCGTGTTTTTTATAAATATCACTGCGCTCGCTTTGACGATACGGTGCGTGTGGCCCGCCAATATCTGGACCTTCTGCCCAGTCAAGGCCGACCCAGCGCAGCGCATCCAAAATCATTTTTTCAGATTGCTCGGTTGAGCGCGTTTGATCGGTGTCTTCAATACGTAAAATAAACTCGCCGCCGTGAGCTTTAGCAAAAGCCAAATTAAATAGCGCGATATAAGCGGTGCCGACATGCGGAAAGCCAGTAGGCGATGGCGCAATACGCGTGCGGATAGGGCGCTTGCTATCAGGAGTAGATTGGGTCGATGTTTGGGTCATAAAAATCTCAGAATAGGGTGATTAGTGAATAAAGCGGTGAAAAATGTTAAAGGTGAATGCCGATAAACGTATTGATTAAAAAATACGGATGAAACAATAGCCGTGACGATAGAAAAATAGCGTAAAATATAGCGCTAGTATAACAGAGAGATGGGATATTTTTAACGAAAACCCCGCCTAGCGCTTGACTAGCCGTGTATCCTTGCGATAATAATGCTAGGTGAGTCATAACTTGTTTATTTTCATCTGATTTTTTACTATTACTGGCCAAAATGGTCATCATCTACTGAGTCGTTTGTGTCCATATCGAAATTTAAGCCAAAAAATACGCTAACTCATACGTCCAATTCTAAAGTCAGCCCTTCTGATACCGCTGCCGCTGAGAAGTCTGCGCAAGATCTTGCGCCAGAGTCCATCACGGAGGACACGAGTGCTGATGAATTAAATTTCGTCCATGACGCCGTGCTACTACAAGAAACAGTAGCGGCAGTGCTGGGCGTCAAATCGCTCCCAAAACAAAAAGATGAGAGCCGACAAAATAGCTTACAGAAGAGCGGCATATACGTCGATGCGACTTTTGGGCGCGGTGGCCATAGCCGCTTGCTATTAAGTCAGCTTGCCGATGATGCTACCTTGGTTGTGTTTGATAAAGACCCGACGGCCATTAGCGTTGCCCGCGAATTGGCCAATACCGACAGTCGCGTCAAAGTGGTGCATGACAGTTTTGCAACACTGACCGCTAGTCTAACGGCGCTGGGTATTACAAAAGTGGACGGTTTGATGGCGGATTTGGGAATTTCCTCGCCGCAGATTGATGACGGTAGCCGCGGTTTTAGCTTTATGCGTGATGGCGCGGTCGATATGCGCATGGATACCAGTCGCGGGCAGTCGGTTGCCGAATGGCTAGAGGCAGTCGATGATGAAACCTTGGCCAATGTGCTTTATGAGTTTGGCGAAGAGCGTCACAGCCGCCGTATTGCCCGTGCGATTAAGCAGATGGATAGCTATGATTCGACGCTTGCGCTGGCAGAAGTGATAAAAGCGGCGCATCCAAACTGGCAGCGCGGCAAGCACCCAGCAACCCAAAGCTTTCAGGCCATGCGTATTTTTATTAATAATGAGCTTGGCGACGTGGATGACTTTTTAGCGCAAAGCATTCCGATTTTAAAGTCGGGTGGACAGCTGGCCGTCATTAGCTTTCATTCGTTAGAGGATCGCCGTATTAAGCAGTTTTTGCAGCGTCATAGCAAAGGTCAATATCCTGAGGATGAGAACTTACCGATGCCGCCAAAGCGTCCGCGTTATTTTACCAAGCCAAAACGCGTCGGCCCGAGTAAAGCAGAGCTAAGCCAAAACCCGCGGGCGCGGAGTGCGTGGCTACGCATGGCAACGCGCACCGATAGCGCTTATTTAGCTAACGCTGAAACACAGCAGTGAGACAGCTTTGCAGGGCTGTAAGCAGAAAAGTGAGAGAGCTATTTTTGACGTGATTTTCTATTTGCCATTTATGTAGTTATTTATGACCAAATGTTTTAATACTTACGCGGCTGTTAAAAAGCTGTAAACATTCTCTGCTAGGCTCAGCAGTTACTTTTTTGCTTGGTCTTATTTTTGTTCGTATGCGTTTTTATCGATGGTGCTGATGGCTTAAAAGGGTTTTATCACTCGCAAACAGTTATCACTTTTTATATTTTGTAGTTCACTTTTTTGAGATCGTCATGGCAATATCTGACAAACCCGTAAACCGCCGCGCCGCAATGCCCCCAAATACTGACATTGGTGAATTATTCGTGCGCCGATTTAATGTGGTCAGTATTTATGTGGTCATATTATTGTTGCTTGCGGCCGCGATTATTTGGAGCGGTATCAAAACGGCCGAAGGCGTGCAGCAATATCATCAGGATTATAAAACCTTGCAAGACATGAAAAAACAAGAGCGTAAGCTGCAAGTAGAACACCAGCGTCTGCTTATCGAGCAGCAGACTTTTAGTGCGACCCCGCAAATCGCCAGTCGTGCGGTTGCCGAGCTGGGTATGTTTTCTCCCACCCTTAAAGATAAGCTGATTATTCAACCAGGGGCAGCGGTTGCGCTCACACTAGCACCGGATGAGGCTGATAGCGAAGGGACGACTGTTAATGAAAGCGATTTTTTTGAAGCAGATGCCGACCTAGCGGAGGCAGGACGATGAATGATAAAAAGCCCACTGCCAAAAACGGTAAAGCCGCCGCTAAAAATAGCAGCAAAAAACCAACCAGCGGTAAAGTCACTAAGCCGCTACGCCGTGCCAGCGCCGCCAAATCTGGGCAGACAAGCGATAAAGGGAATAATAAAGCGGCAGATAACCGCAAAGCCAAGCTCTTTAGTCGCTTAAAGAAGAGTGAAGAGCAGGGCGCTTATACCAGTGTTAAAACCCAAAAAAGCAAAAGAGCGTTTTTAGGTAAAGCCTCTGGGGCGTCGTCTCGCGGCGGTGTCGAGCAGGATAAAAACCGCTTCCGTACCATATGGGCGCTATCGTTAGTCATTTTAGGTTTACTCATCAGCCGCGCTTATTATTTACAAGTGGCCAATGCGCAATTTTACCAAGATAAAGGCAATGAGCTGATTACCAGCGTACGCACGCAAAAATCCTATCGCGGTATGATTACCGATCGTAATGATTTGCCGTTAGCGGTTAGTGCGCCACTGGCGACGGTGTCTTTTAGCCCGCATGATTACGCGCGCGAATATTACGAGCTTAAACGTATTATCTTGACCAATCCTGATAGTCCACAGCTGATCGCGCGTATGCAAAAGCGCTTGGACAATATGGATTTGACCACGCTTGCCGCGGCGGCCAATATTTCGGTCACTGAGCTCAAAAAAGCCACCGCCATCGACGATAGTATCGATGTTACCGATGAAGAGGCGGTCAAAGCGGCACTGCCATCGGGCGCAGGCTCGCATTATCTGCCGCTTCTTAATAAAGTAACGCCAGAGATTGCCCAAAGTGTGAGCTCACTTGATTTTCCCGGTGTCTATGAGAAAAACTTTTTCCAGCGCTATTATCCGCAGCCGCAACCGAACTCGCAGCTGTTAGGATTTATGGGGCAAAATGCTGCTGATCCCGAAGGCGGTTACGAAGGGCGTGCTGGTATCGAACGTCAATACGAAACGGTGCTGGCGGGCGAAGATGGTAAAGTGATGGTGCTAAAAGACGCTAAACAGAACAGCTTAAAAGAAATCAAGCAAGTCAAGCCAGAAATACCGGGCAAAGATGTCGCGTTGACCATTGATTCACGCTTGCAGTATCTGCTCTATAAAGAGTTAGAAAAAGCGGGTCGCCTACAAAAAGCGCGCTGGTCGACGGGTATGATTGTTGATGTACAAACGGGTGAAGTGCTCGCTTTATCGACGTGGCCGTCATTTAACTCCAATAATCTCAATGAGATGACGGGCGAAAACCAGCGTAACCGTGCGCTGCTTGATGTCTTTGAGCCTGGTTCGGTCATGAAACCATTTACCGTGGCCGCCGCTTTAGACTCAGGTAAATACACCACGACATCGTTAATTGATACCAATCCTGGCTCTATCCGTGTGCGTGGTTATACGATACGTGACCATAATAATCTGGGACGGATTACGCTTGCGACGTTACTACAAAAATCTAGTAACGTGGCCTCGACCAAGATTGCCTTATCCTTGCCGCCTGATGCCATTACCAATATGCAAAGGCAGTTTGGCTTTGGCGCAAAAACACCGCTGCAATTCCCCGGTGAAGGCAGTGGGCTTGTCGTTACGCCAAAAGAAAAAGAAACTTCAAGACGGGCAACGGTCAGTTATGGTTATGGTTTACAAGTAACGGTGGCGCAGGTGGCGCAGGCGTATTCGGCACTGGCAGCTGGCGGCGTGATGCATCCATTAACCTTGATTAAAGATGGCAAAAAACAGCCAAGCAAACGTATCATGGCGCACGAGCAAGCCATGTCTATCGTACAAATGCTAGAAAGTGTCACCGAGCCGGGTGGTACCGCAAAAGCCGCGGCCATCGATGGTTATCGCGTTGCTGGTAAAACAGGAACCTCGCGCCGCATCAACCCTAAAGGCGGCTACTATAGCGACCAGTATCGCAACGTCTTTGCCGGTATGGCCCCAGCGTCCAATCCTAAGCTGGTCGGTGTGATGCTTATCGAAGACCCGCGCGGTCAGATTTATGCGGGTTTAACCGTGGCGCCCGTTTTCCATAACGTCATGAAAGAAGCGCTGCGTTTGTATAACGTGCCGTTAGATAAGCCGCTAAAGACTGAAGAGCAGTAGCTAAAAAAGTAATTTTCCTTGTTCCGCTGTTAACTATTTGATGCGTTTTAACCGTTTAGGATTTGCCAATGACCCTGTCTACCTCGCCGCTAAGCAGCACCCCCGTCACCTTGCAGCAGCTGATTGCAGCCAGCGGCAACGACAGCAGTGTTAACAATCAAAGTCATGGTCCAGGTCACAGTCACAATTTAGCACAAACATTGACGGCGATGGTGGCTGAGCAGGATTCAACAAATTCAATAGAGTCGGTTGCTCATATTCCCTTTGAGCAATTTTGCTTAGACAGCCGCCAGTTAGCGGCCAACGATGTCTTTGTCTTATTAAAAAGCCATACGCCAAATTGTCAAAAAAGTCGTGACTACCTGTATCAAGCTGCTGAGCGGGCGGCTTTTATCCTATCAGAAATTGATCCAATTGCTTTATTATCGAAAGCCAATGTACCGCCGCATGCCAATATTCCATTATCTACTGTTAATGCACAGTCCGTAGCGCAGCAGCAATTAGCCGCCCTGCCTTGCCCAGTTTTATACGTGCCCAATATTCGCGATTTTTTAGGCAGCCTTATTCAAGCGCGTTTGCAATATCAGCAGCCGGTGACCTTGCCAACGGTCGTGGCGGTGACGGGTACCAATGGCAAAACCACCATCAGTCAATTGGTCGCACAGTTAACCCAGCTGACGGGTATGAGCAGCGCTGTGATGGGAACGGCTGGTAATGGCCGGCTTGGCGCGTTAGTGCAAGCCAGTCATACCACGGGCGATGCCTT
Source organism: Psychrobacter sp. UBA5136 (assembly GCF_002414005.1). Taxonomy (GTDB): domain Bacteria; phylum Pseudomonadota; class Gammaproteobacteria; order Pseudomonadales; family Moraxellaceae; genus Psychrobacter. The sequence continues at coordinate 26,157 of NZ_DHYG01000050.1, forward strand.
AGCAGTGCAGCAGTTTTTATATCAAATGGCTCTTGAGAACGCGGAATTACTGGCATTAGAAGCCAGCTCGCACGGTCTGGATCAGCAGCGTTTGCAAGGTATGCCCGTATCGGTGGCGATTTATACCAATTTAAGCCGTGATCACCTCGATTATCATGCCGACATGGCAGAGTATGCCGCAGCAAAAGCCAAACTGTTTGATAAAGCACACTTTCCAGACTTAACCCACGCCATTATCAATATTGATGACGAGTATGCGCCAATTATGCTTGATACGGCGCGTGCCAGTGAGTTAACGGTTTGGACGTATAGTTTAAACCCAGCAAAATCTGCCACCTTTGTCGCCGCTGATATCACGCCAAGTTTGCAAGGCGTTGAGATTGGTCTGCGTACAGATCTTGGCAATGCAAAAGTCGTTAGTTTAGATATCGTCAGCCCGTTACTCGGACGCTTTAATGTGGCAAATTTACTTGCGGCGATGGCAGCGGCAGCCGCAGTTGAGACTAATAATGACGGTGATAGGAACAATAATATAGCCGATAACCTTGAACGTATTGCCGCCGTTGTCCCGCAGCTACAAGGCGCGGTCGGACGTATGCAGCGTGTGCCATCTGCTAACGGCTGTTTTATCGTTGATTATGCCCATACGCCTGATGCGTTAAGCCAAGTGCTTGCCAGTTTAAAAACTCACTGTAAAGGTCAGCTGTGGGCGGTATTTGGTTGCGGCGGCGACCGTGATGCGGGCAAGCGCCCATTGATGGCGCAAGCGGGATTGGCAGGGGCGGATAAAGTGGTTTTAACGGCAGACAATCCGCGTACCGAAGACCCAAAGGCAATATTGCAAGATATGCAAGCGGGCATGACAATTGAGCAATATCAACGTACCCATATCGAGCCTGCACGCCAAACAGCCATCGAATATGCGGTCAAGCAAGCCGCGGCTGATGACATTGTCGTTATCGCGGGCAAGGGTCATGAAACCTATCAAGAAATTAACCATGTGCGTTATGATTTTGACGACAGCGTTATTTTGCAAAATGCCCTCAAGCAAGCTGGGCGCCTATAACCTTTATAGCCAAATAATAGCGCCTGCCGTTCATTTTTTGAGCGTTTAAACAACAGATATCGTTAAATAGCAAAGATAAAAAGATAAGTAGTCATCATATATAAGGTAATCAATTATGACAGCCGACCACGATAACAGCATTCAGTCGCAAGGGCTGTATGTTTGGCAAGCAGACAATCTGCTTGCGGCAACCGCAGCACTTGATGGGCATTGGCAGTTTGCTGAAGCACAAGCAGAGTCAAGCAATGAGGTGATGAGTACTCGTATCGCCACCGATACCCGCACTATAAAAGCGGGAGATATCTTTTTGGCATTAACGGGTGATAATTTTGACGGTCATGACTATATCGTTACCGCTATAGAAAAAGGCGCGGTTGCGGCCATTGTTTCACGTCCTATTTCTGCAGGCATTTCGCAGTTAGTGGTGAGTGATACCCGTTTAGCGCTCGGTCAGTTGGCGGCATATCGTCGGCAGCAGCATAAAAATTTAACCGTCATTGCCATTACTGGCTCGAGCGGTAAAACCACCTGCAAAGAAATGCTCGGTAGTATCTTTGGCAGGCTAGCGCCAACGCTGATTACCCGTGGCAACCTAAATAATGATTTAGGCGTGCCGATGATGCTGCTCGAGTTATCCGACTACCATCGTTATGCGATTTTGGAATTGGGCGCCAACCATATTGGCGAGATTGCTTATACTACCGAGATTGTGCAACCTGATGTGGCGTGTATCTTAAACATTGGTACTGCGCATTTGGGCGAATTTGGTAGCCGTGAAGGCATTTGCCAAACCAAGGCTGAAATTTATCATACTTTAAGCGATGCCCAATTTGCCATCGTTCCTGATAAGGATGATTTTACCAATCAATTGCGCCGTATTGCCGAAAAGCAAACCTCACACGTGATAGGTTTTGGTAATACTGATGTGAGTGCCAGTCATTTAGATGTCGAGCCTGAGCGCAGCGAATTTAAGCTGCATATCGGCAACCAAGTTCATGATATCAATCTGCCATTAGCGGGCGAGCATAATGTTAATAATGCCTTGGCCGCAGGTGCTTGTGCGTATGCGCTAAATATTGATATCAGCGATATTGTCGTCGGGCTTGAAAACGCGCGTCCTGCAAAAGGGCGCTTAAACAGTCAGCTACTTGGTATGCATCGCTTGATTGATGATACTTATAATGCCAATCCGCATTCGGTACGAGCGGCAGCCAAAGTACTTGCGGCCCAAACGGGAACGCAAGTGATGGTACTTGGCGATATTGCAGAGCTGGGCGAGGCGGCAATTAGCGAGCATCAAAGCTTGGGCCGGACGATTGCGACCACGGGTATCGATGTGCTGCTGTGTGTTGGTGAATATGCGCCTTATACGGTGGCAGGCGCGCAAGAGATTTCTGCTATTAGCGCCCATGCTTTTGCTGATAAAGACAGTTTATTGGCCTATCTGCAGTCTTATTTACAAGCACAACAGGCGCAGCCTTGTACCGTGCTGTTTAAAGGCTCACGTTCCATGGAGATGGAAACCCTTATCAATGCGCTAGTCGAGGAGTAGGCGGTGTTAGTTTGGTTGTTTGGCTGGCTTGGCCAGTATTATACACCGTTTTCTGCGGTTTCTTCGTTGACGCTACGGGCGTTACTGGCGGTTATTACCGCCCTTGCGTTTAGCATGGTTTTTGGCGACCGCGTTATTCAGCACCTGCGTACGCTTAAGTACGGTCAGGCGATTCGCAATGACGGCCCGCAGTCGCATTTGGTCAAAACTGGTACCCCAACCATGGGCGGGGTGCTGATTTTAAGCGCGATAGGGGTATCAATTTTACTGTGGGCGCGGTTAAACAATCCTTATGTGTGGATTTTGCTTGTGGTGATGGTTGTCTTTGGCGCGGTCGGCTGGGCGGATGATTGGCTTAAAATTAAATATAAAGACCCCAAAGGTTTAATCGCTCGCAAAAAATACTTTTGGCTGTCGATGGGCGCTTTATTTGTTGGCGTCTCTTTATATTATATTGCTACCTTGCAGCCAAATATGGCGACCACGCGCGAGATGCAGGATTTGCTACTACCGATTTTTAAAGATTGGATGATTCCTTTTTCGGCAGTGCCGTTTGGTATTGGCTTTATTATTTTTACCTACTTTGTGATTAATGGCGCATCAAACGCGGTCAACTTAACCGATGGCTTAGATGGCTTAGCCATTTTGCCCGTGGTCTTGGTTGCGGCGGGCTTGGGCGCGATGGCTTATGTCTCAGGTGATGTGCGTTTTGCCGATTACTTGCATGTGCCTTATATTGCCTATAACTCAGAAGTGATTATTGTCTGCGGCGCGATGATTGGTGCAGGACTTGGTTTCTTATGGTTTAATGCCCATCCCGCACAAGTATTTATGGGTGATGTTGGCGCATTAGCGTTAGGCGCGATGCTCGGTACAATTGCGGTTATGACCCGCCAAGAGATTGCTTTTGCCATTATGGGCGGTCTATTTGTCGCCGAAGCATTGTCGGTGATGCTACAGGTCGGCTCGTATAAACTGCGTAAAAAACGCGTCTTTCGCATGGCGCCGCTCCATCACCACTTTGAAGAAATTGGTTGGAAAGAAACGCAAGTGGTGGCTCGCTTTTGGATTATTGCTATTATCCTTGTCATTCTTGGGCTAATGACCTTAAAGCTACGTTAAGACAGCCATATTGTTTGATAGTGAATAAAAATATCATTTATACAAAAGCCATCTTGTTTTACATGAGATGGCTTTTTTAGTGTTTGTTTATAATTCTTCCTTTGTATTTTTTGTTGCGCTTTTTACTCCACCTTTTATCCCTTACTGAGCCGGAACTTTGTTAAAATAACAGCCCTATTGCAATGACTTTGAGAGATTTGTGCGCTTATTTATTTGTCCCCTTTGCCAATCACCCATGCAGCCAGCAGCCGTTACTTGGCGCTGCGATGGCAGTTTAAATCCGAAGCAAACTGCTCATCCTTTCGATGTGGCGCGGCAGGGTTATGTCAATCTATTGCCCGTGCAGCAAAAAAAATCCAAAGCGCCGGGCGACAGTCAGCAATCCATTGAGGCGCGCAATCGGTTTTTAACGGCCGGTCATTATCAGCCGCTACAAACGCTCATTTGCCAAAAGATGGCGGCGTTATTGACGGCGAAAAAAGCCAACCTTGAGCAAAAAGATAAGCTCATTAACTGGCTTGATATTGGCTGCGGAGAAGGCTATTACACGCAGGCAATGGCGCAGACTGGCATGGATGTGCTTATTGCAGCCGATATCAGCAAACCTGCCGTTGTAGAGCTGGCAAAAACCAGTAAGGCTTTGGGACGGCTTTGGTATCAAGAAGTTAAAGATGATTCTGCTTCAGAGATAATGAAAGCAGCCGCTATTTATCCGCTGGTGACTAGCGCGGCGCATTTGCCACTACACGCGCATAGCGTCGATGGCATTAGCAGTATTTTTAGCCCAATCTTGCCAGCAGCGTTTAATGAGGTTTTGACTGATGAAGGCTATCTCATCATTGCTAAGCCTGATATCGGACATTTGGCGACGATGCGAGAAGCGTTATTTGATGATGTTCGAGAGCATGACTCTGATAAATTTTTGGATGAGTTAGCGCCTTATTTTCAACTTTTAGAGACCCATCGCGTCAGCACCAAGCTACGTTTGTCCGCAGAGGATTTGGCAGATTTAATGACCATGACGCCTTACGCGTACCGTGCGCGCAGCGAAAAAAGACAAGCGCTCTTGGCAGAGGTCGAGACAAAACCCTTTGCAACGGAAGCTAAGTTTGTCATCTATATTTTGCAAAAAACGGTAGTGAGCAGTTAAGCTACGCGCTTACTTTGCTAAAGGTCGACTTATATAATAGGTCCCATCGTGGCGATGATGTTGTTCCAAATTCGACAAGGCAGCGGCCAGTTTTTCACCGCTTCGCGCGTAACCTCATCAGAGTCAGCAATATACTGATATTGACGCTCCATAATTTCTGCAGTTATACCAATCCCAATAATTAAA
>NZ_DHYG01000031.1 GCF_002414005.1 Psychrobacter sp. UBA5136
AAAAAATAAATAAAATTATTTATAAGTTATTTTTTAATTCTATTATTTTCTATCAAAAAATAATAAGTCCTATATTACCTGCTCGCTGTCGGTATTATCCAACTTGCTCAAATTATGGCAAACAGGCTTTAGCGTGGCATGGTGTTTGGCCTGGCAGTTGGCTGTTATTAAAACGTATTGGTCGCTGTCATCCGTTGGGCGGACACGGAATTGATTTTGTGCCGCTGCCTTTATCTTCTTATCACTATCAATATCTAGCATCTATGGCACAAGCTCATGTCAGCGCTCAAGGTTTGTATGTGTATAAAGACACCAAGAGCTACGTGGCCTGTCTAAACCATCTGATGAAAACATTATAAATGTTGTTAGCGACTGAGCAGTTGTGGATATCTATTGAGTTACCCACAAGTTATCCACACGCTTGTATCATTTAGAGTGGTTTTTTAGTAAAATGATGAACATTTTATGTGATTGACTGCTGATATTGCTGCTAACAATATAAGGTAATACCCTAGGTGGTCATGACACATGCCTGATTTTTCATACCCTAATTTTTTAATCTAGGAAAGGTTTATGCAAAAGATATTTCGGGTGATGATCATCATTGCGATGCTAATCACCGCTTATCTGCTGATTTTGGCATGGCGAGATGATTATGCCGATGCGCCAGCTGTAGATGCGGTACCAGCAGAAACGGCAACATCGGTAGGAGCTGATATTCCTGCTACCACCGGCGCAGCAGGCGATATTCCAGCGCAAACGCTACCGGTCGATGCGAGTACGGTGACAGCAGCACCTGCTGAAAACACAGGCTTGATCACGGTCACGACCGATCGCTATAACATCAAAATCAACCCAGAAGGCGGCGATATCGTTTATGCTGCGCTAAAGCAGTATGATGCGACGCTCGATAGCGATAAGCCTTTTGTCTTATTAGAAAATAACAGCAATCGCGTTTACGTTGCGCAGTCTGGTCTGATTGGTCCAAACGGTATTGATACCGCTGAAGGTCGCGCCAACTACAGCCACACGGCGAACAACTATGTGATGGAAAAAGGTCAGCAAACGTTATCAGTGCCACTTACCTATCAAAAAGATGGCGTGACGATTACTAAGACCTTTACCTTTACCCATGACAAATATCCGATTGATATTAGCTATCAAATTCAAAATGCTTCTGCCAATCCATGGCAAGGGCAAATGTTTGCGCAGTTAAAGCGCGATGACAGTAAAGACCCTGGCATGTCAGGCAAGGGTGCGCTGAGCATGGCGACTTACTTGGGCGGCGCTTGGGGTACGCCTGACGACCCTTATAATAAGTTAAAATTTGGTAAATTTAACGATGGTGAGCTGACCACGACCAGTGATAAAGGTTGGGTTGGCATCGTGCAGCATTACTTCGTTTCTGCTTGGACACCAGAAAACTTTACTGGCAAGTTCTTTAGCCGCGAAACGGGCAATGATTACTTTATTGGTTTTAATAGCCAACCTGTCAATGTGGCACCAAACAAGCAAATAACGTTAAATGCCACGTTGTACGCTGGTCCAAAGGTACAATCTGAGCTAAAAGAAGTGGCGGTAGGACTCAATCAAACCGTCGATTATGGATTACTGTGGCCAATATCAAAAATATTATTTGCGATTTTGGATGGCATTCATAAAGTCATCGGTAACTGGGGTTGGTCAATTATTCTGTTGACGCTTCTTGTTAAAATCGCCTTGATGTGGGTTTCTAATAAAAGCTACTACTCAATGGCGAAGATGCGTGCTATCGCCCCAAGGCTTGCGGCATTAAAAGAAGAGCACGGCGATGACCGCATGAAAATGTCGCAAGAAATGATGGCGATTTATAAAGAAGAAAAAGTCAATCCGATGGCAGGTTGCTTGCCTATTTTGATGCAAATGCCAATTTTCTTAGCCCTATATTGGGTATTGGTGGAAAGTGTTGAGCTGCGTCATGCGCCTTGGATCTTATGGATTCGCGATTTATCCGCAATGGATCCATGGTTTATTTTACCGCTGCTGATGGGTGCATCGATGTTTATCCAGCAGCAATTAAACCCGCAGCCAGCTGATCCGATGCAAGCAAAAGTGATGAAATTTTTACCAATTATCTTCACCGCATTCATGCTGTTCTTCCCAGCAGGTTTGGTACTATACTGGACCGTGAACAACTTATTTAGTATGACCCAGCAGTACATCATCAACCGCAAAGTTGAAGAAGAACAAAAACGTCGTACCGTTAAAGTTCTGGATTAAATAAAGCCTAAATCTATAAAAACCATCGCTACGGCGGTGGTTTTTTTATGTGCTAAAGAGCGGTGTTTTCTTATATTAATGAGTGAAAAAAATAACCATATAGCCATACTTTAGGGTTTAGAAATCTGCTCGCTGAAGTTTGCTTTGTCAGTGCGCGCCAAGCCGTCTATAATGGGGTTTTTAGTTATTGAGAGTGATTGTGGATTCTTTAGAGATGGCACTAGCCGCCGATAATTTGGATGAGTCACCTAGAAATTCTGATTTATCTAGCCTTCCGACCATTGCGGCGATTGCCACACCGCTTGGACGTGGCGGCGTCGGGGTTATTCGGCTGTCGGGCGCGCGCGCCTACGATATCGCTTGCCAGATCACCGGTAAGTCTGCTTTTACGCCGCGTATGGCCAGTTTTTGCCGCTTTTATCAAGCTGATGGCGCGATTATTGATGAAGGTTTGGTGCTCTATTTTAAAGGTCCGCACTCGTTCACTGGCGAAGATGTGATTGAGCTGCAAGGTCATGGCGGTATGATTTTGCAAAATCAGCTGCTAGCGCGGGTGTTTGAACTTGGCGCAAAACAAGCGGGCGCGGGGGAATTTTCTTACCGTGCTTTTGATAATGATAAACTGGATTTGGTGCAAGCAGAAGCCATCGCTGATGCGATTGATGCTACCAGCGCTGCTGCGGCTAGCAGTGCCATTCGCTCACTTAGTGGTGAGTTTTCGCAAAAAATCAATCAACTACTTGAGCAATTGATTCATCTGCGCTTGCACGTTGAAGCGGCAATTGATTTTCCCGATGAAGAAGACGTTGATTTCTTATCTGATGGGGTTATTCAAGATAAGCTTGAGCAGACGCAGGCCAGAATTGAGCAAGTCCTAGCAACCGCAAAGCAAGGTCAGCTATTGCGTGACGGCATTCATGTGGTGCTTGCTGGTAGACCAAACGCGGGGAAATCAAGTTTGCTCAATCGCTTAGCAGGGCAAGAGCGTGCTATCGTGACAGACGTTGCTGGAACGACGCGCGATACCCTGCAAGAGACAGTGGTGCTCAACGGTTTGACGCTGCATTTAACCGATACCGCAGGCCTGCGCGAGACTGAAGATACGGTCGAGCGTATCGGTATTGAGCGGGCGCGTACGGCGATTACGCAGGCTGATATGCTGCTAATGGTCTACGATGTCACTCGTGACCTTGAAGGTGACAGCACGCCATTACAGCTGGCCGAACAGCTATTTGGTGAGCTGCCAGAAGCCAAGCGCTTATTAATTATTGCTAATAAAAGCGATTTATTAAACGATAACAGCAGTAAAGAAAGAAGCGCTCTTTCACAAGCAGAAATCAAAAATCATGGCTACGAACAAGTCAATGTTTCATGTGAAACGGGTACTGGGATTGATGAGTTAATCGAAACTTTATGTGCTAAAGTAGGTTTTCATCCGCCAGAAAATAGCTTAATCGCGCGTACGCGTCATATCGATGCGCTAAGACGTACCGCCGCTTCGCTAGCAGAGGCGCATGAGCAGCTTACGATATTTAAAGCTGGAGAGTTGGTCGCTGAAAGCTTACGCCAAGCGCAGCAAAGTCTGGGTGAGATTACCGGTGAGTTTAGCGCCGATGACTTGTTAGGGAAGATTTTTAGTAGTTTTTGTATTGGTAAATAGAGAGTAAAAGGCTTTTTATTGATTGGAAGCTAGCTAAGAAATACCAGTTTTAAAAAGTTCGGTTTTATAATTTGGTTTTATAAATAACACATGCGCCTTCACTATTAACCTAAGGAAAAGAGTATGCATTGCCCGTATTGTAATGCGTCAGATACCAAAGTTATCGACTCAAGGCTGGCGGCTGAAGGCGCGCAAGTACGTCGTCGTCGCTCATGTAACAGCTGTCAGGAACGCTTTACCACCTTTGAGGTGGTAGAAGTGGTGATGCCGCGCATTATCAAATCTAGTGGCAAAATCGAACCTTATGATAATGACAAGCTGCGCCGTTCCATCCTACTACCACTACAAAAACGTCCGATTACCATTGATGAACAAGAGGCGATGATTAGCCGTATCGAAAAACGCGTCCGGCAAATGGGCGAGCGTGAAGTAAGCAGTAAAGTGCTAGGTGAGATTATCATGAGCGAGCTTAAGACGCTTGACGATGTCGCGTATGTGCGCTTTGCCAGTGTTTATCGTGACTTTCAAGACATCGATGCGTTTCACCAAGAAATTGCTAATATTCGTCCAAATGAAAAATAAACTGGTTTAAACAGTCATCAATCGATAAATTTGCTTCGATTTTTAGCAAAATTCTTGAGGTAAAGTTTTCAAATTATTGAACACTTTTAACAATCATTCCTGACCTTTTATTTAAGTGCGCCTTTATGTCGAACTCAAACCATTATCAAGATGCCAAAGACTGCTATTTTATGATGCTTGCTGTTGAGCAGGCAAAGCGCGGTCTATATACGACGCGTCCCAATCCAGCGGTCGGCTGCGTAGTGGTGCAAGCAGATGAAGTAGTCGGTCAAGGCTTTCATCCTAAAGCTGGCCAGCCGCATGCTGAGGTTTTTGCTCTAAAAGAAGCTGGCACGCAAGCGATGGGCGCGACCGCTTATGTGACTTTAGAGCCTTGCAGTCATACCGGACGTACGCCGCCTTGCGCGCGCGCGCTTATAGAAGCTGGCGTAAAACGTGTTGTCATTGCAGGACTCGACCCCAATCCGCAAGTGGCTGGGCGCGGTGTGAAACTGTTAGACGAAGCGGGCATCGCCGTAAAAGTTGGCGTGCTAACCGCGCAGGCAGAAGCCTTAAATAAAGGTTTTTTAAAGGCAATGCGCAGCCAAATGCCTTATGTCAGGCTTAAAATTGCTACCAGTCTTGACGGCCGTACGGCAATGGCATCCGGCGAGTCAAAATGGATCACGGGCACAGCGGCACGCGAAGATGTACAAAAACTGCGTGCGCAAAGTGGCGCTATTATCACGGGCAGTGAAACTATTATCGTTGATAATCCGCAATTAAATGTACGCTCAAACCTGTTAGGTATCGCACCTGAGGAAGTGCCGCCACCTAAAATAGTGATATTAGATAGAAGAGGGCGACTAAAACACGACTTGCAATCTGACTATCAGCTATGCCAAAGTCCAGAAGCACTATATTGGCGTAAAGAAAGTTTAATTGAGTTATTAAAAAAGTTAGTCAGTGAACATCAATGCTATGACGTCTTAGTAGAGGCTGGCGCAAGCGTTGCTGGTAGCTTTTTACAACAGCAGTTGGTGGATGAGCTTATTGTCTATCAAGCCCCTTGCTTATTAGGTATTGAGGCGCGTCCTATGGTTGCTATCAATCCCTTATCTTTAGCACAGCAGCTGCGTTTTGATATTCGCTGCCATGAACAACTAGGATCTGATCTTAAACTCACCTTATTACCTTTATAGTCGACGTTATAAACCCTGTTGTTTTTCAATGTTAATTCTGAGGTATTTTATCCACAAGACTAGAGCTAGAGATGATTCATGTGGATAAATATAATGGTTTGATTAAGGTTCCACATGAAACTGTGTATAACTTTGTTTCACATGAAACTGGCTAAAGCACACTAATTGATCGCTTTAGAAAATAATGTTATAAATCAGCATGTTATAATTATTTATTTAGCAGAAGTACCATAAGATACAAAGAGAACTTATTGTGGATAACTCTTCAAATAGCTAGGTTTTAATCTTACTTTTTTCTTGTTTTCTATAGTTATCCACAGTTTATCCCCTACAGAACCTTAGATATCTTAGCTCAAAAGGCATGATAAAAATTATGAGAGTTATAAAATCCAATAGCTAACATGATTTCCATCTTTATATAGAACAATATAATTAAACCCCCGTATACTGCTTAGTAGACTAATAAAGATAACGGCAACAAAAAATGCAAAGAGGATAATATGTTTACTGGAATTATAGAAAGTGTCGGAAAAGTAAAATCCATGCAGCCAACTGGCGGTGATATACGTTTGACTATAGAGTCTGATGGCTTAGATTTTAGCGATGTGAAACTAGGAGACTCTATTGCTTCAAATGGTATTTGTTTGACCGTGGTCGAGTTTGGTCATAATTACTATTCTGTTGATGTTTCACGTGAAACGATTGCTCGTACAGCGCTGGCGGATTTAAAACCAGGTGATACGGTGAATCTAGAAAAAGCCATGCTACCGACCACGCGTTTTGGTGGGCACATTGTCGCCGGTCACGTCGATGGCGTAGGCGTGGTCAGTAAGCTGCAAAAAGATGCGCGCTCACTGTATATCGAAATTAAGATACCGCAAGAGTTGGCACATTATACAGCGACTAAAGGCTCTATTACTCTTGATGGTATTAGTCTCACCACCAATTTGGTGCGTGATAATATTGTCTCGCTCAATATCATTCCCCATACCGCGCAAGTGACCAATATCGCGCAGCATTGGTTGGTAGGCAGTAAAGTTAATGTAGAAGTCGATATCGTGGCGCGCTATTTGGAGCGTTTATTAAATAAATCGCAAGCGGACAGCTCACCTAATAGCAGTCCGCAAAGTGCGATTACTGAGGCGTTTTTGGCTGACAATGGTTTTATGAGATAAGGGTTAAATTTAAAAAATAGAAGACTGTAAAACTAAAGTTATACGAATCAAACTGCGCGAGTGCTGCTTTAGTATGATTAACAAATATTGCAAATGCTTATTCGCTTTTAATCAGCTTTTGCAAAACGTCTTGTAGCTTGTTTTTATTAATAGGCTTGGCTAAAAACTCATCCATGCCCACTTGCAAGCAGGCGGCGCGGTCCTCTTCGCTGTTATTTGCCGTCAGCGCAACGATAGGAATATCATCGCCCTGCGCGCGAATAGCTTGAGTTGCTTGCAGACCGTCCATCACTGGCATTCGGCAGTCCATTAAAATCAGCGCAATATCTTGGCGCTGCTGTTGCAATTTATCTAACGCTTGCTGACCGTCTTCTGCAACCACACTGCGATAGCCAATTTTTTCTAATATCTTGCAGGCTATTTTTTGGTTGGTTGGGCTATCTTCTACCACTAAAACTAGCGGCGCTAAAGTTTCATGAGCCGTGTCATCTACAGCTGCGACTAACTGGCTAGCGTTTTCCTTACTATTTTTTGGCTGCTCTAAGGTTTGTCTGACGGGCAGAGTTAAGCGCAGTAACTCAGAAAGCAACAATGCCACATCAAGCGGCTTGTTTAAAAAGCCGTCACAGCGCTCCAGTAATATAGACGGAATACGGCGCTCAGCTTTCATGCTAACTAAGACTTTTGGCAGTGAGGTATTAGCCAGTAAACTGTTTAAAGCCTGCTGTTTTTCAATATCTATGCGGGCTTTATTCCCTAATTCATTTTCAGCTTCTATGTTTTTATCGTCAGCGGCTATTTGAGGCGATAAAGCGAGGTTGATTCCTTCGTAATATTCATAATCTAATAGCAAAATAGGCGCAAGTTCCTGCTTATCTTTTACCAATTTATCGTTTATTTGCTGAAGCGCTATTCTATCTATAGAAGTGAAAATGGTAGCTGGTATAGATAAATACGCGCACAAATCACGCAGATGTTTGGCGCGTAGCGGCTGTTTAATCACGGCGATAAGATGGATATATGTTAATTGCTGATTAGCATGATAGATAGGCTGATAGTTTGGCCGCTTACAAGGCAAATAAAGGTCAAAAGTGCTGCCTTTAGCAAACGTACTTCTCATTTCAATAAAACCGCCTAATAGTTTAGCAAAGCTATGGGCGTCATTTAACCCCAGCCCTTTTGCCGCAATATTCTTTTGCGCGTAGTTAATGTTGCGATTTACGATTTGTTTGCTGTTTTGGCTGTGGTTTTCATTAAGATAAGTGAGCAGCTGATGCTGTCTTGCTATATCGATTCCTATGCCGCTGTCTTTGATACTAAACCGAATCCAGTCGTGCGAGGCATGACTGACACCGTCTGTATTAACTTCACTGACTGTATTAGCTTCGCTATCTGGATTAGCTTCTTTGCTTTTATTAAATGTGTCGCCTTTATCAACCGCCTCTAAGCTGCTGTTTTTGAGGGCTGATACATCTTCGTTGCTCAGCGCATCGATGGTCAACGACACATAGCCAGAAGTGGTGAATTTAATGGCATTATCTAATAAGTTGCGTAAGATTTGCTGCAGGCGTCTATGGTCGGTATCAATACAGCGCGGGCTGTCGGGGGCAAAAAAATACAGCAGCTCAAGCCCTTGTTGCCTTGTTCTTTCTACGATTGACTGGCTGACCTGTTGCCCAAGTTTGTAAATATCAACCGCCTCGATAGACAGACGGGTTTTACGGACTTCTATTTCTCCTATATCTAGCATGTCGTTTAGCATGGTAAGCATAGAATGACTGGTTTGAAACAAAGTCGTCACCACTTGATTTTGCTTAGCTGTCAGATTGTCAGGATTAATAGGCTCTAAGGTATCAATCATGGCTTCTAATGGTAGACGTAAATGATGGCCCATCGTTGACTTAAGCCTATTAAACTCATCAAGTTGGCGTTGTAACTGTTGGTTTTGCTGCTCCAACTGTGCGGTTTGGTCGATTAACTCGTGGATGTTATTTAGTAGGACGGTAAAACCATGCACCTGTCCATGCTCACCAAACCATGGCGTAATATGCAGCTGATAGGCTTTTTTATTGTGTAATCCATACACTAAAAGCGTGCGCGTAACACGTAAATCCGCCAGTTTTTGTAGCAGAGCTTGGGTAGAGTCGTCTTTGGCAAAGACAAAATCGGTCAATTGATAGTTGCTATCGCTTTGAAAGGGGGTCGCAAACGTCTGCTCAAAACGTTGATTAAAAAAGTTGATTTGACCGTGCCGCATAATCATCAGCATCGGCAGCGGGGCATGATCAACCAAGCGCTCTAAACGATGCTGCAGCGTGTTAATGCGGCGATGGTTATTATGCAGCTGATAACTGATGCGGCTCAGCGCATGCCCTAAACGCAAAAACTCCGCCGTGGTTTGGTTTTCAAGAAACGGCGGCGTGACATAGCCATCTTTGGCACGGTTACTTAACTCATCGGTATAAATGAGGAGCTGCTCCCAGTTGCTAAGCCGTTTTAGCGTGTACAGTAATGCCATGGCAAAAAGTATGATGGCTGTCATTAAAGGCAGCCAATAGCGATACGAGATCCAATTAATATCAAGTGGCTCATGACGCAGCACCATATAAGCTTTATGACCACTCTCAAGCTCTATGGTACCGACCAAGTTACGATTGTTCAGCTCATAAGCACTATAATGATTGCTATTGGATGGCAGTGAGGTGATGACATTCGGAAAGATGATACCAGTAAACTCCCGCTCATTAGGGCGGGTGCGGCGGTGAATATAGGTTTGCCCAGACGGCATCATAAAAATCAGCTGATAGCTAACATCCTTTAAAAAAGGCTTGTTTAATATTTTTTTAATGTCAGAGTTTTTAGGATTAGCAAGCTCAGTTATCTCACTTTGCAGGGCATAAAAGCTTTGTATACTGTGCTGCTCATTATGCTGTCTCATCTCATAAAACATGGTGCCGTAATACACCGATAACATCGCCAATAATGTCAGCGTATAAAAAATCAGCAGGCGTTGTAGAGACTGAAATTGTTGCATAAAAGCATGACCCTAAATCGGTAGTAGAGCTGATGGGTTTATTTACTGTGCCTTTTTTACTTGCTGGCGCTTTGTTTGACGAATAAATGGCTGAGCTTTATGACTATTATAAAGATAAATAGCATCATTAGTAGCGCTTGATTGTCGCTATTACAATCATGGCACAACGCTACAAACTCCCCTATAATAGGCAAATTAACCATAAATAATGCCTGACTATGACCACATTTGCTTCCCAATCTGATTTACCTACTCATACCACGCAGCCTCAGCAAAGCTCTATCATCGAAGTGCCAACAGCCGCTCAGCCGCTGCGAGTGGTATTTGCTGGCACACCTGAGTTTGCTGCGGTTAGCCTTGAGGCGCTGATTCAGCAGCAAGAAGCGCTTAATATAGACATTGTGGCGGTATACACGCAGCCTGATCGCAAAGCCGGTCGCGGGCAAAAGCTGGCTGCGTCGGCAGTAAAACAAGTGGCCTTGGCGCATGATATTGTGGTTGAGCAACCCGCTACCTTTAAAAAAGCTAGCACCGAAGGCATGGCGGCGCGGCAAAACCTGCGTACTTATCAGCCAGATCTGATGATTGTTGCTGCTTATGGGCTAATACTGCCAATTGGAGTATTAAATACGCCGACTTATGGCTGTCTCAATATTCATGCTTCACTACTGCCACGTTGGCGCGGGGCGGCACCGATTCACCGCGCGCTATTGGCGGGCGATGGTGAGACTGGTATTACCATTATGCAGATGGATAAAGGTTTGGACACCGGCGATATGCTTTACAAAGTCAGCGCGCCTATCGAAGCTGATGATACGGCTTCCAGCCTCCACGATAAGATGGCAGCACTTGGCGCGGCGGCTATCAGCACAGTATTAAAAGACTTGGCGCACTACCAAGAACAAGCAGTTACTCAGGATGACAGTCAGGCCAATTATGCTGAAAAACTCATCAAAACCGAGGGCGAGATTGATTGGACGCAATCTGCTACTGCGATTGAACGACAAATTCGCGGACTGACCCCATGGCCCGGCGCCTATACTTTTTTGGCGGGGCAGCGCGTCAAAATTCTAGCAAGCTTACCGGTCAATCCATCACAACAAACCGATAGACCAGCTGGCACGGTTATCAGTGTCGGCCGCAAAGCGATATTGGTGGCTTGTGGCAAAGCAGCTGATACCGAACAGCAAAGCAATACGCAGTCAGCCACAACATTGGCGATTACGGATCTACAGTTTGCGGGTGGTAAACCGATGAGCGCTGAGCAAATTTGTCATGGCAATAAGCTTAATGATGGCGACCAGTTTACGGCAGAATCAAAGTAGTTTCGTTCTCGTATTAACGTAATTTAATGATAAGCAATCCCACTTGTACAAGGCGCTACCATGCGTCAAGGAAATAAAATTTAATGAGACAAACCAGCACTGCGCCAAGAAATGATAAGCTCAAACCTTCAAGCAACCTTATTATGAATGGTAGCGTCCGCGTACGAGTGATTCGCACTTTATTAGCCATTCAAAACGGTCAATCGCTTGCCAGCGTCCTAGATCCTTTGTTAAACAGTCTGCACGATGGTGATAAAGGTTTTGCTCATGCGCTGTTGCTGACGACATTGCGCCAGTGGTACGCACTAGCACGTTTGCTCGACAGCCTTGCTGATAATCCAATCGATGAGATTGAGGTTCGTACCACCATACAAGTGGGCCTAGTGCAGTTGCTCTATTTAGAGGTGGCGGATCATGCGGCGATTCATGAAACGGTCGAAGCGGCAAAAGAGATAGATTTTGCCCATGCAACAGGATTAATCAATGCCATTTTGCGTAAAGTCGCTAAGAATCCTTATAAGTTTCGCAAAAAGTGCGATAAAAAACACAGCTTACCCAATTGGCTCGCTTATCAGCTTAAGCAAGATTGGAGCGAACAGTATGACGAGCTAATGCAAGGCTTGCGCCAAGCTGCGCCGATGTTTTTACGGGTAAACTCGGCGGTTAGCTCGGTAGAGGATTATCAGCAAGCGCTTTATAGCGCGGAGATTGCGGCGGATTTGCTTGAGCTAACAAGTGGTTTTAAATTACCGAACTCGTCAGATGCAGCTACAGCAACAATGCTATCCACTAAAGGTTTGAGACTACAGCAAAGTACCGCTGTTAGCGCTTTACCGCATTTCGCTGAAGGGGCGGTCAGCGTACAAGATATGCATGCTCAGCTTGCGGCGCCGCTTATTAATAAAGCATTAGTGGCTAAAGTAAGCGCTGACGATGGTAATTTTGACGCTGCTAATACTAAAGCCGAAAATAACGAGCTACATATTTTAGATGCCTGCGCGGCGCCCGGTGGTAAGCTTGCGCATTGGTTAGAACTGCTAAGCTCAGATAAGCAATCACCCTTGTTTCACGTGAAACAAAACAGTGCTGAAGAGTCAGCTGTCATTGCTAATGTTAAGTTAACCGCTATCGACAATGAAGCGCCGCGTATCGAGCGTATTTATGAGAATTTACAGCGCCTAAATTTAAACCAGCAACACCTAGAGCAAGCTGAAAAGAATATCGCGCTAAATATTGTCTGTGCCGATGCGACCAGATGGCAAGGGGCGGGTAAAAAAGGCAAAGATACCCCGATGTTTGACGCGATATTACTTGATTCTCCTTGTACCGCGACGGGCGTGATTCGGCGTCATCCTGATATCAGTATTTTACGTACCGAAGAAGATGTCGAGCAAACCGCATTGCTGCAAGCCGATATTTTGCATAACTTATGGCCACAACTTAAAGTCGGCGGTTATCTATTGTATGTCACTTGCTCTATTTTAAAGCAAGAAAACGTCGAGCAAATGCAAGACTTTATCAGCCATCATGAAGATGCGCTAGCGCTTGAATTTACCGACGATTGCAACTGGGGCATTGCGCAAACTATTGGGCGTCAGTGTTTACCTATTGATAGTAAAAGTGGCGATGGTTTTTATTATGCCCTGCTACAAAAAACCGATGCAAAAACTGCTGAATAAACCGTTTTAAATATTGAATAACCTCATTATAGACAGGACAATCTAATGAAATATATCAGTACCCGTGGTCAGACAGCGCCGATGGAATTTAGTGATGTGCTATTAATGGGGCTTGCACCAGATGGCGGTTTGATGCTGCCTGAGCATTATCCAAACATTGATAGCGCGACGCTTACTGAGTGGCGTACGCTCAGCTATCCGCAGCTTGCGCTGGCGATTATGCAGCGCTTTGCCACGGATATTCCGGCGGCTGATTTGCAAGATATTATTGAGCGCACTTATACCGCTGAAGTTTTTGGCTCTGATGAGATTGTCCCTGTGCGTAAGCTTGAAGATGATTTATATATTTTAGGCTTATCAAATGGTCCGACATTGGCATTTAAGGACGTTGCCATGCAGTTTTTGGGCAATGCGTTTGAATATGTGCTTAAAAGAAAAAATGCACGTATTACGATTATTGGTGCAACCAGTGGCGATACGGGCAGTGCAGCGGAATATGCTCTGCGCGGTAAAGAAAATATCGAAGTCTTTATGCTATCACCGCACGGCAAAATGAGCGAGTTTCAGCGCGCGCAAATGTATAGCTTAACCGATGCTAATATCCATAATATTGCCATCGACGGCATGTTTGATGATTGCCAAGATATTGTTAAAGCGCTACAGCAAGATGCTGAGTTTAAAGCTGCTTATAATCTAGGGACGGTTAACTCGATTAACTGGGGTCGTATATTGGCGCAAATCGTTTATTACTTTAAAGCCTACTTTGCTGTGACCACAAATAATGATGAAAAAGTTAGCTTTAGCGTACCCTCAGGCAACTTTGGTAATATTTGTGCTGGTCATATCGCTCGCGAAATGGGACTGCCGATTGAGCGCTTAATCGTTGCCACCAATGAAAACGATGTGCTCAACGACTTCTTTAATCAAGGCGCTTATCAGCCGCGTTCGACCGATAAAACTTATGTAACATCAAGCCCTTCAATGGATATCTCTAAAGCTTCGAACTTTGAGCGTTTTGTTTATTTATTACTTGATAAAGACAGTGCCCGCGTTCATGAGTTATTTGAAGGGGTGAAATCCGGTCAAGGCTTTGATTTGTCTGATTTGATGGAAGCGGTTAATACGCGCTATGGTTTTGCTGCGGGCAAGTCCACTCATGCCGATCGCCTGCAAACTATCAAAGCAATTTATGAGCAGTATGGTGAGCTAGTCGATCCGCACACCGCTGACGGTATCAAGGTCGCTAAAGAATTACAGCGCGAGGGTGAAGTGATTGTTTGTGCCGAAACAGCTTTACCGGTTAAGTTTGCTGATACTATCTTTGAGGCGGTTGGAGAGATAGAGATTGCGCGTCCTGCACATACTGAAGGTTTAGAAGCACTGCCGCAGCACGTGGTGGTGCTAGATAACAAGGCCGAACTGGTCGCTGAGCAAATTCGTCAGCATGTAACGCCAAATCCAGCTTAACCCGATTGTTCTTGACCAGTATTCATTGAAATGTATATCTAATTAAAGGTTACTAATTAAAGGTTACGCGATTGTAATAAAGTGTTTACGATTGTGTTATGGTAGATATAATTGTAATATTAGAAATAGCGCCTGCGTGTCATCATTATGTCAGGCGCTGTTTAGCAATAAAACCCGTCAATCACATCAGTCAATAATACTGAACAGCTGCTTTATAGACATTATGTTAGCGGTATATATTGTGGATATAACCATGAAGATGAGCTTAAAAAAGATAGCAAAGGCACTACTGGTGACGACATTTAGTAGCGCAATGCTGATGACCGCTGCCCACGCTAATAATCCACCACCTACTATCAAAGCGGATGCGCCCAATCGCTATATCGTCAAAAAAGGAGATACCTTGTGGGATATCTCAGGGCGCTATTTAGATAGCCCGTGGCGCTGGAAAGAGATTTGGGCAACCAATAAGCAAATCAAAAATCCCAACCTTATTTATCCTAATGACATTCTTATTTTATGTGTGATCCAAGGCAAAACCCTGGTCGGTGTCGATACCGGTGAAGGCTGTGCTGGGGTTGAAAAACAATTGACTGGCAATGCGGTTGCTAGCACGATTGCAGTGACCTCAACGGCGAATAGTATTCCGCCTATTCCATGGTCTGCAATTCAGCATTGGCTCGATAAAACCATCATTGTTAATCCAGACGATTTTAATACTACGCCATATATCTTAGCTTCGAAAAAAGGCAATTTAATTACCGCAAGTGGCGATAAAGTCTATGCCAAAGGCGTGCCGCTTATTGTTGGCCAACGTTATGGTATCTACCGCGAAGGTGAGATGTATGTCGAGCCGAAAACGCAAAAAGTTATCGGTTTAGAAGTTACCCAAGTGGCAACAGGTTTGGTGACTTCTACAGAAACTAATGGCGTTACCAGCTTGCAACTTATTGACAGCTATGGCAAAGAAGTCCGTGAAGGCGATCGCGTTTTTGTTGAGTTAAATAACTCAATTCCGCCAGTATTTTATCCAGCCCCTGCAACCGTCAATCGCGGCGGCATGATTGTCCGCGTTATGGATTCTATCAGTTCAGCCGCTAAGGGCAGTGTTGTCGCTATTAATTTAGGTAGCACGCACGGCGCCAAACCCGGTGACGTGTTGACCGTCTATCAAAAAGGCGCGGTCATACGCGATATTAAGGACAATGACACGCCAGTACGCTTACCAAGCGAGCCTACGGGTATGGTGATGGTCTTTAATACCTTTGATAATATTAGCTATGCTTATGTGCTTGATTCTGAGCTACCAATCAACGTCGGTGATCAGCTGTTACCTCCGCCGTATCTATAATGAGTGCAACGCTTATTCTTTAAGCTAAGGACTCCAATTTAGACTAGATGAGCTAGATGATTATGAGCGCAGTCCCTTCTCTTTTATCCGCTGAGCAGCGCGCAGTACTGGCGCTGTGGGCTGAGGTGAATGCATCATTATCGACTTATCATAAACTTATCACCAGCTTTGGCAGTGCAGAGCTTGCTTGGGGCGCTAAAGTAGAGGCATGGCGACAGCTTGGTATTCATAGTACACATCTTAAGCGTCATGAGCAGTCAGAGCAAACACGCGCAACTATCGATAACATTCAGCAAGCATTGCTAGAGGAAAAATACGGTCTGCTATTTGTAGACCAGTCTGATTATCCAGCACAGCTGCTAGAAATATACGACCCACCACCAGTGTTATTCTACCGCGGTGATAAAGCGCGTTTGCAGCAAGCGCAAATCGCTATCGTTGGTAGCCGCAAACCCACCGCCCACGCACAAAAAATCACCTTTGACATGGCGCAGTATTTAGCGCAAGCCGGTTATATCATTACCAGCGGCCTTGCGATGGGTGTCGATAAACGCGCACATTTAGGGGCGCTTGCGCAAACAGAGCCCGAATATCAAGGTCGTACGGTTGGCGTGATGGGGACGGGTATTGAGATCAATTATCCCAATCATCATGATAAATTGTTTAGCCAGATTATTGAGCAAGGCGGCTGTATCATTAGTGAGCTGTTGCCCTATACGCAGCCGCACAAACATACCTTTCCGCGCCGCAATCGGTTAGTCGCAGGACTCAGCCTCGCGACCATTGTGACCGAAGCCACTATTCAAAGCGGCTCGCTGATTACGGCGAGGCTAACCTCCGAGCAAGGGAAACAAGTTTTCGCGATTCCAAGTCACATCGATAATAGCAATGCTGAAGGCTGCCATCACTTGATACGTGAAGGCGCGACTTTAATCTATCATCCGCAGCACGTCCTCGAAGATATTACTAATCAGCTGAGTTATGATAGTCGCCCATACCAGTCAACGCAGTCAACCGAAAGCCCACCAGCAAATAGTAGTCTTCCTTCAAAGAGGATAAATACAGATAGCAAACCTATTACAGCTACTGGCCAGTCGGCATCATCCGATAGCAAAGCTTCTCATCACGCAATCGCTGTTCCTGAGCATTTAGCGCCCATTTATGAGCAGCTCGATTGGCATGGGCAAGATTTAGATGCGTTGTTAAATACCACTGAACTGACGCCAGCGCAATTGATAGGACAGCTTATGGAACTTGAATTGTTAGGGGTTATCAGTGTGCAAGGCGGGCGTTATTTACGCGCATAATTTTCTTTCTAATCAAGACGCGATTTTAAGAAATCTTTAAACCTGCTGTTTTACCCGTCGTTTAAGTTGTATTATATTCCCTCATACTTTTCTAACTCATTCTGCTATGTCTAAACCACTTATCACTGATTCTGTCATCGAAGCGGCGCGTTGGCTGCAAAAAGGGCAGCTGCTTGCTTATCCTACCGAAAGCGTTTGGGGCATTGGCTGTGATCCGTTTAATCAGCAAGCGGTACAGCAGCTCTTGGCTATCAAACAGCGCCCGATAGAGAAGGGCATGATCGTGGTTACCGATAGCGCCAGTCGACTTGAGGTATTGTTAAACAGTCTAAATGCAGAGCAACGCCAGCTAGTGTTAGACAGTTGGCGTAACGATACTGAGTCTGATGTCGATACCAAGCAGGCGCATACTTGGCTATTACCATTATCAGAAAACCTACCCATTTCTATTCCCGCATGGATAACCGGCGCTCATAACAGTGTGGCGGTGCGAGTGATTGACCACCCTTTGGTGAAGCAGCTTTGCCAACAAACGGTTTCCGTTCACAACCCCTATGGTTTTGTTGTCTCGACCAGTTGTAATCCTTCTGGACAGCCACCCGCTTTGACACTGGCAGAGGCGCAGGCTTATTTTTTAAATGATGATAGCAGTGTTAATTCTGATGCCAATTCTGATACCAATATCCATGCCCATTCCTCAGCTAATATAAATGGATATGAGCAAGTCGGCTATTTAAAGGGCGAGACGCTTGGTTATCAGCTCCCTAGCCAAATCAGCGATGCGCTAACGGGACAAGTGCTTCGTTAGTGCACCTTTAATACTGGCCAATTTTTATGATTGCTGCCAGCCTATCATTTCCTAGTTTAACCACGTATACCACTAAATCCTTGATTTATATCTAGTCTTACTTTAAGCCTTATACCTACAATTAACCTCTTGTTTTTATAAGAGGTTTTTTGTCACACTAACAAAAAGGCAAGACAAATATAAGGATAAAAAGCGATGAATATTCTAATCAGTGGTGGCTCCGGCTTTTTAGGACGCGCGTTTAGTAAAGCGCTTATCAAGCGTTATCAAAAGGACAATAAAGAAGTACAGGTCACGTGGCTGACGCGCGATAGTAAGCAGGCGCATCCTGATGATATTAAAATGATGACCTATGACGAGCTTGCGAAAACAGATAAAAATTATGATGTCATTCTAAATCTAGCAGGTGCTGGGATTGCGGATAAACGCTGGAGCGATGCGCGTAAGGAGCAACTGCTTGCCAGCCGCGTCAAGCCTACTGAGGCGCTACTGGAGTTTATAGCGCGTAGTAGTACAAAGCCTAAGCTATTGGTTAGTGGCTCAGCGATTGGCTGGTATGGCGCCCAAGGAGCCAGACCTTTAACCGAAAGCAGTGATTTTAACACTGATTTTTCCCATAAACTCTGTGACGACTGGGAGCAATTGGCGCTAAAGGTTACTAATTACGGTGTCCCTGTTGCTATCGTAAGAACGGGCGTCGTGATTCATCCTGATGGCGGAATGGTCGGTAAGTTATTAACACCGTTTAAAATGGGCGTCGGTGGTCAGTTGGCTGATGGTAAGCAAGTCATGAGCTGGATTAGCCGGGCAGATTGGGTACGGGCAGTGATGTTTATCATTGAGCAACTTCTTGCTGGGCAGGCTAGTCAGCAAGCTCAATTAAATAGCGTTGATACTGTTTTAAAAGTTGATAATGACTTAAAAACAGCAAACGATACGCCAGCGTATGTTTATAACTTAACCGCGCCCAACCCTGTGACCAATCAAACCTTTACCAAGACGCTTGGCGTATGGCTCCATCGGCCGACGTTTTTTACTTTACCCGCATTTTTATTAAAGCTGATGTTTGGTGAGATGTCGACTTTACTGATTGATGGGCAAAAAGTTTTGCCACAAGCACTGCTTAATGCAGGCTTTGAATTTAGACAGCCAACCCTAAAGCAAGCGTTAGAGCAGCAATCCTAAGTTTTTATATAGGTTGTTTCATGTGAAACAATTAACCTGAATTTGCTCTACATTACTAAGCGTTTTATGTTTCAACTGCCATAAAGTTTCAATAAACCATCATGCTGTCTACAACAGGTAAGAATATTGGCGTACTATAAGCCCGTCTTTGTCTGATTCAATTGTATTATGTGGCCTTTTATCATCCTTACCCAGCTGCTTGCCCTTATGAGTAGTGGTATATTTTACTGGTTCTTTCAACCAAAAACGCGCCTGGCTAAAGTGGGTTTAATTTTAACTGTTTTTATTATTAACAACGCTTTTCTTATCTACGGATTGAGTGAGTTTTGGCACGAGCGCTTTCACGTCTATTTGGTTGTCGGCATTTTACAAGGCTTTATGTTTTATGCAGGCCTCATCACAGCTGTGATTGCCTTGTTGTATGTTTATATCCTTAAGCAAAAACACCATCCAATACTCATTAGAGCCGCCGCTGCTGTTATTTATATTGGTATTGTAGGTTTAGCGGTGTTTAATGCTTATTCGCCCGTCGTTCATCGTCTAAGCGTGACGACGGATAAAGCGCTTAAGCGGCCGCTGCAAATAGCTTTGGTGTCTGATACGCATTTGGGGAGATGGTTTGGCAATCGGCAGATTGATAAGATGGTCAGGCTGATTGATGCCCAAAATCCTGATGTCGTGGTCATCGCAGGCGACGTCATGAATGATTCAACCGACGCTTATGAAAAAATCAATATGCATGCGCACTTATCAAAATTAACAGCGCCGCTAGGTGTCTATGCCACTTTAGGTAACCACGATTATTCAGGTAATGAGGTGGCGATTGCCAAA
Source organism: Psychrobacter sp. UBA5136 (assembly GCF_002414005.1). Lineage (GTDB taxonomy): Bacteria > Pseudomonadota > Gammaproteobacteria > Pseudomonadales > Moraxellaceae > Psychrobacter. Next base: position 19,845 of record NZ_DHYG01000031.1, read on the forward strand.
GCCGTTGAACAGGCAGGTATACAAGTTATTGATAATAAAAGCGTTTGGTTAGACGATTCAGTGTTGTTAATTGGTCGTTCAGATGAGACAGATCCCGCACGCCCTGCTGCGACAGATTTGCTTAGTGAAGTGAGGGCTGATAAGCCGGTAATATTTTTAGAACACAGCCCTGCCGATTTAGAACAAATAAAAGGTTTGCCTATTGATTTGCACCTGTCAGGTCATACGCATGGTGGGCAGATATTTCCATTAACGGTATTGCTAAAATGGTTTACGCCGCTGGTTTATGGCGCTAAGCAGGTTGAGGGCACACAGTTTTTGGTGACTTCTGGCTATGGAATTGGGGCGGTACCATTTAGGTTGGGCACGCGCTCTGAGATATGGATGATTACGCTACAGTCGGCACAGTAAGTGTTACCCCAATAAGTAACACCCCAATCTCCCAAACCTTGAAAAATAGTCACTATAATCCAGCTACCTTATAAATACTGCCCAAACCAGCAAACGCCCTATCAAACACTGTCCTGTTAGGAATGCTTATGCGTTACGCATTTATTATCACCATTATTGTGCTGCTCCAGCTGTTTAGTTTTGGCGCGGCGCTCAGCCTAGAGTGGTGGCTACAGCCTTGGAGCACTCCGGCGCTAATCATGATTATGTGGATTGCTATCTTTGCGATTACCAATATCCTTTTGCTGCTTAGCGTTACCAAGTCATTTGCGAATAGTTATCGCTGGATAAGCGCTTGGCTGTTGGTGATGCATTTTATATTACTGACGGCGATGCTAACCGGCTTATTGTATGGTGGTTTTTGGCTATTGAGTGCACTGGGCGATAATGCTTTTTACAATACAGAAACGATTGCTATTGGCTTACGGATTTTTGCACTGGTTTTCTTTATAGGGTTATTTAACTATACCCTCTATAGCGCTTATGTGCCGGCGGTGCGTGAGATATCAATCAAGATTAATAAGCCACTGAACAATCCGCTACGCATTGCGGTAGCCAGTGATTTGCATTTAGGACGCTTATTTGGCAGTAAAGCGATTGAACGGTTAAATGACATCGTGCAGCGCTATCAGGCAGATGTACTATTGATGCCAGGCGATATTATGGATGACAACACCACAGCATTTACTGACTATAATATGGCAGAAGATTTGGCGAAGCTTGTTAGCAGTTTGCCGTACGGTGTCTATGCGACGCTAGGCAATCACGATTTGTACGGCCACGAGCAGCCGATTAGAGAGGCTTTACAGAATGCTGGCGTGCAATTATTAAATGATGAAGTGACGTGCCTGTCGCATCAAGGTCAGCCTATCTGGTTTATTGGGCGTTTTGACAATCATAAACGTCAGCGCGTAGCGACGACCGAACTGCTAGGCCAAGTTAATACAGCTGAGCCTGTTATCTTGTTAGACCACCGACCGAGCGATATTGTGGTGCATAGTGAGCTGCCAATCGACTTACAAGTATCAGGACACACCCATAACGGTCAAATATTCCCAGCCAATTTTATCGTAAATGCGATCAATCGCTTGGGCTATGGCTACGAGAAAATCGGCAAAGGCCACTTTGTGGTATCGTCCGGCTATGGGTTCTGGGGAATACCATTTCGTTTAGGCTCGCGTTCTGAGGTTTGGCTTATTACTTTGAACGGCGATGGCAGTAATAATGCGGATAACGCATAAAAGTTTTATTTAATAAAACCGCTTATGCAGCCAATACGTCTTGCGTGCTTATGACCTCACGGACAAAGCGCGCAAAGCCATTGATAATATGATGCGTTTCCTCTTCAAGTCTTTGATGCACACTCATAAGATGAATAAACCCATGCGGAGCGCCGTAGACCGTATAGGTTTGGACAGCAACCCCGTAGCCCTCTAATTGCTTGGCATAAGCAAAAGCTTCATCACGTAAAACGTCCAATTCAGCAGCGACGATATAAGTCGGGCAAACATGGCGATTATCACCAAGCATGGGTGAGGTCAAAATATGCTGACGCGGTAGCGGACTATTTTGCAAACAAGCCGCATCAAAAACTGCCACATCGGCGTGATCTAACAATAACCCTTCGCCGTATAACTCCCAGCTTGGATAATCGTTTTCAACATCCGTCACAGGATATAAAGGCATTTGTGCCAGTGGCTGTGGCAAGCGCTGTAATGTCTCCAGAGTTTTTTGCCCATCCGCGCCCAAATCTTGCCATGCTTTTGCCGCCGGCGTGCTAACTTGTTGGGCAATCATGGTCGACAATCCGCCGCCTGCACTATCGCCTGCCAAAACGATACGCGACGCTAATGCCCCAAGTGTTTGGCAGTTTTTAGCCAACCAAGCATAGGCGGCAATACAATCTCTTAGGCCAGTAGGCGCGGGGTGTTCAGGTGCTAAGCGATAATCGACACTAACCACTGGCCAACCCGTTAGCTCACAGACAGCATGGCAAAACTCGTGATGGGTGTTGATATCGCCAATACAAAATCCACCGCCATGAAAGTACAACAGTACCGTTTTATCAGGATTGCGCTTGGCTTTTCTTTTAAAGCCAAAGCCCGCGTAGCGCGCTCGCTTTTGATAGCAGCGTATGGTCATGTCGCCATCATCGGCATTTGCAATCGTCTTGTCCTCCCAATTGACGCTGTGCTCCTCTTTTTTGCTAAAGGGTGTGATACTGGTGAATTTGATACTGTTAAAAATAGTAGCGCTCGCTTGTTGCCAAACTTTTGGCGCTTGCATGGCAACGGTATCGATGGCAAATCGTTTACGCAGCTCGGCCATTTTTGTAAGTTGTAAAGGGGTTTTAAGTTTGCTGTTGACGGCAAGAATTAAGCGCAGGTGCGCATCAATGTGTTCGTATTGCTTAGCCGTTGGTCCATCTAGATAACCAATCAGGCTTTCTAGTACCGCCTCTGGCAAATGACCAATGCCTTTCATCGCATAATGCAACAGGTGCGGCTGATAAGTGGTCATTAAATTATGCTGTAGCACTTTTTCTTTGATAGATAATTGCTTAGCAGCAGGGCAGGCTTGCACATCTGCGTCCGCAGTTAACGGCTTTTCTTCTTTATAACTGTTTAGCACGCTATCGCATAGACCATCACGCGTACCTTGGCCCAAAGACGTTAGGTTAAGTGTCCTCACTGCTTTATTAAGTAAGGTGTTGACTGATAATGCAGCTGAATAAGGCATAACACCCTCTCTAAATGATAAATAATATTTATAGTCATCATAAGATAGGCAGAAATAAAGTTGAGTACTCTTTAGTAAAAGTTTGGGTGCTAATAGTAATTTATTTGACACAACTGACACACTTTTGTAGGTTTTGTTAGCGAAATGAATTACTTATTGACGATAAAAGTAAACTGAGTCATGGTAGCTAAGGCAGTATGGTTGTTATTTAAAAGAGCGTTTTAAAATTAAAAGAGCGTTTTAAAAAAACGTTTAAGAGGCATTGCCATCTCGTTAACCTACATGAGGGCGGCATTTATGGATATTGAGACATGAATATTGAGAAAAATTCTGCAAATCAGGCTTGAAATTTACCCTCATCACCTTTATTAATCAGCTATCAGCCACTATTTAGGCTTAATGAGAACATGATAAAAAATAACAAATTTTTATGGCGTTGTTTTTGTCCATAAGTTGTCATGTTCTAAGCTGTCATCACTTTAGGACGGTTTTTTAATTATTACTATTTCATAAGGAAGTTATCATGAGTGAACAAGCCCCTAATCATAAATTTGACACCACTGATCCAAAAGCAGCTCAAAGCAATATTGAGCGCGAAGACAGTGTGCTCGAAGAAACGCTTGAAGAGTTTGACCCAACAAAAAATTCAGGAAGTCATGAAACCATCGAAAACGAGATTGATTTAGATGCCTTTGAAGCGCGAATTAAAGAATTAGAAGATGAGGTTAAACAGGCCAAAGAAGGCACTGCCCGCGCCAATGCTGAAGCTTACAACGCGCAAAAACGTATGGAGCAAGAAGCCGATAAAAGCAAAAAATTTGCTCTACAGAAATTTGCCAAAGAGTTGTTGGAAGTGGTCGATAACTTAGAGCGAGCTATCGAAAACGCCCAATCAGATGACCCTGTTATCGAAGGGGTGAGATTGACGCATAAAGCGTTATTAGACGTGTTGAATAAAAACGGCGTAGAAGTGGTTGAGCCGCAAGGAGAAAAATTCAACGCTGATTTGCACGAAGCGGTCGGAATTGACCCCGATGCGCCAGCCGATACTGTCGGTACGGTTCTGCAAAAAGGTTATAGCTTAAACGGTCGCCTCTTACGCCCAGCAATGGTACGTGTTGGACAATAGAGCTTAATTTTTAAGTATTATTATTTAAAAAATAAGCCATGAGTAAGTCTAAACCTTACTATTAATAAGGATTTACACAAAAAATCACACAAAAGGCATTTTTTGCTTATTAAATGACTTGAAAAAATAACGCCCCAAACCGATATAGAACAACAAGTGACCGTTTAGCATTAAAAGTTCAGGTCTGATGAGATAACTATTTAATTTAAAAATAAATTAGGAGCAGTTAATTATGGGTAAAGTAATTGGTATAGATTTAGGTACAACCAACTCATGTGTCGCAGTAATGGAAGGTGATAAAGTCAAAATCATCGAAAATGCTGAAGGTACGCGTACCACCCCATCGATTGTCGCTTATAAAGATGACGAAACCTTAGTTGGTCAATCAGCTAAGCGTCAAGCCGTCACCAATCCAAGCAACACGTTGTTTGCGATTAAGCGTTTAATTGGTCGTCGCTTTGAAGACAAAGTGGTACAAAAAGACATCGGTATGGTGCCTTATAAAATCGTCAAAGCCGATAACGGTGATGCGTGGGTTGAAATCAACGGTAAAAAATTGGCGCCGCCACAGGTTTCTGCTGAAATCTTGAAAAAAATGAAAAAAACAGCAGAAGACTATCTTGGTGAGAGCGTAACTGAAGCCGTGGTAACGGTACCTGCGTACTTTAATGACTCACAGCGTCAAGCAACCAAAGATGCCGGTAAAATTGCAGGTCTTGATGTAAAACGTATTATTAACGAACCAACTGCTGCAGCACTTGCTTATGGTATGGATAAAAAGCAAGGCGATAGCACGGTTGCCGTTTATGACCTGGGTGGTGGTACTTTTGACGTATCAATCATCGAAATCGCCGACGTTGACGGCGAGCAGCAGTTTGAAGTACTAGCAACCAATGGTGACACCTTCCTTGGTGGTGAAGACTTTGACTCAGCGCTGATTGATTATTTGGTTGATGAGTTCAAAAAAGAGCAAGACGTCAACCTAAAAGGTGACTCGCTTGCAATGCAGCGTCTAAAAGAAGCCGCAGAAAAAGCAAAAATTGAGCTATCAAGCGCCCAAAGCACTGAAGTGAACTTGCCATATATCACTGCCGATAGCAGTGGTCCTAAGCATTTAGTCGTTACTATCAGCCGCTCAAAACTTGAGAGCTTAACAGAAGAATTGGTACAACGTACGATGGGCCCTTGTAAAACTGCCCTAGAAGATGCTGGTCTAAAAATCGGCGATGTTGATGACGTCATCTTAGTTGGTGGTCAGACTCGTATGCCGTTAGTACAGCAAAAAGTACAAGAGTTCTTCGGTCAAGAGCCACGTAAAGACGTGAACCCTGATGAAGCGGTTGCCGCTGGTGCTGCGATTCAAGGTGCGGTATTGTCTGGTGACAAAACTGACGTGCTATTGCTTGATGTAACACCATTGACCCTTGGTATCGAAACGATGGGCGGGGTGATGACGCCAATCATTGAGAAAAACACCATGATTCCTACTAAGAAATCACAAGTTTTCTCAACGGCAGAAGATAACCAGCCAGCTGTAACGATTCAGGTGTATCAAGGTGAGCGTAAAATCGCTAACCAAAACAAACAGCTTGGCCGTTTTGACTTGACGGATATTCCACCAGCGCCACGTGGTCTACCACAAATCGAAGTCACCTTTGACATCAACGCTGACGGTATCATGAATATTTCAGCGAAAGACAAAGGCACTGGTAAAGCACAAAGTATCCAGATTAAAGCCGATTCTGGTTTATCGGACGAAGAAGTCGAACAAATGGTGCGCGATGCTGAAGCGAACGCGGCTGAAGATGAGAAATTTGCTAACCTTGCGCAGGTGCGTAACGAAGCAGATGGCCGTATCCATGCGGTACAAAAAGCGCTAAAAGAAGCAGGAGACAAAGTTACTGAAGAGGAAAAATCAACAGTAGAGTCTGCTATCTCTGAGCTTGAAGCGGCTACAAAAGAAGATGATCATGACGACATCAAAGCCAAACTTGAAGCGCTAGACAATGCCTTCTTGCCTATCAGCCAAAAGATTTATGCGGATAGCGGCGTAGGTAGCGAGGGTATGGACCCAAGTCAATTCCAACAAGGCGCTGATAATGCTAGCAACAGCAATCAAGCAGATGACGATGTGGTCGATGCCGAGTTCACTGAAGTTGACGACAAAAAATAAGCTTGTTTAAACGCTTACATTAACATGGTTTTTATATAAAGAACGTACCTTCCGAGGTGCGTTTTTTTATTTTAGTCAGCCAGATTCTGGTAATGAGTAAGAATAATTACCCAAAACTGGCGCTTGTAACAAAAGATTTCATATATCCTGCTTTGTAACCTGAAGGCTGATAAATACTTGCAAAAGTTAACTTTCGTACCATTAAACACTGACAGAGTTTTTGACATGGTTTGTTACGATGTATACATCGTTAGCAAACAAGGCGATACGGCTAAACAGCCCACATAAATAAATAAACTTGTTTGTCCAATTGTTTTAAGGAGCTAAAAATGAAAACTCTACAAAAAACTCTACTTGCCCTAGCTGCTGGTTCTTTACTAAGCGTAGGTGCACAAGCAGCCATAGCCTATGGTAGTGGCTATACTGGTCAACCGTATGTTGGTGTAAAAGTTGGTCAGTTTGATTTAGACGTCAATGGCGCTGATGATCCAACCGCTTATGGCGTGTACGGTGGCTATAACTTTGACCCTAACTTTGGTATTGAAGCTGAATACGTAGGTTCAGATGATGCTGACTACTATAACGGCGATATTGATGCGAAAACTTATGGCGCCTACGGTACTTATCGCTATGCTTTCCCTAATACGGGTCTATACGCTAAAGGTAAGTTAGGTGTTGCCAGAACTGAAGTAGAAGCTTCTAATACTACTCTGAATGCTTTTAATGGTACAGATAAAGATACGAGCCTAGCTGGCGGTGTTGGCCTTGGATATTCAGTAAACCCTAATTTTAGTGTTGAAGCTGAATATGACAAACTAGGTAGTGATGCCGATCTTATGACAGTTGGTGCTCACCTTAAATTCTAATATTTTGAACGCCTAGTTCTATAATTATTAGAAACTAAAATAATAAGCAGAATAAAAACGATCACTTCGGTGGTCGTTTTTTTTGTTTTAATATTTAATAATTTACTTTAAGAAAGTTAAGTACACCTACGCCATATATTGATGATTTTAAAGAGGTTATAAATGCTAAAAGTGTGCTACATTAAAGGCTAGAATGGCGTAGATAGGGAATGAGCAATAATGGAAATGCTTTGGACGATTGAACCTTGGCACTGGTTAGTATTGGGTTTTGTGCTGCTGATTGTCGAGATGTTTGTGCCGACGTTTGCTAGCCTTTGGTTCGGCGCTGCAGCCATTATCGTTGCCGCTCTTTCATGGTTGCTGCCTATCTCGCTGTCTATCCAAATTATTCTTTGGTTGCTGCTGTCGGCTATCTTTTTAGTGGCTTGGTTTAAATTTATCAAGCCATTGTCTGTTGATCGTACCAAAGCGGGATTGGGCGGCAGTGTGATTATCGGCGAGACGGGTATGATTATCGTCGCGCCGCAGTTAGAACGCGCGGGTGTCGTCCGCTTTAGTGTGCCTATTGTTGGTGCCGCCGAATGGATGTGCCGTACACGCGGGGAGCAAGTGGCAGTTGGTGATCGGGTGATAGTGACAGATATCGTGGGTAACGAGCTGATTGTCAGTAGTATGCAGTCGCAAACAGTCATCCATAAAAATAGTTAAGCATAATGATAGAGGTGTAACATGGATAGTTTTAGTATTGTCATGATCGTTTTGGTTGCATTGGTTGTATTTACGGTGTTTAAAGGCGTGCGCATTGTCCCGCAAGGGTATAAGTGGGTGGTGCAGCGGCTCGGTAAATATAGCCAAACCCTAGAGCCGGGATTAAACCTTATCATTCCTTATGTTGATGATGTGGCTTATAAAGTCACGACCAAAGACATCGTTCTTGATATTCCCTCACAAGAAGTTATTACGCGAGACAACGTAGTGATTATCGCCAACGCTGTTGCTTATATTAATATTGTCCGCCCTGACAAAGCCGTCTATGGTATCGAGGATTATGAATACGGTATTCGCAATCTGGTGCAGACCTCTTTACGTTCAATCATTGGTGAGATGGATCTTGATAATGCACTCTCTAGCCGTGAAGAAATCAAAACTAAGCTAAAACACGCTATCTCAGAAGATATTGCCGATTGGGGTATTACCCTAAAAACGGTTGAAATCCAAGACATTAATCCGTCGCAGACGATGCAAGCGTCAATGGAAGAGCAAGCGGCGGCAGAGCGTCTGCGCCGTGCTACCGTCACCCGTGCCGATGGTCAAAAACAGGCGGCTATCTTAGAGGCCGATGGTCGCTTAGAAGCCTCACGCCGCGATGCCGAAGCGCAAGTGGTGTTAGCAAAGGGTTCAGAAGAATCGATTCGTCTGATTACCGCCGCAATGGGCGACGAGGAAATGCCGATTGTTTATTTGCTTGGTGAGCAATATATTAAATCGATTCGTCAGTTGGCCGAGTCCGATAACTCAAAGATGGTGGTATTACCCGCGGATATTTTAAGTACTGTTAAAGGAATGGTTGGGGATAAACTTAAAGTTTAGCTCAGCATATTTCAAGTGTATTTAAATCTGTTATAAAAATAGTCAGTGAGCGTTTTACGTGCTGGCTATTTTTTTTGAATTTTAATTTATACGTAATTATCTCACTGATTTTTTAGCATACGTTACTTTATTTTTAAAAACAATAAAAATTCAAGGAAAATAATAATGGTTAATGAAGATATCAATACTGCAATGACTGCTATGAATGAATTTCCCCAAGGCTGTCCGTTACCTTATAGCGCTCTTGATGCGACGCATATCAATGCCGCTTATCCTGAGCAGAAGTTAGAGATTCGTGGCGGCGGTTACGGCTCAGATGCAGCGGCGCATCCAACCAATGCCAAGCAATTTTATGCCCTCACCGACCGTGGGCCTAATGCCGACTTTGACGGAGTTGCTGGTAGAGGTAAGCAGTTTCTTGTTCCAAACTATACGCCAGCTATTGGACTGTTTGAGCTGCAAGCTGGCGGCAAAATAATTAAGGTAAAAGAAATACTGCTTAAAGACAGGCGCGGCAATCCTATCTCTGGGCTACCAAACCCCAAAGCCTTGGGTGGTACCAGTGAAGTGCCCTATGATGTCAATGGTCAGCCGATGACTATCAATCCAAATATGCCTTTCAATGCGGTAACCAATCCTATTAAAACCGATATTAATGGCTTAGACCCAGAAGGGCTAGCGGCGCTCAAAGATGGGAGCTTTTGGATCAGTGATGAATATGGCCCGCACCTCGTACATTATGATGAAAATGGGGTAGAGGTTGAACGTATCAATGCCTTTGCCAGTGATGAGCGCAATAATGTGATTATTAATGGCAAGCCGATTTTGTTACCAGTAGAATTTACCAAGCGTCGTGCCAATCGCGGTATGGAGGCGTTAACGATTACACCAGACCAAACGACACTGGTCGGTATCATGGAATCCGCTATGGATAATCCTGATAAATCAGGACGCATCTCTAGTTTGGTACGTATGGTAACGATTAATTTAGTCTCAGGGCAAATAGCGCAGTATTTATATCGATTGGATAACGCCCAGCACGTCACTTCTGGTATCGCGGCCTTGAATAATCATGAGTTTTATTTGATTGAGCATGATCGCAAATTTCCGCTTCAAGATGAAACAGCAAAAAAACTCATTTATAAAGTTGATATCGTGCAAGCAACAGATATTGAAACTGTTTTAAATGATAAAGGCGTTAAACAAGATGAAGCTGTTGGTTTGACCATCAATGGACAAACACTTGAGCAGCTTATTGCCACAGACGAAGAAAACTGGCAAATGCTTGAAAAGATAAATATTATGCCTGTTAAAAAGACCTTGGTCGTCGATGTGCTAGCGAGTTTAGACTATCCGCATGATAAGCTTGAGGGCTTATGGTTACGGCAAGATGGTTCATTAGGTCTACTCAATGATGATGACTTTGCGATGATAGATACCGATATAATCAATCCAAAAAGTAGCGTTGAGCAAAAGTATCTCGATAAAGAAAAAACCATTGAAGATGCCAATCTTTTATATATTGTTATGCCGTCAGAGTAGGTTTATTCACCATTAATTGATTTACTATAAACTGATTTACTATAAAGAAGACGCATTTATTGCCAACTATAAAAAAGACTTCGCTGGTGCGAAGTCTTCTTTATCATTAAGAGCAGATGAAAAAGTCTCAAATCACTTTAGAAAAACGGTTTTTATGTTTTTTCTCAAGATATTCATCAAATACCATGGCGACATTGCGACCTAATAAGCGACCTTTTGGTAATACTCGAATACCAGCCGCATCCATATCAATCAAACGGTCTGCTTGCATCTCGCCTAATTGCTGAATCTCATCAATAAAGTAAGTAATGGCATCGATACCAAATTTATGATTCACATCTCTAAAATCGATATAGTCGTGACATAACAAATTCATAATCACGTACTCACGCAAGCGATCTTTAACTGAGGTTTTAATCACATTGACCGCTGGCATTATCGCTGGATTATCGCGCGCCGCATCGATATTTTCTTTATATACCTGCAAATCGGTATGATTTTGCAAGATATAACTGCTATTGGGGTTGGCGATTTGACTGATTGACGACACGCCAAATCCTAACAAATCGCAGTCGCCCATGATGGTATAGCCCTGAAAATTGCGGTGCAACTTGCCTTCGCGCTGGGCGATGGCGAGCTCATCATCAGGCTTGGCAAAATGGTCGATACCGATATATTGATAACCAGCTTCGCTCAAGGTATTGATGGTATTGCCCAGCATGGCCAGTTTGGCAGTTGGCGTTGGCAAGTCTTCTTCTTTAATCTGGCGCTGAGATTTAAAGCGCTCCGGCAGATGAGCGTAATTAAATACCGATAAACGATCGGGTGCCATCTCGATAATGCGGCGTACCGTTTTATCTAAAGTCGTCGGCGTTTGATGCGGTAAGCCATAAATCAGGTCGACGTTGGTAGAATGAAAGCCCAATCTACGCGCTTCAGCAAGCACATTCTCGATGAGTTCGGCAGAATTGATGCGATTGACGGCGATTTGTACTTTTTCATCCAAGTCTTGCACGCCTAGACTTACGCGATTAAAACCAAAATTACGCAGTACCGTTAATGTTTCATCACCAAGCTCGCGCGGATCGATTTCGATAGAGTAATCGCCTTGGTCGTCTGGTAAGAATTCAAACTGGGTTTGTAAAAACTCCCACAATTGCACCAATTCATTGTCTTGCAAAAAGGTTGGGGTACCGCCGCCAAAATGTAGCTGCTTAACCAGTGGTTTTTCACGATCGGCTGGGATTTTTAACAAGCTACGTTTGTGCTTAATTTCTGCCATTAAATATTCTAAATAATCGCCGGCATCGCTGTTCTTCTTGGTAATAATTTTATTACAAGCACAGTAATAGCAAAGGTGGCGACAAAATGGAATATGAAAATACAGTGATAGGGGCGCATGGGCATCGCGCTCTTGCAGAATTTTGGTCTCCAGCCCCTCAGGCATCGGTGAGAATTCTAACGCGGTCGGATAAGAGGTATAGCGTGGCCCTGAACGGTTGTATTTATTGATAATCTCTTCATCAAATGCAGGCAGCTGCTTACTGGTAATGCTGCCGCGCGTACTGGCATAGGGATTGGGCATCTCAACCACAGGGCGTTCTGTGGTTGGTTGTTCGCTGGCATGGCTAAGCGGCTTTTGGTCGCTATTGATATCGGCTGGTTCTGACATTCGAGATTCCTCGTTTTGACTGTATAATCGCTATGTTACGTGATGAGTGCATGGCTATTTTGCGTCGAATATTGGCTTTACAAAGTGTGGTTTTTCTAAATAGGGATTTGCTAGAAATTGGGTTGCTATGTGTTACTTTGATAGCGGTTATTGCGTCTGCTATAAAGCCAAACGTTGTTGGATAGGTAAGAAGTAGTATAACAAATCATCGGTTATAGTGGCATGGACGGCAAGTTTACGTATATACCCATAAAGTTGTATTGCTATCCGCCATAAAAAAAGACTTCAGGATTGCCCTAAAGTCTTTTTATTAATCATAAAAATTGGCGAGTGTTATTCTCTGAGTTTAATCACATCACTAACCGCTTGTTTGGAGATTTCGCTTTTACTAAAGGGCAGGCGAATCCATTCTTTAGCCGAGTATTTACGCGTCTGATCACGATGATAAGGGCGCGTCGTATCTGAGGCCTGCGAGTAAGCTAGCAGCGCTTCTACGACAGGGCCTTTATTATCAAAGGTCACTGACTGCATATAGGTTGGGCCGTTGGTCACTGGACCATAAGTGCCATCGCTGTTTTGACTTGAGCTTGCGACGTTAAAGATACCTTCACTACCAAAGCCGCCGTGCATAGGAATCTTTTCATTGCTCTTGCCCGCATCAAGAACAAACTGCAAGCTTCCTAGTGGTGCATCAAGCGCAACTTTTTTATCATTAAAATATTGGATTGAGTCACCAAGCGCAGTACGTGTCTTGTCATTGATGATTAAGTCACGAGGCGTGTTAATAGGGTCTGCCTTATTAAATGGAACACCAAAACCTGCATAATTACTCACATCAAGATTGGTCCAAAACTTTCTAAAGACATGAGCGCCTTTGCTATCAAGATTATCCCGGCGATCCCATTTGCTTAACACGTTACACGCTTGAGTCGCATCGATACTGCCACCATTTGTTAATGGCAATATAGGGTTAGCAGTACAATCTGCCAAAACATCATCAAGGACCAATTCGGCGGCGTAACTGCGGTTACCATAGACGACTTGTTGTAGTTTAGCTAAGTCGAAATCATGGCCACCAAGTTCATCTTTATTGCTCAGTCTGTCCAGTATTTGGGTAAATGCCATTCTGGTACGTAAAGATAGCGGTGCCGCGTCTTCAGAGAGAGGTGACAAACTACGTCTTAACAATGGGGAGAATCCCGTTAATGGTTGTTCAGCATTACTGAGCCAATAACTGTCGTTTGAATTCAGCACATAGTCATCACGAATCAAGTACGGTAAGTTTGAGCCACCAAAGATACCCGCTTGTGGCGAGTCGGCATCCTTCCCCCATTCACAGGCAGCGGTGCTACCATCTAATGCCGGTAGACCAAAATTCACGATCGCTTGTAAATAAGGCTTGGCAGCAGTACAGTCAGAGAGTTTTTGCGCGGTCACATGCGGTACGGTCGAGATATCCGCATAAAGCGCTTTGCCGTAACGATCGGTTGCGATGGTATTGACAAAACCAAGCCCGAGGGTTTCTTTCATTTTGCCGACTAAGTCTTCTACGCTTTTGGCTTTATTCATACTACGCCATTGATTGAGCGCACGTGGGTTCTCTGAGGCCGCATCACGGATAGTAAAGGCGACATTGTTAGTGCCCCAAGAGGGTAGCAAACCGTTTACCTTATCGACGGCTACCATAGGCCCAAAATGTGATGAATAAATCGCTTTGGTGGCGGTTTTTCCGTCTGGCAGTTGAATGGTGACTTCATCCTTTTGGATATCGCGCTGCTCGTATTTACCATCAGGGGTTTTATAGTTGTACTTCATCGGATTGCCGTTCACCAGATCGAGCTGATAAAGGGTAAATCGATTGGCCGTAGAAACCGTATGGCTCCACGCCACATCTTTATTAAAACCAATATTAATAAAGGGTTGACCTTGCTGCGCGGCACCCATGACATCAAGCTCGCCTGGCATGGTCAGATGAAACTCATAAAAGCGTTGTACCCCCTCCCAAGGCTCGTGAGGATTGCCATACATAACGCCATACTTAGTGCCAGTAACCTCACTACCAAAGGCATAAGCGTTACTGCCGCCATTTAATACCTTGATTGTCGTCATATCAAATTCTGGCACGGCTTCCACGTCCAACTCAGAATCTTCCGTAGCGCTACGCATTCTAGTACTGTCCATGACGCGATCCGACTCAGGAGGAGTTGCTGCTACGATTTGTTTGACGAAGTTAGACAGTCCACCGCGTAAATTGGCTTTGCCATATAGGGCTAACATATCGTCGATGTCGATTTCGCGAACCCATTCAGCGCCTGCACAGGCCGGGTCTTCAATATTTTTGACCCCTTTGTCACGTAAATAGCGATTGTAGCCAGCGGCATAGCCTTTGACCGCATCAATCACTTCAGGGTCTTGTGCCGCTAGAAAACCTGCTCGTCGTTCAGGAGAGTTATACCAAGTGTAGAAAACATCGCTATTCTCATTACCCTCAGCACCCAGATAGCGCATACTCTCGCCCTTGGCGATTACGATTTCGCGCGCAAGCGAGCAGATATTATCTTCGGCAAAGGCATAACCGACGCCGTAACCCAGACCTTTATAGTTTTTAGCGGTGATGTGCGGGATGCCAAATTCAGTGCGCTGGATATCCGCTGCATAAGTACTATCGCCGATGTCGTCGTCTATATTGCCGTTAAAATTGTCGTTATCTGAACAGCCAAATAATCCGAGTGAGACTGCCATCGTTAATAGCGTGAGTGTATGTACACGCCGATTAAGCACGTTGATGCTCATAAGCTTATCCATCCATGGTTGATTAGGGTTTTATAAAGCGATGACAAAAACTGCCACCACGCTTTATGGGCCAATAAATTCCTTTTATTGCCATGCTTTTTATGTCTTATTTTCCATTCCTTAAATGAAATGATAAATAAGACAAATTAAAAAACATTTATCAATCATACCCCACTCTCAACTTTAA
>NZ_DHYG01000063.1 GCF_002414005.1 Psychrobacter sp. UBA5136
ACCACCAACAGCCGTGACGATCAAAAGGGCGCTGATGACTTGGTCAATTGTAACTTTAGCGCTCATCGTCCTAATCAGCTGTGGGTTGCAGATTTTACCTATATCAAGACGACAAGCGGTTGGGTTTATACCGCTTTTATCATTGATGTGTTTGCCCGCGCTATTGTGGGCTGGAAAGTCTCTAATCGCATGAATACTGATATGGTAATGGCGGCATTGAACCAAGCAATAGCAGATAGAAATAATCCCAAAGATGTGATTCATCACAGTGATCGAGGGGTTCAGTACTTATCCATTCGCTATACTGATAAGATGGCTGACAGCGGTGTTATTGCTTCTGTTGGTACAACAGGCGATTCATACGACAACGCATTGGCTGAAACAGTCAATGGACTCTATAAGTCTGAGGTGATTGAGTATCTAAAGGAGAGCTGGACTGGCGTTAATGATGTTGAACTGGCAACCCTTGAGTGGGTAGATTGGTTCAATAAAACACGACTGCATAGCACGATTGGATATGTGTCACCCTTTGAGTTTGAAAAGCGGTACTATGATAATTTAATCCTGTCAGGCATTGTTGCCTGACTCAAGTAAATCACTCTCCGATAAAGTCGGGGCGGTTCACCGATTTTCAAAAGATAGAGCTTATGCGCAAAAAATTATCATTCATGCATTGTTAAAGAGCAGACTATCTGATAAAGATGAATAGAGAGAAAGTATCCAGCCCTTATAAAGAAAGGGTTTAATAGGAAGATTAGACACAAAAAAACCTCAAGTAAACGAATACTTGAGGCAAAACTTGCTTAAACTCGAAAGTTTAAATTCGTTTTAAATATGGCGCAGCGGACGGGACTCGAACCCGCGACCCCCGGCGTGACAGGCCGGTATTCTAACCAACTGAACTACCGCTGCTTAGGTCGTTTTTAGCATTTCATCTTCTAAAAGACTCACTCGCTAATAAGTGGTGGGTGATGACGGATTCGAACCGCCGACATTCTGCGTGTAAGGCAGACGCTCTACCAACTGAGCTAATCACCCTTGCTGTGGGTGTGTATTATATACATTTACACATGGCTGTCAAACCCTATTTGCCGTTTTCTTGCGTATTTTTTCTTAATTTAGCCACAATTTATGCAAACCTATGTTTTTATTGGCTTTATATTTTCTTCAAAACCAATAATTTTTTTAGCTTATCGTTTATTTAGCTACTAGCGCGCGCTCGATGTCCGCTTTAAGGGCGTCAGGCTTGGTGGTTGGCGCATAACGGTCAATGACTTGCCCATCTGGTCCAATCAAAAACTTAGTAAAATTCCATTTAATACCGTCTGTCAGCAGTCCGCTCTTTTGGTTTTTTAGCCAAGCAAAAATTGGATGGGCATCCTTACCGTTGACATCAACTTTTGCCATCATCGGAAAGCTAACGCCATAATTCTTTTGGCAAAATGCCCCAATCTCATCATTAGTCCCCGGGTCTTGCGCGCCGAACTGATTACAAGGAAAGCCAATCACAACGAGTCCTTGCTCCTTATATTGTTGATACAGCGCCTCGAGCCCTTCAAACTGCGGCGTAAAGCCACATTTGCTGGCGGTATTGACGATTAATAATACTTTACCTTTATAATCGCTAAAGGCTTGCGAGGTGCCATCCATACGTTCAGCGGTAAA
The DNA here is from genome assembly GCF_002414005.1 of Psychrobacter sp. UBA5136. GTDB lineage: Bacteria > Pseudomonadota > Gammaproteobacteria > Pseudomonadales > Moraxellaceae > Psychrobacter. The sequence goes on from NZ_DHYG01000063.1 coordinate 1,666, forward strand.
ATCGTAAATAGTGCTCATATTCATCCTTAAATTGATTGTCTTGTTATTTTTATCATAAATTTACATGCTTATAAGAAAAAAGGAAGCACCATGTACTTCCTTTTATCAGCCTAACTTTAACTAAAATACTGACTATATTGATACTTACTCTTCAGCTTTATCCAAATCGATAGACACTGAGTTGATGCAGTAGCGCATACCTGTGGTCTCACGCGGTCCATCGGGGAATACATGGCCTAAATGCGCGCCACAATTGCTGCACGTCACTTCGGTACGGCGCATGCCAAGCGAGTTATCTTCGTGCTCATCGATAGCGCTATTATCGATACTTTGATCAAAGCTTGGCCAGCCACAACCTGCATCGAACTTGTTGTCCGACTCAAACAAACTTGCCCCGCAGCCTTTACAGCGATAGATACCTTTATCATTGACATCGTTATAGACACCGGTAAATGGGCGCTCAGTGCCCTTCTCACGCATCACATGGTACTCATCTGCAGTCAGGCGCTCTTTCCAATCCGCTTCGGTCAATTGGCTGATTTCTTCTTTGCTTAATTGATTGTCTTGCATTTTTTATCCTTATTAAATGATTGGTTATCTCATTTGCTGTATGCCATCTACTCACAAAATTTATCGTTCGTTTTTATAAAACGATAGGCTTTATCTGCTGCTTATCGGCTAACTATTCAAGGCAGTGCTTATAAAAGTAGTAAATCTACTAGCTTAAAGCCCAAGAATTTGAGACATGACATCAGAGATAGAAAAGTAAAATATAGCAAATTATGCCGCTAACCAAATGAGTAAAGTTGTAATTTTATTAAACGAGGACACTGTTCGCTTTATTTTATTAGTGAATTATTTAACGTAAAAATAGTTTTTAAACGGCAGAAAGGATTTCAAGCACTCAATCAACGATGATAATGCAAGTTATTCTTACAAATTAATATAGTTGTTAGATAAATATCATTATACTTATATCTTTACTTGCATTAAAAGACTATATGCAATAATATCTTGCATTATTACAAGATTATATTTAATAAAGGGTTTAAATAACAATGGCTGATAGCGAATTTCCACAAGCTCCTCAAAGCACGCAAGCCGAACGGCTGATACAGCTGCGCCGTGACAAAGGCATGACCGCCGAGCAATTGGCGCAAGCAATGACCGCAGCAGGCGCAAAGGTCAGTCGCGGTGCTATATCCAACTGGGAGCGCGGCACCAATGGTATTGTGTCATCGAAGCTGCCGACGCTCGCTCGCATCTTAGGCTGCAGCGAAGGTTACCTATTGCGCGGCGAGCTGGAACATGAAATGAATAACGGTACAGATTCAACCAAGAGCGTGTCTTCTAATAATAAAAATAAAACGCCCGCCAATCAAACACCAGAGATTACGGCAGCCTCAACCCCTACCCCCGTAACAAATTCACCAAACAACCCGATGAGTGGTCACTCTATGAATCCAATTAAAAAATCCGATAAATTACAAAACGTTTGCTACGACATTCGTGGCCCGCTTTTGCAGACAGCCAATAAAATGGAAGCTGAAGGTAAGCGCATTTTAAAGCTGAATATTGGTAACCCTGCGCCGTTTGGCCTAGAAGCGCCGCACGAGATTTTGCGCGATGTGGCGATGAATTTGCCAGAAGCGACGGGTTATTCAGACTCACAAGGGATTTTTGCAGCGCGTAAAGCGGTCTTGCAGTATTATCAGTCAAAGGGCTTACTCTCGGCTGTTGATGTGCGCGATGTGTATTTGGGCAACGGCGTCTCTGAGCTGATTGTGATGACCATGCAGGCCTTGATGAATGATGGCGATGAAGTCCTTGTGCCCATGCCCGACTACCCGCTGTGGACGGCAGCGGCCAACTTAGCAGGCGGTACAGCGGTGCATTATCGCTGTAATGAAGCCGACAATTGGCATCCTGATATTGAAGACATTAAAGCTAAAATTACCCCTAAAACCAAAGGCATCGTGGTTATTAACCCCAATAACCCAACGGGCGCACTGTATAGTGATGAGGTATTACTACAAATTACTGAGGTCGCAAAAGAGCATGATTTAATCATCATGGCTGATGAGATTTATGACCGTATTCTCTATGATGACATGGAGCATACGCCGATGAGCACCTTGACCGATGATGTGCTGGTACTGTCTTATAATGGTTTATCAAAGTCGCACCGAATCGCAGGTTTTCGAGCGGGCTGGATGATGGTTTCGGGTAAAAAAGACCATGCTGCCGACTTTATTGAAGGTTTAGACATGCTGGCATCTATGCGCCTATGTTCCAACGTTCAAGGTCAATATGCCATTCAAACGGCGATGGGCGGCTATCAAAGCATGAAGGATTTGACCTCTAAAACAGGACGTCTCTATAAGCAGCGCGAAATGGCGGTCACACGCTTAAACGCTATTAAAGGCATTTCTTGCACCATGCCACAAGGGGCGTTTTATTGCTTTCCAAAGATGGATCCTGAGGTTTATCCTATCAAAGATGACATGCAGTTTATGATGGATTTATTGATAGAAGAAAACGTCTTAATGGTCCAAGGCACCGGCTTTAACTGGGACGCACCTGACCACTTCCGTCTGGTATTTTTACCAAACTTGCATGATTTAGAAAATGCAATGGATCGCTTAGATCGCTTCTTTGCTAAAAAACGTAAGCAATTTGGTACCGATTAAGTTTTTCCAATTAAGATTTTCTTGGACATAAAAAAACGCTTATCGGCATCATGCTGATAAGCGTTTTTTGTTATAAAAGTAAACCGTAAGTTTTAGCGTTAACTTCTTAATTAAGAGCTATAAAGCTTTAATTTTACAAGTTGTTTTAGAAAATATTACTTAACACAACATAACTAATGGCCGACATCGAGGCGGCAGCAGGCAAGGTAATCACCCATGCTAGACCGATAGGCTTCATAAGCGCCCAGTTGGTATCTCGATTGACCATACCGATACCCAGTACCGCACCAACTAGCGTATGCGTGCTTGATACAGGTAGACCCATGGTAGAGGCGCCCATAACGACAGCAGCAGCAGCCAGTTCCGCTGAAAAGCCTGACGCAGGATGCATTTTTGCCAAATTGGTGCCAACGGTTTGGATAACTTCTTTACCGATAAACCAAAGACCGACGATAAGTGCGACGCCAAAGGTCAACATTACCGCAGGTGGTACCGCCGCTTCGGTCGCTATGCTATTGGTACGGATAACATCCATAATGGCGGCAAAGGGACCGACGGCGTTGGCGATATCGTTTGAGCCATGACTAAAAGCAAAGGCTGACGCGGTAAAGACCTGCATCCAGCTAAACATAATAAAGGTTGCTTTGGTCAAATCCTCTTTATGCTTACCGCGGATACTCTTGGTATAAATAAAGGTCGCAAGCCACACCAGCGCCGCTATCATGCCCATGATAAAAAAGCCTTGCAGCGTTGTCATGTTACTGTTGACATTCTTTAGGCCCTTAAAGACGACCAATGACGTCATGACCGCACCGCCAGCACCAGCGATGAGCGGTACCCACTGTTTAAGGGCTTTTAGGGTGTCAAGGCTACTACGTTCGTGCTCAATTTCATAAAGCTGTTTGTAATAATCGGTCTCTAAATCCTCAACATCGCAATCATCGTCTTTGTAGATTTCTTGATCACGCAGCATTGCTGATGTATACGCCAGTTGCTCTGACTCTGTCAGACTTTCCAAATACTCTTTGTGATTGTGCTTTAAGGTTTTTTTCTCGCCTTTTAGCGTTGCAATATGCGCCTCGGTTCTATCATTATATTCAATGATATTTTTCTTAATCTGTCCGTATAAAAAGTAAGAAAAAAAGCCACCTAGTAGCGGCGATATGACCCAAGAGATAGCAATTGTCCCAATCGTACCCCAATTCACGGCAGACAATGCCATGTCGGTACCACCTAAGGTGACACCTAGCACAATGGAGCTACCAACAACGCCGCCGATAATAGCATGCGTGGTCGAAACCGGCAGACCTTTTTTGGTGGCAAACAGCAACCAAAACGCCGCTGCGATGAGCGCTGAGAGCATCACATAAATAAACTGGTTGGGTGATACCGACAAGCCATCTAAATCAACAATGCCGCTGCGAATGGTATCGGTGACTTCACCGCCTGCCAGCACCGCGCCTGATACCTCAAATATCGCCGCGATACCTAGGGCTTGCGGCACCGTCAACGTCCCTGCCCCCACTGAGGTACCAAAGGAGTTGGCGACGTCGTTACCACCGATATTGAATGCCATAAAGACACCAAAAGCCGTCGCTACAATAAATAGCGCTGTCTGCTGATGCAACGTGTAATCTAGACCCCACCATAAAAAGTAAGCGGTCATCGCAATCAGTAAAATGGCAAAAAATAGATTGATTCTCATAGAACCGACGGCTTTGGTTGGTCCTCTAGAACTGCTGCTAATACCCATACGTTGATACGTCCTGCGTAAGCTGATTGAAATTATAGGTGATTGATAACATTGCGGCGCTATTGATGGTGTTGTTTTCACCACCCAACATTGTGATAGCGGGTACGCAACGTGTTTTTGAAATAACGGTTTGAAAATTGGCTTGAATGTCTTTCTTAAATTACTGTTTTAATCTACTGCTTTGAACTATTGCTTTAAAGAACTGATTTAAAAAACTGGTTTAATAACGGCCTTGCAATATATTATTAATATAGCGACCTGCTAGTTTGTATGGTTATTGCTTCCTCACGTAGCTTGCTCACAATAAATACAGCAGATAAAAACCATCACGCAAAATGTCATAAAGCCGCAAGTGATATTGCCAAATCGTCCGATTACAGCATCTTGCGGCTTAGTTTTTTCTAGTGATAACGTTGGTTGTGACAATTCTGTTGGTAATAACCAAAGCATTTTTATAAAAGATGCCCTAGCCGACTGCTCTGCTATTTTAGTAGCAAGCCGAATTATTACGCGCCTATTATATTAAATATAGACACATAATGCATGATGATATTGCAAGATTTGTAACCATACAGACACAGTGCCGGAAAGCCACAAACTTAGTGAAAAATTGTTGTTAAATTCTATAAATTTGCTGAGCAAAAATAATAGCAGTCATCAAGCTTGCATAAATTTTTCATCTATATTCGCGTTTAACTCTCAATGTTAGAAAGTGCTGTAGATAGCTGATCAATCGCATGGTCTAACACATCTAGGCGCGCTTGCCGCTTTTCATTGGTGGCGATGATGGCCCAAGGAGCGTCCTTGGTGTTGGTACGAGCCAGCATATCAGCGGCCGATTGCACATAATCTGACCACTTATCACGATTGCGCCAGTCATCGTCAGTCAATTTAAACTGTTTATGCGGCGTATCTTCACGCGCTTCAAAGCGCTCGAGCTGTTCTTTTTTATCAATAGCCAGCCAATATTTAATAACGATCGTCCCAGCTGCCACTAAATCTGCCTCAAAGCGATTGATTTCATCATAAGCGCGCTGCCATTTGTTATCAGTAGCCAAACCTTCAATGCGCTCAACCAATACGCGCCCGTACCACGTGCGGTCAAAGATGGCGATACGGCTGATACGATCGGTTTGCTCGTTCGGCAGTTTGGTCCAAAAGCGCCATAAATAAGGGTGCTGCAATTCATATAACATCGGCGCGCCAATATTATAAATCTGATACTCACGGGGGTCGAGCGGCGCCACCAGTCTTTTAATAGCGCCGCCTTTACCAGCGGCATCCATCCCTTCAAAGGCAAATACCACATGCCGACCTTGGCGCGCACGCAGCAACTCAGCAAGGCGGGCTTGCTTATCGGCAAGCGCTTTATGATATTTATCCTTATCTATCTCGCTATCGTCGATATTTATTAGGGTTTGAGGGATTTTTACTGGTTCAAACTTTGTCATCTTTTTTGACTTTTCACTTTCTGCTTTACTACTTGCTTCTTTACTACTTGCTAATGCGGTTTGCATCGCTTGCAAGACTTCATGACAAAAATGGGTAGCAGCCTGTGATTTATCAGCACCATCGATGATAATCCAATCATTTTGCTGGCGTAATAGCGCTGTTGCTACCTCATTAAAGGTCTCGACGACCTGTTTACTTTTCCAGTCAATTTGATACAGAAATTCTGGCTCAACCTCGTCGTCATTAAGCCGTGCCTGCAAGGTGTCAATATCGACACGAAACCAGCATTTCAAAAGCTTGGTTTGGTTGGCAGCAAGGTCTTGCTCAAAGGCTTGTAGTTTGGTGAGTTCTTTTTTTAAATAGTCTTGCCATTGGCCAATAGGCAAAGTTTTATTTTTCAGCTTCTTATTATGCTTATCCTCACTTTTTTTAACATCATTATCTTCATCTTCTTGGGTTGCCATCCTCATGACGTTATAAAGCAAATCAGCGTACCAATTGCCGAAATACACCATCACATCGCCGTGGCGCGGCAACGCTTTGGTGTGCACCTGCCAAATCGGCTGATATTCTAAAGGGCAATCTCCAATAGTTGCTTCAACCTTAAGTAAGCGCGGGTCAACCCACTGGCGCAGCTGCGTGACCGCTGTGCCCTTCCCTGCTTGCTCCATGCCATTGACCAGCACCAAGAGTCCCGTTGGTTTATTAGTGTTTTTCGGTGATTGTTGCCGCGTGGCGCGCAAGGCAAACTGCGCGGTCACCAATGCCAAGCGCAGGGCATCTTTGTCCATCGAAAATTGCTTACTAACGGCTTGTGCTTCTTGTGCTTCTTTGGTTTCAGTCGTATCCTCTTGTTTGCTCATGTCCATGCTCGCTTTATTATTAGATAATGTTTTATACAGGTCTTATTTATGGTTTTTATAAACTCTCTTCTTTATACAGCTAATCATAACATTGAGACAATTTGGTAAATAACCCTGCTATGTAACAGTTTGGCATTTGTATTCTGCTTTATTTTCTTTTAAGGTGAACAAAATCTTGCGAGCATGCTTTAATATGCCCAAGATCCCAGCCTGTAGTACCACTTGAACCTTTTTATCATCAAAATAATTGCCATTTTTACTTTTTATAGGATGACCTTCCATGTCTGCTTTAGCCAATTTACAACAGCACTTAAACCGTTTTTGGGCGCTGCCACATCATGAAAATGCTGCCTTAAATACTAAGCTTAAAGAAGTGCAAGCATGGCAACAAGCGCGTATCAAACGCACCCATAGCGCGCTGTTTGAACAACCAAAAAACCAGCCAATGGCAGAGTATTTTTTGACGCAGCTATACGGTGGTGACGAGTTTAAAGTATTGGCAGAGCAATTAGGCCGCATCCTTCCTAAAGCCAAAAAATTAGAGCGCCTTGCTAAAGAGGCTTCTTTAGAAGCGGGCAGCATGGGAATTCAGGCGTCGATTTTAGCCATTGAGTTGGATTTACATTTGGCCGAGTGGTTGGTGGCGCAAGACTTAGCGGTTAATGAAGAAAATATGCTCGCTGCTTACCGCGCGGTTGATGAGGCAAACGAGCGCCGCGTGCAAATTAACAATCTAAAAGAGGTCTGCTATCGCACCGATAAAGATTTGAACTCATTTATGCTCAAAAAAGCCTTTGGTCTCGCAAAAGGCGCGGCTTATCGCCATAATTTCCAGCCGCTTTACGACTTTATTGACTCAGGTTTTAAAGCGATGAAGCCGCTAAAAAGTGTGAGCAGCTTTATCGAACCGTTTTGTGAGCGTGAGCTTGAGATTATTGATGAGGTTCATAATACGGATAATGGCGGTAAGCCAGCAGCGTTTGGTGTATGATAGGGTCAATAATGCTCGTGGCTAACTGCGCGGCACAGTGTTTAAACCCTGCTCAAATAATGCTTAAATACGCCATCATGAAAACGAATACATAAAAACGAATAATAGGATAATCGTATGACTGATAACTCAAATAACAATGTCGACACCAATGCCGAAATCAATGCTACCTCTCATGGCCATCTACAAGATAAATTGGTCAAAGACAGTATTGCCAATAATCAAAATATCACCGACCAAGTAAAAGCCCGTCAAAGCTCTGGTTCTAGTGCATCACTTAATGCAAATGCCGCAGTCGATAGCAGCAATAATAATAACTTTACTCAAGTGCAAGACTTACCAACTGGAACGCCACAAGGTCAACAAACGACTATGCCAAACACGATAAACAACAACACCAACCCTACTTTAAATGACCGCGCAAGCACGACTTCTGCGCAGGCACAAACCACCAAACAAACGCTATTTAACCAGCGTGATGACATCAATAATCCGCATACGCCCGATACCGATGGCAATGAGCAAACCCATTTTGGTTATAAGACGGTCAATAAAGCGGAAAAACAAGCGCGTGTTGCCGATGTTTTCACCTCAGTTGCCAAAAAATACGACATTATGAATGACTTAATGTCATTTGGTATTCATCGCTTATGGAAGCGCTACGCGATTAGCTTATCAGGCGTGCGTTCGGGTCAACACGTCCTTGATATTGCAGGCGGTACGGGTGATTTGGCCAAAGTATTTAGCCGTGAAGTCGGTCGCAATGGTCATGTGGTGTTATCAGATATCAATGCGGCGATGTTAGAAGTTGGCCGCGAGCGCCTTATCAATGCTGGCTGTAACAACGTTGATTTTGTCTTAGCAAACGCTGAAACTTTAGCGCCCTTTGATGATGAAAGCTTTGATTTGGTGACCATCAGCTTCGGCCTGCGTAACGTCACAGACAAGGACGCTGCCCTAAAAGCTATGTACCGCGTGCTCAAGCCAGGCGGTCGATTACTGATTTTAGAATTTTCAAAACCTGTGTTTGAGCCATTATCAAAAGCTTATGATTTGTACTCATTTACGGCGTTGCCAATCATGGGTAAGCTGGTCGCTAACGATTCTGAAAGCTATCAATACTTGGCAGAATCGATTCGTATGCACCCTAACCAGCAGACGCTTAAACAAATGATGCAGCAAGCAGGTTTTGAAAATTGTGACTATCATAACTTGACGGCTGGTATCGTTGCGGTGCATCGCGGTTTTAAAGCTTAACTATAAAAAAGCTTAATTACAAAAAGCTTAGTTATAAAAGATATGACAATGGCGTCAAAAACGCTACTGCCTAATATTCGCAACTTCTAATCTGAGTAGAATTGGCGCTTTTTAACAGGCGCTTAACTAAATATATGAGAACCTTATGCTGACTGTCTTACTTTTGGCGGGTGCCGAAAAGCTGATTAATATCGCCATTGCCAGCGATGAGATTACCAAAGCTGGGCTAGCACCGCTTGCGGGCAAAGTGCTGCGTCTAAATATGTCCATGCCTGAGATTCATTTGGACGTGTTATTTACCGATGAGCGCTTACGTTTTGAGCCTGTCACTACTGAAAGCGTGTTTGAGCCAAGCGGCAATATGGATGAGCGCCAAAGAGCCAGTTTAAATAAAGCACGTATCGGTCACAGTCGCCCAGATTGTGTCGTGACCGTCGACAATCCAGCCCAGCTGCTTAACCTAATGCGCGGTACCGAAGGCAACTTGCCTATCGCTGGAGATTATAAGGTGTTGATGCAGTTAAAACAGTTAGTTGCAGGATTTGATCCTGATGTTGCTGGACAGCTTGAACCTTTTATTGGCAAACCGATGGCCAGTCAATTGCACCTGCTTATATCACAGTTAAAAAGCAGCTGGCGTCATAGCGCCAAACGCGCTTTTGATGACGTCAGCGACTGGGCCAACGACGTAGCAGGCAATAGTACTCCTGACCCGATGGACATGACTGAGGTGAGTGATCTAAAGCAGCAATTACTAAAACTGCGCGTGGATGTCGAGCGTGAAGAAGCGAGGCTTGCGGCGATCAAAGATGAGCAAGCACGTTTAACCAATCATAGATAATAATAAATAGCGGCTATGATTGCTTACAGGCTGACTGTAAACAGTCATAGACTTTGCCCTATTTTTGACTTTTTTAGAGTAACCATACCTCATGCTACTATCTCATCGCGCCCGTTTACTTGAACTTTGGCGTATCGCCGCCGCCTATCGTATTGATACCCATCTTTCTGTTGAAGAAGCACCGCAGCTACAACCTTTGGCGCGTTTAATTCGTCTGCATCCTGCAGCTTGGGGCAAAAAACACCAACCAAACGCCATCAAGTACGCGCTTGAAGATATGGGGACGCTGTTTTTAAAACTGGGACAACTGCTGTCAACGCGTCGCGACTTGGTGCCGCCTGAGATTATTGAGCAATTGGTGCAGCTGCAAGATAAAGTCAAACCTTTTGATTCGGACGTCGCCATTGCCCAAATCCAAGATGCCAAATACGGCCTTGGTCAATCTATCGACACCTTATTTGCTCGTTTTGATGTTAAGCCACTAGCAGCCGCATCCATCGCCCAAGTACACACCGCTGCCTTACACGATGGGCGTGAAGTGGTGGTAAAGGTGGCTCGTCCTAATATCCGCGCCACTATTGTGGCAGACTTTGAGCTGCTGCGTGAGCTTGCCAATTGGGCATCGGCGCGTATCGAAGCGGCGCGCGCCGTACGTATCATCGATATTGTCGAAGATTATCGCCAAGTCATGCTAAATGAATTGGATTTGACCTTAGAGGCCGACAATACGACGCAGATGCGCAATAACTTTTTGGGCTCAGCCCTCATGTATGTGCCTGAAGTTTATAACGCTGCCAAAAACGTCATGGTGATGGAGCGTATCCAAGGCGTCCCTATCTCGCAGGTTGAGGTGTTTGACAAGCTTGGTTATGACCGTGCAACATTGGCAGAAAAAGGCTTAACGATATTTTTTACCCAAGTATTTCGCGATAACTTTTTTCATGCCGATATGCATCCGGGGAATGTCTTCGTAGAGACGCCGCCAATTAAAACGCTCAGCGCGGATATGACAGCGGTTAACTTAGGTCATGAGCCGCGCTATATCGGGCTTGATTGCGCCATTATGGGCACCTTATCAAAGGACGATCAGCTTATTGTGGCGCGTATGCTGTTATCGGTAATGAATAACAACTTTACGGCGATGGTTGATATTGTCAGCCGTGCTGGTTGGATACCACCCAACACCGATAAGCACGCCTTGATGCGCGATATGAAACGCACGGTCGGGCCTATGCTGCAAAAATCCATCAATGATATTGATTTTGCTGGGGTGTTGATGCAAATTTTAGACATTGCGCGTCGTTATCATATGAGCATCCCGCCGCAATTGATGCTGCTGCTCAAAACCTTGGTGCATGTCGAAGGACTTGGCCGCGATTTATATCCTGAGCTTGATATCTGGTCGCTTGCTAAGCCTATTTTAAGCGGCTGGGTTAAAGAGCAGCTCGATCCGATGCGTAACTTGCAACACTTACGTCAGCAGTTGCCAGAGCTTTTATTATCAACGACTGATATTCCTAAGCTGCTAGACCAAGGTTTACAAAGCCTTGCCTCTCAAGGCTCGCGTCAAGACAGTCAGCTGCGAGAAATACAGCAAATCCGTGCTGATATGCTCAATGACCGTCGCCGTGATTGGCTAGCGCTGTCAGGCTTTGCCGTGTTTATTGCTATTGCCACGCAGGTTGGTTGGTTTGCGCCAATTTTTTATCTACTGGCTATTATCGTCGTTATTTGGCGTGTTTTGGCGTAAATTGCATTCTTATTTTCTAAGATTTTGATTTCAAACTATAACATTTGGTCGATCGCCATTTGCGTCAAAACGCGACCGCGCGCTGTCCGCAGCACATAACCTTGCTGAATAAGATATGGCTCAATCACATCCTCAAGCGTACCGCGATCCTCAGCCATCGCCGCTGCAATCGCTTCGACGCCTGCCGGACCACCATCAAAGCGCTCATGCAATATCTCGATATAACGTCTGTCTAAATGATCAAGACCACGCCTATCAACGGCAAGCATATCGAGCGCACTACCTGCTATCGCGCCATTAATACTGCCATCGCCTTTGACTTCGGCATAATCGCGCACGCGGCGCAACAAACGGTTAGCAATCCTTGGCGTACCACGTGAACGGCGAGCAATCTCCACCGCGCCATCTTCACTCATCGGCACCCGCATCAGGCGCGCAGCACGGCTAACAATCGTCGTCAGATCTGCAATATTATAAAACTCTAAGCGCTGTACAATCCCAAAACGATCACGCAGTGGCGAAGTTAATAGTCCTGCTCGCGTGGTTGCGGCGACTAAGGTAAACGGTGGTAAATCAAGCTTAATAGAACGCGCCGCAGGCCCTTCACCAATCATAATGTCGAGCTGAAAATCTTCCATGGCTGGATAAAGAATTTCTTCAATCACTGGACTTAAACGGTGAATCTCATCGATAAAGAGCACATCACCCGCTTCTAAATTGGTCAGCATCGCTGCCAGATCGCCAGCGCGTTCAAGCACGGGGCCTGAGGTTGAGCGCAAATTACCGCCCATTTCGCGAGCAATGATATTAGCCAGCGTGGTTTTCCCAAGTCCCGGCGGACCAAAAATCAAGGTATGGTCTAAAGCCTCATCGCGGCCGCGAGCAGCGCCAATAAATACTTCCATCTGCTCGCGTACCACTGGTTGTCCGATGTATTCAGCCAATAACGCTGGTCGAATATTGGCATCAGGCGCATCACCGGCCCCTTCGAGCGGATTAATCAAACGATCTTGCATCATAGGTTTTATCATTTATTGAAATCATTATTTTTAAAAGACTAGGTAATAAACAGCATAACCAAACGCCGCGTATAAGTCATGCAAAACATCATAAAGCAGCGAGTCAATAAAGCACAGCCTAAAACAAAAATAAGCGACAATGACTGTCGCTTATTTGTTTAGGATTGCTGACACCATAAAGTACCGAGTTACAATCAGTTAAAAGTAAAACTGTCATAAGTTCAGAGGCGATACAGGGATAAATTTTCCTTGCTTGCTGCGTTCCCAGAGGCTGCGCAAAATTCATCCCTGTATCGCTGTAACTTTTTTAATTGAATCTACTATAACAGGCTTAAAAGCCAGATAACTGCTGCAAAGTGGCTTTTAACAGGCTTTGCGTATCGGCAAAGGTATCGCCGTTACTTTTTGCTGCCTTAATCGCTTGCTGCGCTTCTCTTTCTTTATAACCCAAACTAATCAGCGCACCTTCGACTTCAGCGATGATACTGCCTTCAGCAGAAACGGGTGCAGGCTGCAGCGCAAATTCTAAATTGCTGTTATCGACTTCGATATTTTTCAGCTTGTCTTTTAGCTCAATCAATAGACGCTGTGCGGTCTTTTTGCCAATGCCCGGAATACGGGTCAATGCAGTCTCTGACTCTTGTTCGACGTGCATTTTTAGCTCAGCGGCTGACATTGCCGATAGCATCGCCAGCGCCATTTTTGCCCCAACGCCATTAATTTTAATCAATTGACGAAAGACATCGCGCTCTTTACGATCGATAAAACCGTAGAGCAGCTGCGCGTCTTCACGCACATGAAAATGCGTCCAAATGCTCGCCTGCTCATTAAGACGCAACTGGCAAAATGACGGCAGCGGCAGCTCTATATCGTAGCCTACGCCAGAGGTGGTCATGACACAGGCAGTCGGCGCCATCAAATACTGCACCTGTCCGCTAATCAATCCAATCATCATCTACCACCTTTTATAAAATATGAATATAAAAACTGTTTATAGAACTTGCGAAAAAAAGCCGCTTTGCTGTCATTAAATCAGCATATCTGAGCAACAATTTTATTGATAAAAATCGACCATACCTTCAAGGCTAGTTGGGCGAATTTTATGCGCTTGACCAGCAGAACCAAAAGCTTCAAAACGATTGGTACAGATATCTGACATCGCAACCATAGAAGCTTTAAAGTATTTACGAGGATCAAATTCGCTTGGGTTTTCTGCTAAAAATTTACGGATAGCGCCCGTTGATGCCAAACGCAAATCAGTATCGATATTAACTTTACGTACGCCATGCTTAATCGCTTCAACGATTTGCTCGACGGGAACACCATAAGTTTCACCGATATCACCGCCGTTTTCATTGATGACTTTTAGCCATTCTTGCGGCACTGATGATGAGCCGTGCATGACTAAATGGGTGTTTGGAATACGCGCATGAATCTCTTTGACGCGCTCAATCGATAAGATATCGCCTGTCGGTGGACGGGTAAATTTATACGCGCCGTGACTGGTACCGATTGCAATAGCGAGCGCATCAACATTGGTATCTTTAACAAACTGCTCGGCTTCATCGGCACTGGTCAATAGCTGCTCATGATCAAGTACGCCTTCTGCGCCTGAGCCATCTTCTTCGCCCGCCATACCCGTTTCAAGGCTACCCAAGCAACCAATCTCGCCTTCGACAGAAACGCCGCACGCATGCGCCATCTTAACGACTTCGCGGGTCACACTGGCATTATAATTATAATCCATTGGCGTTTTGCCGTCTTCTCCGAGCGAGCCATCCATCATCACCGATGAAAAACCTAGCTGGATTGAGCGCTGGCAGATAGCCGGTGACATGCCATGGTCTTGATGCATGACGACAGGAATGTGTGGCCACTCTTCGATAGCAGCAATAATCAGATGACGCAAAAACGCAGACCCTGCATAATTACGTGCGCCCGCACTGGCTTGCACAATGACGGGTGAATCACAGGCGTCGGCCGCCATCATGATGGCTCGCATCTGCTCTAAATTGTTGACGTTAAAGGCAGGGACACCATAGCTGTGCTCAGCGGCATGATCCAAAAGTTGACGTAAAGATATTAAGGCCATAAAACGCTCTCTGATTAGATTTTAAAATAAGTACTTGTAAAAGATAGGTGATTACAAGTGTTCTATCATCGCTGCAATATTTAAGACTGCAAGACATTTAAGACTACAAGACATTTATGCAGGTAGGCAGCATGATAGAGCGGGTGGTAAAAAATGCCGCATTTTTGCTAGCAATTATTAGGCGCAGATTATAGCAAATTTTGCCTGCGCTTCGTAGCCGTTGCGCGACTATTTGTTGAGCGGACGGGTTTGGAGAGACTGATTACTTATGGCATGTTTTAGCTTTTCAATTGTTAAAACGCAAAAAGCCTTGGCAATTACCAAAGCTTTTTATTACTTCAAGGGTTTATAAAATAGTTGTCTATCAGAGCGCTACTCATGCAAGTTAATTATTAAAATAATATAACTTAAAGTCATACAACTTAAAGTAGTATAACTGCTGCGCAACTAATTAGTACTGCTGCTCTGCTTCTACGACGTTTTCATTGGCTTTATCCTCAACAGCAGCGGCGCCATCGGCAACCACGCCAGCAGTGTTGGCAACGGCTTCATTTGCGCCTACCACAACCGCTTCACCAGCATTTTGTGTGGCTTCGCTTGCTTCCGCGCCAGCCACTTGTGCGTCATCAGAGAGCTCTTGGCCAGTAGTTTGTGCAGCTACTTCAGCATCAGCAGCAGCGGCTTCTGTTTCAGCGGCAGCCTCTTGAGTGTTGGCAGCAGCATCATCACCAGCTGACTCAGCAGCAGCCTCAGTTTTATCTTGTGTTTCTTGGCTACATGCCGTGATTGCAAAAGTACCAGCAAGTACACTAGCAAGTAACAAATGACGTTTTAACATAACAAACCTCCTGTAAATAAAGCATGCCAAATGCATGATTTGCGCTATTTTATAGAGTGCAAATTGGGCACGCAATAATAATTTTCAGTATAGAAACAAATAATTACCACTTAATAATAATTAGCGACCATCTACGCCTATTATCTTCATACTGCTACTTTCAGACTGACAAGTTAGAGATGAAAGAAAAGACAAACATGACGGTTAGCGGTCACTTTATTATTTTCATAGCCTACCCCAGATGCTCACGCTAGGTTGTACGTCTAGTGTTACTCAACTGCTGAAGTATCGTTAAAAAGTTACGCGTCAATTTGTAAGGCAGCAACAGCCGGCAGCACTTTACCTTCTACAAACTCCAAAAACGCCCCGCCACCTGTTGACATGTAGCTTACCCCGTCAGCCACTTGATACTTGTCAATCGCCGCCAAAGTATCGCCGCCGCCTGCAATCGAAAAACCTTGGCTGCTCTTCACCGCATTTGCTACGATTTGAGTACCTTGGCCAAAAGCATCGACTTCAAAAACACCGACTGGCCCATTCCATAAAATGGTTTTTGCCTTGATGATAGCATCAGCCAATTGCTCAGCACTTTGTGGCGCGATGTCTAATATCATGTCATTCTCGCCAATCGCATCGACAGACTTAATGGTAGCGGCCGCTTCTTGTAGCGAGCCAGTAAAATCTGCAAAATCAATCTCACCTTTATCGACAACAACGACATACTCGGGCAATAAAATCTCAGTTTTACCCATAATATCGCGCGCTGTATCTATGAGTTCCGCTTCATATAGTGAGGCGCCAACGCTATGACCCTGCGCCGCTAAGAAAGTATTGGCAATACCGCCGCCAACGATAATTTGCGAGCATACTTCAGCCAAACTGTGTAGTACTTCAAGTTTGGTCGAGACTTTTGAGCCACCAACAATTGCAAGCATGGGCTGGGCTGGCGTTTCAAGCGCAAGGCTTAACGCATCAAGCTCGGCCGCCAATAAAGGTCCAGCGCAAGCGACTTTGCCCGCTTGCTGCATGGCTTGGGTCACGCCTTCCGTGGACGCTTGCGCGCGGTGCGCCGTACCAAACGCATCCATGACAAAAACATCGCATAAATCCGCATATTTCTGCGCCAGCGCTGCATCATTTTTCTTCTCGCCTTTATTAAAACGCACGTTTTCTAGTAGGACGACCTCGCCTGCATTGATTGCCACGCCCTCAGCCAGATAGTCATTGTTTAAGCATACCGGCGCTTGTAATTTGTCGCTTAAATAGTCAGCAACTGGTGCAAGCGAATAGATGGCCTCAAGACTACCTTCCGTCGGACGACCGAGGTGTGAGCACACAATCACCGCCGCGCCTTTTTCTAGCGCCATTTTAATGGTAGGCAAACTGGCTTGCAGGCGCGCATCGCTTGCGACTTTACCGTCTTTAACAGGCACATTTAAGTCTTCACGAATCAACACCACTTTATCCGTTAAGTCCAGCTCACTCATACGCAAAAAATTCATTACCTGCTCCTATGCATCATCTATGGTTAATCTACAATATGGCTGTTTGCTAACTGCTAAACATTTTTATTAATTAGTCATTTTAAAACGTATGTTATGGTTCATTCTCGCGCTTGGTGTTATAAAACTGTCCAAGCAAGAATTTAAAGCGGTGTATTCTAGCAGTTTTTAGTAAGCACTCATAAACAACCTACGATAAATTTTGCTCAATAGCCTTTATTACTAAAAAATGGCCTAAATTTCTATCATAAGCGGTAACTTTAAAAATCAGTAACATTTCGTGGTGGTACTTCATCGTTAGGCTGTTTATGATGCAATAAGTGTTTATGCTAAGCGCCGCCTTTTATAACAAAGCGGCCAGTTATAATAACCAGCTATAATAACCAGTTATAATAAATAATAACCCTAACAATAAAAATAACCCATTAGGAGAAACCTATGAGTATCGATATTGACGCTGCCAAACAAGACCTATTAAACCTAAAAGAAGAGTATGAAACCCGAATTGATAAAATCGAAGATCATATTCAAAATCCACCAGATGACCTCAATGAACATTGGGAAGATCAAGCCATCTCATACCGTCAGAATGATATGCGCGCAAGTTTGATGGATGAGGCGCGCCAAAGCCTCATTTATGTCGAAAATGCGCTAAGCCGTATTGAAAACGGCACCTACGGCGAATGCGAAGTATGTGGCAAACAAATCGAAGAGCAACGCCTAAAAGCTCTGCCCTACGCGACTTTATGTATGAAACATGCCGAATAACGTTGCAGCGCTGTTCAAATAAAGGCTACTTAAATAAACACGATTTCAAAAATGTCATTATTTTAAATTGAACTCTTATTCAGCAGGCACTTACCAATTGCTAAGCGCCTGCTGCCATTGCTGACAACGCGCGGCAATTTGCTGCACGGGCAAATCCATAATATCGCCGACGACCGCCACATAAGCAATTGGCAATCCTGCGAGCTCGGTTATATTCTCTGCCGTTAATCCCCCTATGACGCAAATATCAATCCCTTGCTGACAGCCATCTATGAGCTGCTGGCGAGATATGGTATTGGCATTGGGTTTGGTTTTTGAAGCAAAAATAGCGCCCATCGCGGCATAGCTTGCGCCCGCGTTTTTTGCTTTTTTAACCAGCGCTACATCGCCATGACAAGTACGACCAATCATTTGATTAGGCGCCAGACGACGTCTAGCATCAGCAATTTCACCATCTTGCTGACCTAAATGCACACCGACACCCAGTTTTTCGGCAAGTTTACTATCGTCGTTGATGACGACGGGGACATTATAGGTTTTGGCTAAGCGGGCGATTTGCTGTGCTTCCTCATAAAGCTTTGCTTTGCCATTTGCCGATTGTAAGGTTTTTTTGCGACGGATTTGCAATAGCGCTATCAACCCTGTCGCCAATGCTGCCCTTAATTTGGCATATAAAATGGTAAACTCATCGTCATTGGTGAGTAAGTATAGCTTGGGCGCTGACGTGACAGTCGATGCTTGAATCATGTTGATTTCCTAAATTTAACACAATAAAAAAGCTGTTATATCGTATAACAGCCTTTTTTCACAAAACTAAAACTGCAACCTTACACCGTACGGCGAGTCGCCAAACTGTTTAAAATGTTTTTAGCATCGCCCCAACGCGTCGCTGAGCTGTTTGCGCCCAAAATCACGATAATCGCAGGACGATTATTGACGCGCGTTTCCATCACCACACAACGACCTGCTTCATTGATAAAGCCGGTTTTTGAGATACCGATTGGATAATCGCCCGAACGAACCAAGCTGCTGGTGTTATTGGCTTTATAAGTGCGGTTACCGCTTGAGTAGTTAGAAACATAAAAATCATAGCTTTTGGTGGTAGAAAAACGACGAATCACGTCATAGTTACCAGCAGCGCGAACCATTTTAACCAAATCATTTGATGAAGCAACATTACGTTTATCAAGACCTGTTGGATCGCCAAAAAAGGCTGTGGTCATGCCCAAGTCTTGAGCTTTACGGTTCATTGCGCGCATAAAGGCACTGTAGCCACCTGGATAATTGCGCGCTAGGCTTTTTGCTGCTGGATTTTCTGATTTCATCAATGCCATGAGCAGCATCTCAGCACGGTTTAAACGATCACCTGACTTTAGGCGTGAGCTGGCGCGTTTTGGCCCGACGAAATCTTCTGGATCAAGGGTAATCTCTTCCCGCATATCAAGCCCAGCGTCCAATACCACCATCGCTGTCATGAGTTTAGTAATACTTGCCATTGGACGGGCAATATCAGCATCTTTTTCGTAGATGGTTTCACCTGTTTCAGCATCGATGACCGCGACACTACGCGAATCGGTGCTGATTGGAATCATACTACCGCTGTTAAAACCGCCCCGATAAGCAGTGTTGTAGCTGTTGGTATTATTAAAGCCATTATTACTACTACCAAAACTATGGGTATTCGTAATATTGGTCGCGCCATAGCCGTTGTCTACTTTTTTAATCGGCGAGCTATTGCTGCTTTTGTACATAATCTTTCGCGCTTCAGATAAGCTGTCGGCACCGCCCCAGCTTACACGAGCGCTAGATTCAGCGCTAGAACTACCATTAATGGTCAGTGCCGCTTGTGCAACACTGCCCAAACTCAATGAAATCAGAGCAGCGATTAATTGCTGTTTGGTTAATGGTAGTTGCTTCATTATGCCTCCTGCAGCCGTGCTGCTGTTAGTTAGAGAACCAGTTTAGAAAATCAGTTACATACTAACTAACATCAACCACGTACGTAGCGTTTATAGATGTGTTTGTAGATACTCACATAGAGTTTTTGTATTTTTAGTGTATCATGGTTTGCATTTAAGTTTAATCTACTAAATCAATTAGATGGCATTTTTTCATCACATTCAAATTTTACTACATTTACTTTATATTACAGCAATACTAATTAACATTAGCGCAATATAGTCTTACATTGATGCTGATAACCGCTGTATTGCAAAGTTAATATTAAAGTAGGATGCTTAATATAAGGGACTTTGTGAATGCATCCCTTTATAGTAGTTAATTTAAGCGGAATTGGCTTTTATAATAAGAAAATAAGACAGTTTGCGTTTAGCAGCGCGCCTTTATTCTGACCGATAGAAAAGAGTATGACTATGATTCGAGTATTAGTAGTAGATGATCATGATTTGGTGCGGATGGGTATTAGCCGTATGTTGGCAGATAGTGCCGATATCGAAGTCGTTGGCGAAGCAGATAG
The DNA here is from genome assembly GCF_002414005.1 of Psychrobacter sp. UBA5136. Classification (GTDB taxonomy): domain Bacteria; phylum Pseudomonadota; class Gammaproteobacteria; order Pseudomonadales; family Moraxellaceae; genus Psychrobacter. The sequence goes on from NZ_DHYG01000063.1 coordinate 21,958, forward strand.
CGGTGATATGGCAATTAAACTAGCAAAACAGCTGCGTCCTGACGTGATATTGCTCGATGTCAATATGCCAAACATTGGCGGCCTAGAAGCAACCAAACGCCTTATTCAGCTTGACATGGGCTTTAAGATTTTGGCCGTCAGCAGCATGTCAGCGCAGCCTTATCCTTCGATGCTTATTAAAGCGGGCGTCAATGGCTACATCACTAAAGGGACGCCACTGGATGAGATGATTCGCGCGGTAAAAAAAGTCTATCAAGGCGGGCGTTATTTTAGCCAAGACGTGGTCGAGCAGTTGGCAGATGTGCTGTTATCTGATAACGCCAGCTCACCGTTTGACTTATTAAGTGATCGCGAAAAACAGGTTGCGATGATGGTGGTAAACTGCCAAAGTCCACAGCAAATCGCCGACCAACTATTTGTCAGCGTCAAAACCATCAATACCTATCGTTATCGTATTTATGAAAAAGTTGGCGTCGATAGCGATGTGAAATTGACTCATTTGGCCATTCGTCATGGTCTTATTCAACCGTAAGTCGCTAAGCGCGTTAAGCCCTTCTCCGTTTATTCCGGTCAATTTATAAAGCCTTTAAAGCCTGTGAAAACTTTAACGCTTACGAAATCTTAAAGCCTATGAAATCCTAAAGCCTATGAAATCTCTGCACTCTGCGTCGTCGTCAAAACCTATGAAATCTGCTAGGAGCATCATAGCGACTGTTACTCACTATTTACAGCGCGACGAGACCTTACCTCTGCCGCAGCTGCGCAGGTTGGGGCTGATTTATAGCAGCTATCGCTTTATCGTTAGCCTGTTTTCTATGCTGATGGTCTATATCACGGCGCGCGCAAGCGATGGCTCATCATTGCCGAGCTTTTTGCAGCAAACCGCGCTCAGTTTTTATGTCCTGCTAAGCCTAATCTTACTGGGATTATTTTATGTGGTGACAAAGCATTTGCGGCGGCAGTTGGCTTTTGGTTTGGCAGTAGATGTCATCATTTTAAGCTTACTGCTTTATACCGCTGGGGCACCCGATTTGCAGTTGACTATGCTCTATATGGTGGTGGTTGCCGCAAGCTTTATGCTGCTGCACAGCTCGCAAGCGCTCATTATCACGTTGCTGGCGATTATCTTTGTTATCTACCAACAGTTTTTTTATGCCATTGCCAATAGCATGAGTTTGGCAAATTTGGGTGATGCGCTCCTGATGTCAGCCAGTTTTTTGGCAGTTGGTGGTTTAAGTTGGACTATCTCGCAGCGCTTGGTACAAGCCGAAAAAGTAGCCGCAAGCCACGCCAAAGAAGTCAAACGCTTAAACGTCATCAATCAAGAAGTCATCGCGCAAATGGCCAATGGGGTCATCGTCATGGATTGCGAGCAGGTGGTTTTAGCCAACCTTGCCGCCCATCAGCTGCTTAGCATTCCAAATCCTTCGGTGTTGATACTAACAGAAAATCTCGATACCAACAGCACGTTAAGCAGCTCGCCAAATGACGGCGTCGAAAACACTGCAAATCATATCGATAATAAACTGCTATCGGACTTTCAGCAGCAGCTTCGCGAGCAACATTTGCAGCTTTTTGAAGCCTGCTTATCCATAGAGACTGGGCAATCTCGCACCTTTATTTATGAGTTACCCGCTGTTGCCAATGCCTCCGTCTTCGGTAAGCTGCGTGTCGAAATCATCCCGTTAAAAGATGATAGCAAACTAATCATTCTAGAAGATTTGCGCCGTGAACAAGCCGGTGCCCAGCAATTAAAACTGGCCTCTCTAGGGCAGCTGACCGCCAGCATTGCCCACGAGATAAGAAATCCTTTAGCCGCTATCTCGCAAGCCAGTCAATTATTAATAGAAGATATCGAAGAAAGCCAGACAGCAGACAATGAGGCGAGCGTAAATAATGACATGGCTGGCAACCATGAGCTTTATAAAATGATATTTACGCAAACAAAACGCGTCAATCGTATTATAGAAGACGTTTTAAAACTGTCGCGCCAGCAGACCGCCAATAAGCAAATGATTGACCTTGCTGACTGGATGCCAACCTTTTTGGCAAACTATTTTCAAGGCCACGATGTTTTTTTACGCATGAAGACGCAGCCGACCATCTCGTTCGACCCGCATCAGTTAGAGCAAGTTTTTATTAATTTAATCAATAATGGCTTACGTTATAGCAGCTATGCTCACCCTCATGCTGTTGTGGAAATCGAGATTTATTGTGCCGATAACGATGTTATAATTGATGTATTAGATGATGGCACGGGCGTTAGTAGCGCAGATTTAAACCACTTGTTTAATCCGTTTTTTACCACCGATAAGGCTGGTACAGGATTGGGATTATATTTATCGCAAGCATTTTGTGAGGCCAATCATGCACGCTTGCTTTATATTCCTGACCATAACAAAACCTGCTTTCGCCTGATTGCACCCGCCATTTATACTGACGTCCCTGAGAGCGCTGACGAAGCGTTTTCCGAGCAGTTGTAAAAATAATGGTAAAAATGGTAAATAGGCAGGCTTGTTATAAGCACCATTATTGATACTTTATAAACCCTGTCACGGTTATTTTTAACACCCTTGTAGTACTTGAAGACGATGAGATAATGTATGACCACAACCGCGCTAGTCGTTGATGATGAAGTAGATTTATGCCGTTTGATGCAAATCACCTTAACCAAGATGGGTATCAAAAGCGATGTGGCTTATACCTTGTCACAAGCAAAATCCTATTGGCAAGAAAATGACTATGATTTTTGCTTAACCGATTTAAAGTTGCCTGACGGTTCGGGATTAGAATTGGTCAAGCACATCAGCGCCAGCTCGAGTACGCCCATCGCGGTGATTACGGCGCACGGCAGTATGGATTTGGCCATTGAAGCGTTAAAACTGGGCGCTTTTGATTTTGTTAATAAACCGCTTGAGCTGCCACGTCTGCGTCAATTGGTCGAAAACGCCCTCAAGGTTATTCACCAAGATAATACTGCCAAGTCCACCCCTGAGCGCTCACCTGAGCAGGAGATGCTCGATAGCCGTCTGATTGGCGACTCCGCGGTGATGCATCCGCTAAAAAATACCATTTTAAAATTGGCACGTTCGCAAGCGCCGGTTTTTTTATCGGGCGCGTCAGGGACAGGTAAAGAGGTGGTTGCGCGCTTGATTCATGATTTAAGCCCGCGCCGAGATGGCAGCTTTGTGCCAGTCAACTGCGGCGCGATACCATCAGAGCTCATGGAATCAGAATTTTTTGGTCACAAAAAAGGCAGCTTTACCGGCGCTGTGGCCGATAAACAAGGGCTGTTTCAACAGGCCAATGGCGGCACGCTTTTTTTAGATGAGGTCGCCGACTTGCCGTTAGCCATGCAAGTTAAATTACTCCGCGCTATCCAAGAAAAAACCGTGCGAGCAATCGGCGATACCAAAGAAATACCGGTCGATATACGCATTTTATCAGCGACGCATAAAGATTTAAATCAGCTGGTACAGGCAGGAAGCTTTCGCCAAGATTTGTACTACCGCATTAATGTCATTGAGCTTAAACTGCCAACGCTAAATGCGCGGCGTGATGATATCCCGGTCTTAGCCAAGCACTTTTTGAGCCTGATTGCGGATGAATGGCAACTAGAGGCGCCGCCAACGCTGACTGACGATGCTTGTGCGCGCCTGCAACACCATGACTTTGCCGGTAACGTTCGCGAATTACGTAACGTCCTTGAGCGTGCAGTCACCTTAGCAGAGACGTCTACTATCGATGCCAGTCATTTAGGTTTGCCTGATTTAGATAACCATCAAAACTTAGATAACCGTCAATTAAACCAACAATTAAACCATCAAGAAGCCATCACTCCAGTAAGCCAAAATATCAGCGCCAAACCAGCGACCACCTCTACCGTTTCTCCTTTAGATAAAAAAGAGAATCTAGTAGCGGAAACGACAAAAGACAACTCAGTAAAGGACCATGTAGCAACAGAGAGCGTGCAGCAAGCGAAAACCAATATACATCCTTATCGCACCACTACTCAGCACTATCCTTCAATGACCGCGCCTTCAATGACGGCGCGCGCAGTGCCCAGTACTGTAGAAAAAACTGCTAAACCCGCATCTAACGCTCTACCAGAACCGTTAAGAAACGACGCTGATAAGCAAGAAGCATTAAAACAGCCCATAAATAAAGAAAATGGTGCCACTGGTCAATTACCAGCTCAAGGATTAGAACACTATCTGCAAGAACAAGAAAGACGGCTTATTATAACGGCGCTTAAGCAAACGGGCTGGAATAAGACCCAAGCGGCCGAACTATTAGGCACGACTTTTCGTTCTCTGCGCTATCGTATGACAAAACTAGAGATTGCTGAAGATCAGGCTGAGTAGTAAACGTTCATTTCCGCTAAAGCGATGCTTTAATTAACGCTAAGCCTCAATTTAAACGCTATCTAAATTAAGGCTTGTCTTTGGCAGTCGGTTTATCAATCACATGATCGATAACCGTATTGTTTTGAGAGGCTTTATTTTTAGTGTTTCTGCCATCTCGATTGGCACTGCTTGCCGCTTGGGCCTTACGGACAAAGCGGATACCCGACGGCAGTGCCTGCTGCTTGAGTAAATCAAGCGCCTGCTGCTCCCACGTGCTCTCATTATCGGGTAAAATCATATCAGGCTCTACCCCAACCCCGTCGATTTTTTTGCCCAAGGCAGTCATATAATTGGCAACGGTAAGCTTAACCGCCTGCTCGTCATTAAGCGGTATAACGGACTGGACGGAGCCTTTACCGTAACTGACTTCACCCAAGATAGTCGCGCGCTTTTGCGCTTGCAAACTGCTGGCTAATACTTCCGCAGCTGAAGCGGAATAACGATTTTGTAATACTACGACTGGCAGGGCTTCTAATAACGCTGCACCTTGGGTCGATAAGGTGCGCGAATTACTTTGGCGACCTTTTACTTGTACCACATCAGTATCAGTCATAAACAAGCTAGCAACGCTCACGGCCGATGCCAACACCCCACCTGGATTATCCCGTAAGTCCAATAAGATTCCTGAGACAGGCGCGTCCAAATCAATCAATCCTTGCAAAAGCTTTTCGCGGCTATTGTTTTGAAACGCGGGCAATCTAATAATCGCCATACCATCGACCAGCCGAGTTTCAATGATTTGTGGATGATTGTGATTGCGCTGTAAAGTCGTAGTATGCTTACGGCGACCGGCCTTTGATGTCACCACATCTACTTGCGTGCCCGCAATGCCCGTTAACAGCTGCTCGATATCATTACTTTCTTCTTCCTCGCCAAGTTTAAACTCATCCACCTGATGCAAATAATCGCCAACGGCAATGCCTTTTTTATCGGCAGGTGAGCCATCAATTACCTCAGTAATCACCCAATAACCCTGTTTTGGATCATACTGCACCTTGATACCAATATCACCGACGTCGCCTTCGGTAAAAGCGCGTAGATTCTCATAGGCCTCTGCATCCAAAAACTCAGCATGGCTATCGAGCTTGGTCAACATACCACTCATGGCATTGTTAAACAGCTCCTCATCATTCACCGTATCGACATATTCGCGGCGCACCAAATCAATGACAGCGACAAAGGTTTTTAGCGTTTCAGGCGCAATCGCTTTTAAAGATACCTGCGCGACTTCTGCTGGAATATCTGTATTTATAGTGCCTGATTCATTATTCAACGCGCTTTCATCAGCGATGGCATCTATTGAGTCATCGACTTGATCGGCAGACTCCAGCACCTCTGCAATATCTGATAAATCGTCCGCGCCATTATTTACTGGCACATCATCGGCATTAAGACTGATTAACTGTACGCTTGCGGTAGGATTTTTGCCAGTATGACTAATCTTATCATTATTATTGATAGCAGCTTGTGATGACACACTCACGGCGCTCAAACCCAGTAAGCTGGTCATAAGCACTGGCTTTAATAACTGAGGACTCATAAAGGTAACGCTAAAAGTTTTAGAACGAGCAGATAGTGGCATCATGAGGTTCTCCAATCTTTTAGACAGTAATAAGGATAAAGAGCGGGTCGGGCGCATAAAAAAAATCACTCAAAAAATTGGTTTGGTTTTTATTTTTATCACTTTTTAGATATATAACGTTATTATATGGCTGTTTACAATTATAAAGTTATTCGTTAATAATATCGTCTAAAATACCATCAAGCTGCTAACGACGACTAGGACAATATTGCAAATAACTTTGGCAATATGTATCAGGCAAAATGTATTGAGAGCATGGCAGCAAAAACATTGAAAAAAACACATAAAAAAAGGAAAGATAGGCTATATCCTCCCCTTCTTTACAAAAATTAGCTAACAACATTAAATGACTGACTTACGATGCTGGAACCAGTAAGTTTTCACCAGTCATCTCATCTGGCTTGTCTACTTGCATCAACGCCAAAATAGTTGGCGCGATATCACTGAGCTTACCGCCGCTACGGACTTTTACGGCTTGCTCACCAATATAAATCAATGGTACGAGCTCAGTAGTATGCTGCGTATGTACCTGCCCGCTTTCGTAGTCTTGCATCTGCTCACAGTTACCATGGTCAGCGGTGATAAGCATATCGCCGCCCGCAGCGCGTACCGCTTTCTCTACGCGTCCAATGCACACGTCTAATGCTTCTACCGCTTTAACCGCTGCATCAAAGATACCTGTATGTCCGACCATATCGCCATTGGCGTAGTTGACCACGAGCACGTCGTATTTACCCGACTCAATAGCCGCTACCAATTCATCGGTCACTTCAGGTGCGCTCATTTCTGGCTTTAAATCATAAGTGGCGACATCAGGCGATGGCACTAAAATACGCGTTTCGCCGTTATATTCTTCCTCACGGCCGCCGCTAAAGAAAAAGGTCACATGCGCGTATTTTTCAGTTTCAGCGATACGTAGCTGGGTTTTGCCTATATTTTGCAAATATTCGCCAAGCGTATTGGTTAAGGAAGTCGGATAATAAGCAATGCTGGTTTTTGAATTGTCTGCTAGCACGTCAGAATACTTCGTCAACATCACAAACGCAGCAAGCTTTGGTTGTTTATGACGGGCAAAACCAGAAAACTCATGATCTGGGAGCACAAAGGCCTGCGCAAGCTCACGGGCGCGGTCGGCACGGAAATTCATAAAGATAAGTGCGTCGTTATCATCGACGGTATATGGCACTTCGTCGCGACCAATAACGGTTGTTGGATTGATAAATTCATCGGTTTCGCGGGCTTTATAAGCGGCCTGTATCGCGCCATCTGCGCGCGTTGCTAGGCGATCCGCTTTTCCTTCGGTAAGCAGCTCATAGGCTTTTTGCACGCGCTCCCAGCGATTGTCACGATCCATCGCATAATAACGCCCGATGATACTGGCAATTTGGACGCGGCCACCTTCGTAATGGTCATTGAGTTTTGCAATATGGTCACGTAAGCGGTTGATATACTTATCAGCAGACTTTGGCGGCGTATCACGGCCGTCTAAGAAACAATGCACAAAGACATTTTTAGCACCGTGTACCAATGCTGAATGACACATCGCTTCGATATGGTCTTGATGCGAGTGGACGCCGCCATCCGATAATAGCCCCATGATATGTACATTACCGCCGCGCTCATTGGCCGCTTTTACCGCATTAACCAGCGCTTCGTTCTTGTAAAACTCACGATTGGCCACTTCATTTGAAATACGGGTTGAGTCTTGATAAAGGACGCGGCCGGCGCCCAAATTCATATGCCCCACCTCTGAGTTACCAAACTGACCGTTTGGCAAACCGACATCTTCCCCTGAAGCCGATATTAAGCCATGTGGATACTGCTGATAAATCTTATCCAAATTTGGCATATTGGCGGCAGCAATCGCATTATCCTTATCGTCTTCACGATGTCCAAAACCATCTAATATCATTAAGACATGCGGCACTTTTTTATTTTGCTCGCTATCCTGTTTATTATTGAGCTGAGCCTGACTATCGTCGATAAATTCTGCTGGTTGCTGATTATTGGTCATGGATTACCGCTCCTCAAGTGAATGAACGCCTACAATGCTATATTAGCCTATAATGCTATATTGAGTTGTTTAAAGGCTCTATATTAACACACATCTCAAAATAGCTGAAAAATTGCCTCTAAGAGCCGGTAGTTAGGCGTTTGTAGCGTCTTATCTTATAAAATTATGCTTAGCACTCACCATTAATAATGCTGCAAATTAACCCTACGTATCAATCTGTAAAACGTACTTGCAATCACTCAAGTCATTGGTTAAGATAATTATATTCTGAAGTGTTGGCTAGTAGATGTATATTCCCTGAGCCGATAATGCTTTACCAGGATGTGGTACCTATTGCCTCATTGTGTATGCCTGCACCGCTTGCGGTGTATCAGGAAACCTGCAGAGGCAGTGACGCATCCGCCCTGAACTTCACGGTTCATGGGTCACCATCTTACGGCGGCACTTCGGTTGTTCCATTTGTTATTGACTGTTTTTTATTGGATTTATTTATAAATATTCGAATCAAAAAAATAGTTTTTAACCCCTAAAAAGCCCTTTTTATCATTGATAAAGGGGGCTTTTTTTATGTCCGCTTATTCGTTTACTTAACAATAAATCGATTATTCATCGTTAGCAGATTTGGTAATTTTCTTCACATCTTTAGGGACGTTTTTAGCAGTACCATCAACCGTTGTATGCTGTTTAAACACATTGCCGAATGGGTTTTGTGGCTGCTGACCAAACGGGTTTTGGTTGTTCATGCCGCCTGCGCCGCCAAATGGGTTTTGACCGCCCATGCCGCCAAACGGATTTTGGCCGCCCATTTGTCCACCCATCTGTTTTGCCATCATCTCCATCATTTTTTGCTGATTGTTCATGACGTAGTTATTGGCCAAGTCTTTAAGTTTCTTTTGTACCGGCGGCAATACCACCAATAACGCCAACAAATCACTAAGCACACCTGGAATGAGGAGCAAAATACCCGCGACCGCCATAGCCACGCTTTTAATCATGGTAGATTCTTGCGGACGCATAGCAGGGTTCATCATACCGCCAGCTTTCATTTGTTGTGCCATTGGATTGAGTGCTGCCATGCCTTTACGCACGAGAGAGATACCGATGACGGCGGCGATAATAAACCACATAAACACCCACCAACCGCTCATAAATTGAGCAAGTAAATACCACAGTAGCATCTCGATAATAAACCAAACGATGGCAATACCAACTATCTGACCCATAAAGTGTCGTCCTATAAGATAAAAGCTAAAAAATTAAGCGCCATGCAAATTAATATGGCTAACATATGATGTATATGGGGATTGATTGCTATACTATCAAACTTACGGCTGATTTTTAAGCCATAAAACAAAATGTAAGCAAGACGGAATACTATGGCAATTATTATCGGGATTGACCCGGGTTCGCGCATGACCGGTTATGGCATTGTCCAACAAACGGGCGATAAACTAACCTATATTGACGCGGGCACCATCCGTACGGATACCAAAGAGATGCCTGAACGCCTAAAGCGTATCTTTAATGGTTTGACGCGCATCACCCAGCACCATTTAAAATATAGCGATGAGCCTATTTATGCGGCTATCGAGCAAGTATTTATGGCAGAAAACCCAGACTCAGCGCTAAAGCTTGGGCAAGCTCGCGGCGCGGCGATTGCTGCAATGGTCGCCTTAGATTTGGAAGTATCAGAATATACGGCGCGTCAAATTAAACAAGCCGTTTGCGGTTATGGCGCCGCAGCAAAAGAGCAGGTACAAGAAATGGTCTGCCGCATCCTGTCTTTAGAGGTTGTACCGCAACAAGATGCCGCCGATGGACTTGCCTGCGCTATCTGTCATGCACACTCAAGCCACTCAATGAACAAGTTAATTTTAAATAGTGCCATGCGCGGTCGCGGTGCTTCGAAGAAAAAAGGCCGCTGGCGTTTGACGGAAGAAGACTTAGGAAATTTGCGTTAAAGTAAGAAGGCCTTGCAGTAATTGGTAAAGCTAACAAGCATAAAAAAAACACGCGTGCAAATGGCGCGTGTTTTTTATTTAAACTATCAGCAGTATTGTCACTATTTTTTCACAGTTACCATGAAATAGTTAACGAATCCGCTCTAACAAGTCACTAGTCTACTACGGCGCTTTCAATCACCGCGTCTAGTACATAAGCATATTCTTCATCTTCTGCACTCTCATTACCATCTAACTGATAACGCTGCAAACGTAGCACTTCATCATGCATACCATCAGGCTGATAACCATCGATTTCACCGTTAAAGGCTGTCCATTCACCTTCGCTAACCTTTATACCTTGGTCATCATAAGTAATGGGTTTTACTTGTAAGCACATCTCTGAGCTATTATCGGCGCAGGCTATTTTTTTAGCATTTACTGCCCAAAAAACGGTTTCACCTTTGCTGTTATATTTTGCTTGTGAGGTCAGTTTACCTTCCCAAATTAGCGTCGCGCCATCGCTAGTGACCTGCGTTAATATTGGCTTATTACTCTTAACAATGTTACTCTCAGAGTTGTCGTCTTTCGCGCTTTGCTCGCTAGAATCGCCATCTTTAGCATTGGCATCTTTAGCACTGCCTTCTGTCACTAATGCCAATTGACTCGCTCCTTGCATCAGCTGACTTAATTGGCTTTCCGCCTTATCAAGCTCACCGCAGGACATTTTGGTACTCATACCGTCTCCGACAGTTAAAGTCTGGCCTTGCAGCTGATAACTTGCGCTCATGGTATTGCAGCCAACGCTATAATTTAGGCTATTTTCACCTTGGTATTGGTTAAAGGATAAACGCACTTGGTCCTTGATATCTAACAACGGATTTAATGGCTGTGCATCTTTATTTTCAGCAGACATGAGTGTCCAGCGGTAACGTGACAGACGGGCTATCATTTGTTCTTCAGCGCTCATCTTATCTGTTACGGCCTCATCGTTTGTCATAGCATCAGACGCCGTAACGCTACCATCTGCACCGCTAGTATTCATACTACCCTCGTCTTGTACATCATTTGCATTGAGTCTAGAAGCATCTTGGCACGCCCCTAACGCCAAACTTGCTGCTAGGATACTGGGTAATAAAGCCAATCTAGCTAGTGAAGTAATAAAAGATGATTTTGTAGAAGACAGCGTTGCAGAAGATAGCGTTTTAGAAGACGAGGTCATAACAGTCATACCTTGTGGTTAAACTTTTCATAATCTATTTTTACAATACAAGGAGTGATTATATCCCCTTATTTAAAGCCAGTTACCTAAAGCGTAATAATTTGACTACTATAGCGCTGATGACCACTGTCGTTGTTACAAAGTGTTTAATTTTATAGATTGATAGTAACTATTTATGAGTGTTTTTCTAATTTAACAATTAAAAAAGCCTTAAGTAGCTGCCAATCACAGCGGCTACTTAAGGCTATAGAAATATACTACCAAATTTATAAAATATCGTTTAATTTACTCACTTTTATAATCAGGTTGCGCCTTTGCCATGTTCTTAATACTAAAGCGTTCATGCATCATGTGATAAAAACGGGCAAGATTTTCGCCGTGTTCATTTGGATTTACTTTTACGGCTTTGCCAAAATCTAAGCCTAAATAGAGCACGATATCGGCAAAACTTAACTGGCCACCAACCAAATACTCCTGCCCCTCTAAGGCGTTTTCAAAATACGACAGCGCTTTGACCCCGCGCGCGATGGACGGTGCCACAAACTCTGGCACTTGTTCAACACGCTGAGCCTTGGACGGATGACTGTGCTGAAACGCGAGCATAAAGTTATACAAGACTTCAAACTCAGCAATACGGCGCATCGAGCATACTTGTGCCCGCTGTACCACATCATTGCCCATCACCGAGCGCTCGCCATAGACACGGTCAAGATATTCGCACACAGCCTGTGAATCATTAAGCACCGTACCGTCATCCAAGGTTAAAACAGGGACCGTCTGCATCGGATTGATTTTGGTAAACTCAGCGGATTTTTGCTCATTAGCAGCAAAATCGATATCTACCACATCGATGTCATCCATATCGTCGACATCAATACCCTTTGAGGCTAATAAAATAAGCGCTTTACGTGGATTGGGCGCAGTACGGGTAACGTATAATTTTTTCATGACAAACTCCTTGTAAGATGGTCTCAAAAGCGGCTCAGCGCTGATAGATTTTATGATGATTATGGCATTAACGCGTATGGATAAGGTTATAGATATGCTGTTTAATAGTCATAGACTGCTTTTGCCATCATAGCAAAACCTTATCAAACGTGCTCTTTTAATAACAAAATGAACTGTAAAAAGCGAAAAAACAAAAGCCCCATAACTTGACGTTATAGGGCTCACTGCTTTTAAATAACTGCTTTAATCAACTGCATCAGTAAAACACGTTCAATTTATTTATTAGGTGCAGGGGTGGTGCGTAAATATGGCTTAACTTCGGTATGACCTTTAGGATAATTGGCGGCGATATCTTCATTTTTCACGCTTGGTGGAATGATAACGTCATCGCCTTCTTTCCAATCAACTGGCGTTGCGACATTATACTCATCAGACAATTGCATCGCATCGATAACACGGACGATTTCATCGAAGTTACGGCCACAGCTGGCTGGATAAGTCAGGGTTAAGCGTACTTTTTTGTTTGGATCAATGATAAACACACTTCTGACCGTCGCGGTATTGTCGGCATTTGGATGAATCATGTCATAAAGATCGGCCACTTTACGATCTGAATCGGCAATGATAGGGAAGTTAACAGCGGTGCCTTGGGTTTCTTCAATATCCTTTGCCCAGCCTTTGTGATCTTCTAAGCCATCGACAGATAACGCGATTGCTTTTACATTGCGCTTTTGGAACTCGCCGCCCAATGCTGCGGTACGGCCAAGCTCAGTGGTACATACTGGCGTATAATCTGCAGGATGCGAGAATAATACTACCCAGCTGTCCCCTGCCCAATCATAAAAATTAATATCACCTTCGGTGGTTGAGGCGTCAAAATTTGGTGCGGTATCACCCAAACGTAAATGTGCCATGCTTCATTCCTTATTTATGATTTATGTTAGTAATGAGCCCTGAGACCTAAAAGTATCCATGCGCTCTATTGTTATAAACGTACCTAGTTATAAATGTACCTAGCTATAAACGTACCTAGCTACCAACGTACTTGGTCAATACTACACAATAACTTAAAGTACGTCAGCTAAAATTCTCTTCCATCTTAGCAAACTGGTTATGAATGTCTTGTGATGGATTGTAATGCGCTTATGCCGTTTATTACTAAGTAATTTAACATGAGAATATGTGCTTATTGGGTGATTAAACGGCAACGCTCAAAGATTATCAGATCACCATTCCCGAGTCCCATAAGCAAAACTCGCCGAATTTACCACGTTTGCTAGTACCGCCAGCGGCGCGTCCTGCATCCGTTAATACGAGCTCGCCGTCTTGCTCTTGTAAATAGCCAACAGCGAGTAACTTATCATTTAACTCTTGTGTCTTTAAGCCTAAATCTTTGGCAAGCTTTGCAGTTGTCAGCTTCGAATAATTAGGCGTTTCGTTAGAATTAACAGTAGTTTTTGCAGCAGGGCTTTGAGATGAGGTATTAGCATTGATCGTATTGTCTGAACTACTTTCGGACTCAGTTACTTTCTCAAGCGACATACGCACTTCATCACTGATACGAATAATACGCTGGGCTTCTTCATACGTATCCGCATAGAGCTTGGCGTCTTCATTGCGGTAAATCAGTACGCCCATCTCATTATTATTGACTTGGCTAAATTCATAAAGATTTAAACTGGTAATAATGCATTCATTTTCGTTAAGGTAGCATTTGGCATGTAAATTCTTACAAAAGCTGGTACGAATAAAGGTTAAATTTTTAAGCCAATTTATTTCTTCAGGGTGCAAGTCATTTTTACCGTAAACGATTCTAATATCAATTTTTAGACGATTGCGGTCTTCTAGTAGCTCTTTAATACGCTCATTCAGCTTTAGATACGGGCTAATGATAATCAACCTGTCAGACGCATTTTTAATCAATTCTTCTAAATGATAAGTCGTGCCACTACTGTTTAAAAACTTTGCCATTTAACTGCCGTTCCAAAAATCTTACTCAAACCTAGCCAATATTGACTATTAGATAGGTTTGACGTTTTCTTTCTGCTTCATTGTCACGCGCTATTTCTCATTTGAGATTTAGACTGACCACGACTCCACAGACTTTTTTAATTGGCGATGGAACTCACCGTCCAATAAACAGGATTATGCAGCTGTTAAAATAACAGTCGCGTTATTTAAAATATTGATGCTGGCGTTGAGGTCACGGTCATGAGAAACCTGACAGTTAGGGCACAACCACTCACGCATTTTCAATGTTAGCTCATCTTTACCAAGGATATGATTGCAGTTTGAACAGGTTTTTGAGCTTGGGTAGAAGGGTCCGACTGATTTCACAACCTTGCCTTGCTCAGTGGCTTTGTAGATAAGCTGTCGCTTAAACTCAAAGAAACCCAAGTCACTGATAGCTCTTGATAGCCGCCTGTTCTTAACCATACCTTTGACATTCAAATCCTCAATCGCAATCACATCGAACTCATTAACCAGACTTGTTGTGATTTGATGGAGAGAATCTTGCCTAATACACCTGATCTTATAGTGCAAACGAGAGAGCTTGGTTTTCGCTTTTTCTCTGTTTTTACTGCCTTTTTTAGTGCGACTGAGCGCTTTGTTTAGCGTTCTTAGTTTTTTAAGGTTTGCTTGAAGTGGTTTTGGCGCTTTAATTTTAGTGCCGTCTGATAAAACCAGTAAGTCGGTAATACCAAGATCAACACCAACGCTTTTACCTGTCTTTTTAGTAGGAATTACAGCTTTTTGTATTTCAACAGCCACACTAACAAACCACTTACCGCCACGTTTAGAGATGGTGGCTGACATGATCTTGCCGTCAAAACGTAAAGCTTCTTTTAAGCGAACCCAGCCCAAGTTTGGGATACGAATGGATTTACCTTTAATGGCAAATTGGTCGTTGGATAAACTGAATCTATCGTCACGGCCTTTTTTACGAGCGGTTGGGTATTTCGCTAAGCCTTTAAAGAAGTTGTTATAAGCATCACCCAACTGCATGATTGCCGCCTGCGGAGCGCATTTGGTCACTTTCAGCATATAGGGGAATAATTCACGCTTAATGGCGTTCAATTCGCGTCTGAGCTTCGCCTGTGAGGGCTTGTTTAGATTTTTAGTATCAACCTCAACGCCTGCGGCCAAACACGCATCACGGTACGCTTTGTCAAGCGCATACTGCCGCTGCCACTCATGCAAAGCCCAGTTGTAGGCTTTTCTCGCCACGCCACAAGCACGAGCAAGGTGATTTGCCTGTACGTTGTTTGGCTTGAGTTCGATAATGTGTCCACGGATCATAATGCTTTTTTAACCGCCTCTATTAATTGTTGGTTTTTCTTGCTGCGAGAGCCGTATAGCCTCGCTGAAAATACGGTGATAATCTCCAATACATCTTGGGCTAATTCTTGCTCAAAACTCAACTCTTCACCTTGATTGATTATTACCACTTCAACGTCACGAGCCTCACACAACATGAAAACCAGTTCTGCACCAAATCGTAAAAGCCTGTCTTTATGGGTAATTACCAGCCGTTCAATTTTATTACTCAGTATGTCATCAAGCAGGTTTTTTAAGCCTGTCTTTTTATAATTCATTCCACTACCAAGATCGGTAATCGTCTCAAAAGTCCAGCCTTGCCTGGCACAATAAAGTTCCAAAACTTGAGACTGGCGAAGTAAGTCGTCTTTTTGATCACGACTCGACACACGAGCATAAGCAATGGTTTTTCGGTCTAATTTAGGTGGTGTATTCAAGGAATGCGGTCTGATTTCACTTAAATCATATCGCCTATGCCCGTTTTCGGTTCGCTTGGCGACTAACGTACCATCCTCATCCCAACGTCTTAATGTGGATTGAGCAACCCCGAAATGTTTGGCAGCCTCCCCAATACTAACCAGTTTCCCCATAACTTGCTCTCTATATTATAGATATAATCTATCTATAATATAGTAATAAATAGGTAGGTTTGTATATGTTTTATTTAACTGTTTGCAACCCTCACCCTCTATTATTAAAATCCATACTTATACAAAAAAGCCCATCCCTAGCGTACTAGAAATGGGCGAATTTGCAAACTACTATTGTTCAGTAATGTCTTAAATACTGGTTCAAAACAGAATCGATAAATCAATAACGATGTGCGCCTGATATAAATTTTCCTTGCTTGCTGTTATCACAGAGGCTACGAAAAATTCATCTCAGCCGCACTGTATCGTTAATGTGAGTTCACTATAGTAGAACCAGTAGCCATAATTTAAGCCGGCTTATAGCTATCACGTAAGCTCACGATTTGATTAAATACGGGCTTGTCACTGCTGTGATCTTTACTATCGGCAATAAAGTAGCCCTCACGCTCAAACTGAAAGCGCGTACCAGCATCTGCATTTGCCAATGACGGCTCAACCACGGCATCGAGCTCAGTCAATGAATTAGGATTTAGGGCTTGATGGACGTCGGCAACGCTGCCTGGATCTTCAGCACTAAATAGTTGCTCATACATACGCACGGTCGCGGGCACGCCTTGGCTTGCTGATACCCAATGAATCACACCTTTAACCTTACGGCCTTCAGGGTTGTTGCCTAGGGTTGCCGGATCAATCGTTGCTTTAAGCTCAACCACATTGCCTGCGTCATCTAGCACATGCTCGGTCACTGCCAAGACATAGGTATTACGCAGGCGAATCTCATTTTTTTCTGGCGACAAGCGCTTATAACCTGCTGGCGGTTCAATCTCATAATCGCCTTGGTCAATATAAAGGGTTTCGGTAAACGGAATCTCGCGCTCGCCCATATCGACATTTGGATGGTTTGGCTGCGTGAGCCATAAAGTCTGTGCGTTCTCATCCCAGCGCGCATTGACGCTATCGGCTTTTTGTGACTCCCAACTGCTAACCGCATCGCTAAAGTTGGTAATCGTTACTTTTAACGGCTTAAGCACCGCCATCCCGCGCGCCGTCGTCGTCTCTAGCGACTGACGAATGCTAAATTCTAACAGGCGAAAATCAACGACGCTGTCCACTTTGGTTACGCCAACACGCTCACTAAAGTCGCGTAAACCCTCAGGCGTATAGCCACGGCGACGCATGCCAGCGATGGTCGGCATACGCGGATCATCCCAACCGCTAACGATACCTTCGTCGACCAGCTGCTTTAATTTGCGTTTACTGGTCAATGTATAATCAACATTTAGGCGGCTAAACTCGTATTGATGCGGCGGTACATCAAAGCCAATTTTTTCAACAACCCAATCATAAAAGGGACGATGATCCTCAAACTCTAAGGTACACAGTGAATGAGTAATGCCTTCGAGCGCATCAGAGAGCGGATGGGCAAAATCATACATTGGATAAATACACCATTTATCACCCGTTTGATGATGAGCTTGATGCATCACGCGGTAAATGACCGGGTCACGCATGTTCATATTTGGGCTTGCCATATCAATCTTGGCACGCAGCACCGCTTGTCCTTCGGCAAACTTGCCTTCTTTCATGTCATTAAAAAGCTTTAAGTTTTCTTCGACACTGGCATCACGCTGCGGCGAAGGCGTGCCAGCTTCATTAAATGAACCACGGTTATCGCGGATTTGCTCAGGCGTTTGCAAGTCTACATAAGCATCGCCTTGTTCAATCAATTGCACGGCCCACGCATACAACTGATCAAAGTAGCTTGACGCATGGTGTGCATTCCCTGCCCATTCAAAGCCAAGCCATTTCACATCATTTTCAATATTGTCAATGTAATCTTGCTTTTCTGCGGTTGGGTTGGTGTCATCAAAGCGCAGATTACAAACACCGCCAAATTCTTTAGCCACGCCAAAGTTTAGGCAAATAGATTTGACATGACCTAGATGCAAGTAGCCGTTTGGCTCTGGCGGAAAACGCGTCACGATTTGCGGGTATTTTTGCGCCTTGACATCGTCGCGAATGATATTACGAATAAAATCGTTTTTTTGTTCGTCTTTTTGTACATTATTGCTTGAGTGCTCACTCATTACTCATTGCTCCTAGCGCAAATTTTCAGTGTATAACGCGCGTCATTACGCTTTATAGAAGGTTCAAATTAATAAAGTTAAAATAATCAATCAAAAATCGCTGATAAAAGATAAAGTTGCGTTATTCTATCAGCTTTTGCAAAGGCATTAACAGCCTGATACATGACAGACGACAAAAAAGCCGTTAGACTAGCCATAACTTTTTAGTCACCAACTTTTCAGCCACCACTTAACAGCGTCATTTTAGGCGCTATAATTAAAAAGGAATATCACATGGTAGACATGCCACCAGTAGTCGAACTTGACACCAACATGGGTGCGATCGTTATCGAACTCAATGAAGAAAAAGCGCCAAAAACGGTCGAAAACTTTTTAAACTATGTCAAATCTGGTCATTACGACGGTACGATTTTTCATCGCATTATCGACGGCTTTATGATTCAAGGCGGCGGCATGGACGCTGATATGAAAGAAAAAGCAACCAACGCGCCCATTGAAAACGAAGCGGACAATGGCTTAAAAAATGATAAAGGCACCATTGCAATGGCGCGTACGCAAGACCCGCATTCAGCGACCAGCCAGTTTTTTATTAACGTGAAAGACAACGACTTCCTAAACCACACTGGCAAAAACATGCAAGGTTGGGGCTACACCGTATTTGGTAAAGTCACCAGCGGTATGGACGTCATCGACAAAATGCGCAGCGTTCCTACTGGTCGCTTTGGCATGCATGCTGACGTGCCAAAAGAGCCAGTGGTGATTAACTCAGCGACTATCGTTTCTCAGTAATCTTTTCTTTATGAAAAGATAGTTACCAAATAAGCGTGCTTAACAAAGCTTATGAGACGTCACGAGGATAAAGATACATGCAAACCTTTAATCATTTAATCACGACCTGCCCTCATGAGGTGCGACAAGTTTTGATTAGCGATTTGCATTTATCGCCCGAGGAGCCTGCCCTAGTGCAGGCTTTTTTGGCACTGCTTGATGATTGCCTTGCTCTGCCTCAGCTTAAACGCTTATTTATCTTAGGCGATTGGTTTGAAGTATGGATTGGCGATGATGCTTATTTATCATTGTCAGAAAACGCGCGCCGTACGCACTGGCTCACCCCGCTTATCGTTAAATTAAAAAAACTACGAGTAGCTGGCTGTGAGATATTGGTCATGCATGGCAACCGTGATTTTCTCTTAGGGCAACCATTTTGCAGTCTATTCGGCGGCGAGCTGATTTATGAGCCGTATACGTTAACCGTCGGACAGCAAAATTATCGCTTGGAACACGGTGATGCGTTGTGTACTGATGATAAAAAATATCAGTTTTTTCGCAAAATGATGCGCAACCGTTTGACCCAGTGGTATTTGCTCAGTAAATCTTTAGAGAAACGCTTAGCGATAGCCGATAAAATGCGCCAAAAAAGCCAGCAAAATAACGCCAATAAAGCCGCTTATATCATGGATGTCAATGATAATGCGGTGCTACAAGCCATAACGAATAGCGATGCCTTACTACATGGGCATACCCATCGTCCAGATATACATCAAGCGACGACAGATAAAAAACGCTACGTGCTTGGGGATTGGCGCTTGTTAAATAAGGATGCACGCCAGCCAAAAGTCAGCGCGGTGATTGGCGCGGTGACGGCAGATAAATATTTAGATGATAATAGTGCTGAGTTTGGGTTGGTTGAGTTTAATATCACTATCTAAACTGCGGCGTATTTAAAAAAACCACCAATAAAAAACTCCGTCATTAACGGAGTTTTTTTATTCATCAATGTCATTATTTTTTAAACAACCGCCTAAAATAATGGTTATCCAAAAACAGCGACTTTAATTTATCTCACCATCCCGCCAGTGAAGACGCTGTGCGTTGGGTAATAAAGCCGTCTGGGGTTTGGCCATTGTCCGCTTGCCAGCGCTGGAACGCTTTACGAGTATTGGTACCGACGATACCGTCAGCGCCTTTAGTATCATAACCCATGCTGGTCAAACGCTGCTGTAAGTTACGTACTTGTGCGGTCGATAATGGTCGCTCATAGCGCGGCCATGATTTTTGTAAGCCGCCTTGCCCGGCAATGGCTTTACCCAACAAGCTGACGCCGAGCGCATAGTTTGATGAGTTGTTATAAACCTTGATGACATCGAAATTTGGGCTAAGTAACAGGACTGGACCATCTTTACCCGCAGGCAGCCACAGCTCCATTTCGGTATTGGCATCCAAATAGACATCGGCTATGGTATCAACGCCCATTGCCGCCCATCTAGCAGCAGGCTGCTTGGTGCCAACCGTTGAATAATCAAAAGAAGCTGGCACTGTCGCTTCATAAAATGGCGCAAGTCCACGCACCCACCCTGAATTGCTCAGATAATTGGCCGTAGACGCCAAGGCATCGCTCGTTGACCATGGGTTACGGTGACCATTACCGTCACCATCAACGCCGTGCTTCAGCCACGTATCAGGGATAAACTGCGTCTGTCCCATGCCGCCCGCCCAAGAACCATCAAGCTGTGACCAAGAGACATCACCGCGCTGCAATAATGTCGCTAAAGACAATAGCTGAGTTTCAGCAAACTCTTGGCGGCGACCATCATAAGCAAGGCTGGCAAGTGAGCTTGGGATACTGCTATTGCCAGTGACAGCGCCATACGACGATTCCATACCCCAAATCGCGGCGATGATTTCTGCATTGACGCCATACTGCGATTCTAACTGCGATAAAAACGCCCGTTGCTCAGCAAATTTGCGCTTACCCATGCTCACGCGCCCATCTGATACGGCAGAATCGGCATATTCCCACGGCATCTTAGAAAATTCTGGCTGTCCTGAATCCAGCGAGATGACTTGCTGGTTTAAGTAAGCGTAATCAAGCAAACGGCGCACCGTTGAGGCATCATGACCCGCTGCAATCGCGCGCATAGAAAAATCAGACTTCCAATCAGAAAAACTGTTATAGCTTGGCTTGGCGACGGGCTGCGGCTTGACGACTGGCACGGGCGCTGGCTTTACCTGAATGGTTTGGGTTTGGGTAATTTGCACATTACCTTGGCGCACAGGTTTACTCGGCTTTTGCATCGCCTGCTGACTGGTACAGCCGACCATGATTAAGGCTGGAAACAAGGCAGAAAACCCAGCAAGGTATTGTTTTTTTAATAACATAAAATTCTCAAATATCAATAAGTAAAGTAGCCGAGCAATTAAAAGCGACTAATAGCAACTAAAAAATAACAGCAATGTAACGTCATGAACTACCCACTACCTAAAGAGGTAGGGGTTTCTTAGGTAATACCCATACTTGATACGGTATCGTGTATCAGTGGTTAGGTAAGTTTACTAAGCTAACCCTGTCGCACCGACAGTTTTTGATTGTTTAGCCAGTATCAATCCTTGATGTAAGATATTGATACTAGCGTTGAGGTCGCGGTCATTTTTCTGCAAACAATTTGGACAATTCCACGTTCTGACCGATAGCGGTAATTCAGCTTTGGTCAGTAGGTGATTGCAGTTTGAGCAGGTTTTAGAGGACGGATACCATCGGTCTATTTTCACTAGCGTTTTACCGTACCATTCCGCTTTGTAGCTCAGCATAGTAGTGAATGACGACCATGAGCTGTCACTGATTGCCTTTGCAAGTTTGCGGTTTTTAACCATACCTTTGATGTTCAAATCCTCAATAGCAATAACATCGTGGTTTTTGATGATATTGAATGAAAGTTTGTGTAGAAAGTCGCGGCGGCGGTTGGTTATTTTTTCATAGACTCTAGCCACTTTAAGTTTTTGCTTCTGATAATTACGGCTCTCTGACAGCTTGCGTTGATCCGCTTTAGCAACTTCTCTACGTTTGGCTAAAATCTTTTGTTCACGCGTAAGCTTGTCTTGCAACTTCGATAAAAACTTAGGATTGGCAACTTTCGTACCGCTTGATAAGACGATAAAGTGGGTCAATCCTAAATCAATGCCGATGTTTGATTGGGTTTTTGGTAGTGGCTTAGTGATAGTTTCAACCAGTAGGCTGACAAAATATTTACCTGACGGAGTGCGGCTGATGGTCGCACTCTTGATCAAGCCGTTGATTTTATCGGAGAACTTGGCGGTGATATGACCAATCTTAGGCAGTTTAACAGTGTTGGCTGTTATCGCCACAGTGCCTTTTTGGTTGTTGGTGGTGTAACTGTCTTTAACGCCTTTCTTTTTGAAGTTAGGAAAACCTGTGCCTTGTTTGAAAAAGGTGTTATAGGCAGCTCTTAGGTTTTGCTGCACATTAGCCAGTGCCAAGCTATCAACTTCCTTTAACCATTCAAATTCTTTTTTATACTGAGCAGGAGTGTTATTTAGAGCGGTCTTTGTGGTTTTGTAGTGTTCTATTTTGTCACCAAGCATCTTATTCCAAATAAAACGACTACAGCCAAACGACTTAGCAAAGAATATCTGCTGATCCTCATTTGGATATAATCTAACTTTATAAGCCTTAAGGATTTGCTTAGTCATTATTTACCTTGATCAATGATATATTGCTTAATAACTTCAAGAGGTGCGCCACCAGTCGTGATTAGGCAGAATGATTGCGACCAAAATCTATCTTCCCAAAGCTTGGTTTTAATCTTAGGAAATTCTTTTTTTAATAAGCGACTGCTTGCTGATTTGTAGGTATTAATAAATTTACTAATTTCTGTCTTAGGGTGTGCCTTGAATAAGATATGGACATGATCTTTATCGTGATTCCACTCAATGACCTCAATTTTATAGTCAGGTGCAATACGCTCAAAAATAGCTTTTGCCCTGTCTGATACTTTGTCATCAAAAACTTGTCTGCGGTATTTAGTGACTAAAATTAGATGATAATTCAGCGAAAATACTGAATGGGAATTAGTATCTAAAAGCATTTGATTACAAGACCTTCACATAAATAGACTGAATTATTTATTTATCATATAATAATAATTATACAAGGTCAAACGCATTCATCCCACTACCTTAGAGGTAGGGGATTTCTGCGGTAAAATGTTAAAATTTAGCGCCCTAGCACCGCACGCGGGTCGATAGGATTACCGTTTAAGCGCACTTGAAATTCCAAGCCAACTTGATTGGTTTCGCCGCTGCTCCCCATATTTGCAATACGCTGACCGCGCTCTACCGCCTCGCCTTCTCTGACCAATAGCGCACTGTTGTGCGCGTAAGCAGTAATATAGTTATCGCTATGACGAATCATAATTAGGTTGCCATACTCGGGCAGTCCGTTTCCTGCATAAAGCACAGTGCCTGATTGGCTAGCAAGAACGGGATCGCCAACATTTCCTGCAAACCACATTCCCATGTTGCCGGTGGTAGCATCAAAGTTACGGATCACTTGGTTACGGCTTGGATACTCATAACCTGAGGTTGCGTTAGCCGTCACTTCATAGACGGGAGGTTGTGAATAATTTGGGGTGCTGGTCACAGGCGGCGTATAGGTTGGCTGCGGTCGTGTCTGTGCAGGCGCAGGTGCATTGTAACGATTATTATTGGTAGCCCGTACAGGCTCACCTTGCCATAATTTGAGCCATTGGCCAGTATAAATCGTATATTTGCTATCTAAACCATTTAGCGCGCCGATTTGACGATAATTTAGACCATAGCGCTCGGCAATTTGGCTGACGGTATCACCGCGCTGTACATGATGATAATTGGGAACGCCTTGTCCGTTGGTGATAATCCTAGGTCCTTGATTTGGGCCTTGATAAGTGGGCTTGGTGGCACAGCCGGCCAGCGTCAATGTTGCTGCTAACGTACCCATCAAGGCCACTGTTGCCATGTGCGATCCAGCAATAAGCTTCTTCATACAGATTTCCTATTCTTTACGTTACTCACAAACTCCTTGTGTTACTCACAAGCATTTTGCTAACTGTTATACCGTTTAATATTTCGCCAATAGTCATTAACAAATGAACAGTCAATGGCTTAATGACGCTTTTGTGTCTATTTGCTCATACCGACATGTTTATAATTTGCGATTATTTATAAGTTACGTTTATGGCTACTCACTTATAAAACCAACCTTACAAAACCAGCGCCGAAAGTGCTTCTAATGCTGTGTCTGGCGTATGATGCAGGCGCACAGGCGACACACTAATATACCCTGCTGCCACCACTTGGTCATCCGTCATCTTTACAATTGATGAGTCAATGCTTTTACTTTCTGCTGATAACTCTTGTTGGCGTTTGCGTAGCGATAACCAGTAGGCATCACGCCCACGCGGGTCAACCATATGATGGACAGGACGCGCTATCTGACTATGACCGAGCGCCGTTATTTTTCGACCTTTAATCGCAGCAGCACTTTTAACATCAGGAATATTAACGTTTAATACATGATAGGGCAAATTTTTGCAAGCATCTAATATCGGTGTATCCGTCAAGAGTTTGACTATCTCATTTGCCGCCATTTGATAATGGCCGACCTGCTCTTGCCCTTCACCGTTAACGCCGCCGCCCACTAAGGAAGTGGCAATTGCTGGTATGCCAAAAAGTTGTGCGGTCAAAGCGGCACCAAAGGTACCCGAAAATAAAACGTCCTGCCCGAGATTGGCACCTGAGTTGATGCCCGTAATTACCCAGTCAAAACTCGCATGACGATAGAGTTCATGTAATGCCAAGTAAATGCAATCAGCGGGCGAACCATTCACCGCAATAAAACCAGAATCGAGCTTGTGCGTATATAACGGTGCTGAGATACTCAAAGCACTTGCAGAGCCGCTTTGCTCATTACTTGGCGCGACCACCACGACCTCTGCGATAGTAGACAATGCCTGATAAAGTGCTAATAATCCTGGAGCGTGTACCCCATCATCACTACTCATTAAAATTTTCATGGTTGCTCAATTTTGCTTAAATCCGTTATTAGTGACCGTCTGTCCACTTTTCTACTTTCTTATCGTAAAACCGCTATAATCACGCCTGCCGATACCAAGACAATGATTATAGCGCGTGAGATTTTGGGCGATTATACCCTACTAGCAACCAAAGACGAACCCAGCCTTTTGATTAAATCGCCTTAACGCTTGTTTTTATTAGCAATTTTTTGGCAGTAATAAGTACTTTTTAGCATAAAAATATAGCGTTGAGGTTACAGTGGGCAACAAGCGACAACATTAATAATTGATACTTTTATGTTGAGGTAACGTAGCTCGATATAATGCTGATATGTTGCTGGAAACCCGGCTCGGCTCACAATATATCTACACACAAATCAATATTTTATGTGACTTTTGTTTTTTTACCGATTAACATAGCACCATCAAACAAAGATAAGCGAGTGTAATACTGAATGAAAAATCAATCGATATTATCTATAGCTTCTGTGCTAGCAAAGACCGCGTCAAAGGTGGGTCTTGCAGGACTGATAACGTCTATTGCTATGCTGTCTCAAGCGACCCAAGCCGCGTCCAATTCGTCGACGACTATTCCACTAGATTTATCAGGTGTCAATATCACCAAGCATGAGATTGCTGTGATGCAAGTGCTATCAGAGATTTGTCCGCCGATGTTAAATGGCAAACAAAAACAGCGCTTTTATAAATCTTACAACGTTCAGCTTCATGAATTGATGCCGTCGTTAGAAGACCCAAAAGCTGCCATTCAATATCTGTCTACCCAGCAGGATTACCGTCAAATCTTACAAGGCATCCGCAGTTGGACGATGGGCTTCTCAAAGCAAGAAAACAGAGCCTTGTGTGAAGATTTGGCCAATGCTGAATATCATTAATCAGCATGGATAAAGCAGTCGTTGTTTTACCGTTATTTGACCATAACAAACTATTGAATATAATAAACTCTAGCTTCTAGTCAGCGCAAAAAATCACCCTTACTATTAACGATAATAAAATACGGGATGTTTTTACGTTGTAGATGCTGGATTGACCTAGCATAATCCGCTTGCTGTATCGTCTGCTCTCAATGGACGCTACAGCAAGCTTTTTTGTGCTTATAAAAAAATAGCTATAAATCCATTTTTTCATTAGGGCTTATTTTATTTTATTTATCATTTCCCCATCGGTCGGCATTTTGCTAAGATAAGGCGTTAATTTTATGTCCATCGCTCAGTCGTCAAGGCTTTCAGCAAAGATCTGTTCTGACGCTTCAATTTTCAGCGTTTTATGAAAGATTAACCATGAGATTTGGCCTAAGATAGCAGCGATAGATACATTTGGTTTATGATGCGGTGTAACAATCTATGACAGTAAAGCATGTGAAAAAACAGCTTGTACAGCTGGTAGTGGGCGTTAGTGTTTCTATGAGTGCAATGATGGCGGGCGCAGCCATTCAGCCACCTGAAATGGACAATACCGCCTATGTATTAATGGACTATAACACGGGTGAAATACTGGCGCAGAAAAACGCCAATCAACCACTGCCGCCGGCGTCTTTGACAAAAATGATGACCAGCTACATGATTGAGCAGCGCTTAGCATCAGGAGATCTTAAAGAAGACGAACAGGTGCTCATGAGCGCAAATGCTTGGTGCCGCGGCAGTAGCAGCCAGTCATGTATGTATGTACCGGTCAATAAAACCGCCAGTGTCATCGATATGCTACGCGGCATTATCATTCAATCAGGAAACGATGCCTCAAAAGCCATGGCGGAACACATCGCTGGTAGCGAAGCTTCGTTTGCGACCTTGATGAATGAAGAAGCCGAAAAAATCGGTATGGAAAATACCCATTTTGTCAACGCGACGGGTATGCCTGATGAAGGCCACGAAGCATCGGCTTTAGATTTGGCAAAATTGGCACGCGCTATTATCAAAAATAGCGGCAACTACTACGGTATTTATGCAGAAAAAGAGTTTACCTATAACGGTATCACGCAGGGTAACCGTAACGCCCTACTGGCTACCGACCCGACGGTTGATGGCTTAAAGACTGGCCATACCGATGCGGCAGGCTATTGCTTGGTAGCATCAAGCAACCGTGACGGTATGCGCCTTATCTCTGTCATCATGGGCACAAAAAGTCAACAAGCCCGCGCCGATCAATCACGTGAACTATTAAACTGGGGTTTTGGCCACTTTACCACCGTGACGAAAGCACCTGCTGGCCAGTTTGTCAGCAAAGTACCGGTTTGGTTTGGCGAAGCAGACGAAGTGGAGCTTGCGACGGGCGACAGTTTGCAAATCTTGACCAGCAAAACGCAAAAAAATAAAATCACCACCGTGGTCGATATTCCTGAAAGCCTAGAAGCACCGATCAAAAAAGGTCAAGAAATCGGCAAAATGATGGCGGTGATTGATGGTAAAGCGATTGCCTCAGTGCCCGTTGTTGCTATGAGCGATATTGAGCAATCAGGCTTTATGAGCCGTATCTGGCAACGTTTTACGCGCTGGGCACAAAACTTGTTTTAAGCGCGTTACTCAGTAACTTGTAATAAAAAAGACGCCTTTTAACGGGCGTCTTTTTTATTATTCTGTTTTTAACTTTATGTTGCTTAATAGGGTTACTTTTAAGACCAAGCCAGCCAGCTTTTTAACAAATTGCTAAGTGCTTTATCTTCATAGCCCGCCACCTGACAGTAATCTATCCCAGCCGCTTTCAAGCCGTGCTCAAAGCTGTCTAAATGTAGTGCCTGCTGCTGTGAATACCAGTACACCAACAAAGCCCGATGCTCGGTTTCAGATGCCCGAATACGCTTTGCCAAGGCTTCAGCGCTGCTTGGTAATACGTCTTCAGCAAACATTACCATGTCAAATTTTTTGTTGTTTACTTCATCAATAACCAGCTGTTCATGCTGACAGCAAACGACATGCGCGCCGAGGCGCTGTAACTCATCCGCCAAAGCGCCACTATCTTGATAGTAGTAATACACAATATCTAGTCCGGTCAGCAAGTATTGCTGGCGAGATTGGCGCTGGTTAGACATCTGAAAGGTAACAATAAACTCAGTTCCTACTCCTAGCTTACTGTTGACCTCAATACTCGCGCCCATCAGCTGCGCCATTTGCTTAACCACGGGCAAGCCAATTCCCGTACCTTCATACTCACGAGTTTGCGATGAATCTACTTGGAAAAACGGATTAAAAATATCTTCTATAAAGCTGCTATCGATGCCGATACCCGTATCTTTTATTCGAATTTGCCAGCGATTGCTATGATCGAAATGGGTCAGCTGCGAGATAATGCTAACTTGCCCTTTTGGGGTAAACTTAATGGCGTTACTCAGCAATATCGACAATATTTGCTGGATTTTTTCGGCATCGCCTTCGAGGCTATAATCAATATGATGAATATGACTGCTTAACGTGAGACCCTTTTGCTGGGCAATAGGTTCAAATTCTGCCAACAGATCTGAGATCAATTGCAGCGGATTAAACGCACTGATTTGTAGGCTAATTTGCCCTTTTTGAATCTGATTGAGCTGGATAATTTGATTAAGCGCTAAGACCAGTTTATCACTGCCGTTATAAATAATATCAACCGCGTCTTTTTGCTCATCGTTTAGATCTCCTTCATCTAACAGCTGCAAACCGCCTACAATGGCGTTCAGCGAGGTTTTTAACTCGTGGGTAATCATGCTTTGAAAATTATGCAGCTGCACATCGAGCGATAAATCTTTTTGATGTAACTGCTGCTCAAAAACCGCCAGCGCTTCATAATCTTGTTTCGACGCTTGCAGGCGATTAAATAAAGTCACAAATGCCTGTTTAATCTGTACCAATTCTTCAAACTTAAAACGCTGCGGAATCGCGGGTAGCTGCTCAAGCTCAGGGTTTTTAAGCACAATATCACAGACTTCTGTAAGCGCGGCAATGTCTTTTGATGGCCAGTTTAATTTGCGCAAAATAAACAGCGCCCAAGCAATCGCCAACGCAGTCGTCATTAACCATAACCATAAATTGCTTTGCACCCAATTTGAGCGCAGCGTCGCCACATTTAAGGTGATATTGATATAACCTACTAAAGCCGTATCAACTGTAGCAGATGCTGCTTGTCTGATCGAGTTTGATTCAGATTTAATAGCGGGCAATGCCTTAAAACCTTGCTGATTGCCGTTTAGCCTATTACTGTCTATAGAAAGCGTACTTTTGCCATCGGTATAGTCGCCGACAACCGGATAATTAAGACTGACTGTATTGGCAAATAAAGCATTTTTCCAGTCATCTTTGGTTAGATTGCTATCGGCAATAGGCTGAGAGGTGGTATAAAATAAAATGCTTTCGATACTCTGCTCATTTTCTAACAAAAAGCGTACTTGCTCAGCGACGACCTCGTCGCCATCTACGCTCGCCGCGCTAAGTGTCAGCAAGTTTGCCAACTGCCGAGTATGCTGCCGTTCTTCTTTATAGTGCTGTACCAGTCCATAGACAAAAGACAGTAAAAAGCCCGCCAGTACAGCCAAAATCATGGTCTGCACGATAGATTGCCAAACGAGCATGGGGAGGGTTTGCACCGGACGGTTGTTCATATGACTCAACTGAGTGAAGACAACTTGTGATTATAGTACAGCTATTTTATAGGTAGGATAAGGGCAATGCGACATTTTAATGTAACTTAACACTGTCTTAAATTAAAAAATACCATGACGACTGATATAGTCATCATGGCATTTTATATTACAGAAAAAGCTAAGAATAGAAAAACAGCGAATGAGAGCGTCTTTGTTTGTCACAGCAACATAAAAACGTTCATTATCTGGCCAAATTAACGCTTTTTATCTTTGGTGGTAAATTTCTGCGCGCGATTGCGTTCACGTTGACGTAGCTGCTGGGTCTTCGCTTTGGTCGGTGTGTCGTTTTTCTTGGCATATGGATTGTCATTTTGTCTAAAGATAACATTGAGCGGCGTCCCTTCAAGCTTAAACACTTGGCGGAATTGGTTTTCAAGATAACGCTGATAGCTCTTGGGTAGCGCAGACGTCTGGTTACCATGAATGACAATCACAGGCGGATTATGTCCGCCGATATGTGCATAACGTAGCTTAATGCGGCGACCGGCAACCGTTGGTGGCGGGTTGGCAGTGACGGCATCTTGCAAAATCTGCGTCAAACGGTTGGTTGACACTTCAAACATCGACGATTGATAAGCGCGCAAGATGGACGGATATAAATTACCTACGCCAGTACCGTGCAGCGCTGAGATCAGATGCACTTTGACATAAGGAATAAAGTTAAAACGGCGATCCATCTCAATTTTGATATAGTTCTTTTGATCTGGCGTTAATCCATCCCATTTATTAATAGCAACCACCAACGCGCGCCCAGCATCTAGCGCATAACCAATCATATGCAAGTCTTGGTCAACGATACCTTCGTGCGCGTCAATCACAATCACGGTCACGTTAGAATCTTCAATCGCCTGCAAGGTTTTAATGACCGAGAATTTTTCTACTTTTTCATCGATTTTACCGCGGCGGCGAACACCAGCCGTATCAATTAAAACGTAGTCTTTGCCATCGCGTTTATACGGAATATAAATACTATCGCGCGTGGTACCTGGCATATCAAATACCACCACGCGGTCTTCGCCCAATAAACGGTTGACCAGCGTTGATTTGCCAACGTTTGGACGACCGATAATAGCAAGCTTTAAACCATCGGGCTCGACAACATTTTCTTGCGGCGGCATGTCAGCGGTCAAAACTTCTAGCAAGTTTCCGACGCCGCGACCATGACTGGCTGCCATTGGATACGGCTCGCCAAATCCCAATGCATAAAACTCGGCAGGCGCCGCTTCATGGACACCATCAACCTTATTGGCTGCAACATAAACCGGCTTGCCAAGGGTGTGCAAAAACTTGCCAATCTCGGCATCGGCGCCAATCATACCAGCTCGCGCATCAACGACAAAAACGATAATATCGGCTTCATGAATGGCGGTGTGCGACTGCTCAGACATGTAGTCATCAATATTGCCGCTGCCGTCATCTGCTTCACCAATACCGCCGGTGTCGACCACGATAAAGGATTTGTCTTCATAGGTCGCATCCCCGTATTGGCGGTCACGAGTCAGCCCTGATAAATCAGCAACCAATGCCTGCCGACTTTTAGTGAACTGGTTAAATAAGGTAGATTTACCGACGTTTGGACGACCAATTAAGGCGACCACAGGCTTGATACTCATGGGTTACTCTCAGTGAAAGACACAGTGAAGTGTACAATAGCAGGCGCTGCGTTTACTCTTATATTAAGAATAATAGTCACACTCGACCGCAAATTTAAATAAATGATAAAAATAAAAGGATGGCGAATAATAATAGGCTTGTTACGCTAAGCAGTTGCTATAAATAAGGGTTAAAATATTTAACTTTTCAGTATTTAATCACGATGACAACTTAATCATAAAGACTTATAGCATTAACGCCTATCACGCATCGGTCGCATAGAGTACGCGAAAGCGTCTATTTAAACAAGCAATTTACACAAGGCACGAAACGCTGACAAAGCAGCGTTTTTCTTGAGCCCATCATCAGTCTGCTTATTTAACGCCTCATTCAACGCATAGCTTTGACACATAGTTTTAACACATCGCTTTAAAACATACGCGGTTAAATAAGCAGCAACTCATAAAAATTAGCGTACCAATTGCCAAATCGCCACTTGTCCTGCAGCACTTTGGGTCATTAACAGGCTGCCTTGCACTTGCAAATTGGTTAAGGCGCCTTTGGTCTGCACACGGCTGACGATTTTACCGCTTGCAGGGTCAAATAAATGCACCACCCCATCAAAGTCGCCGACAGCAATATAATTGCCAATCATCACAGGATTGGTGAGGTGACGATAAGCCAACTCTTCGCTTTCCCACAACACCTCGCCATTGTTACGATTATAAGCAACGACTTTACCATCTAAACTGGTGGCAATAACTTGCTGATTGTTGACTGCAAGCGATTTTAAGCTGGCAAGCTCATTAACGAACATGACTTGACGCGATGCTAGGTCAATACCAAGCAGCTGACCGCTATAACTGATGGCAAATAATTGGTTATTATCAACAACTGGCATGCCATCGACATCGCTCATGCGCTCAACTTCGCTGCTGCCTGCACCGATACCAACGCGGCGTGACCACTGCGGTAAGCCATTATCAATAGTGATAGCATGCAAGCGGCCATCAGCTGTGGCTAATAACGCCGTTTGATCATCTAAGAGCGTTGGCGCAGCAGTACCGCGTACACTGATAGGAGGTACTTGGGTGGCAAACTGCCAAACAGACTGTCCCGTTTGTAGCGATAAACCATGCAAGAAACCATCATTGGCCGATAAAATTACCCGATTGTTAGTAATTAACGCTGGCGTTAAAACCGTACCCGTTAATTGCTGCTGCCAGCGTTTAGCGCCAGTTGCACTGTCAAATGCCATCACCAAACCGCTGCGGGTACTCACAATAGCGGTCTGGCTCAAAGCATCCAACGCCACGCCGCCGGTGATTTGATCGCCAACATTTACCGACCATAGGCGTTGACCCTTACTATCAAAGCCAGTCAAATCACCACCGCGTGAGGCCGTGACAATTTGTGAGTTGGCATAGCCCACTTGCAGGCTAAGCGGATCTTTATTACTGGCTTTTTTGCTACCAACATCGGTACTAAAAACAGGCTGCAACACGCTAATTGGCTGCGCAATTTGCACCAATTTTACAGGTTCATTGACGACTGGTTTGATACCTCGATTACACCCAACGACTGCGGTTGCCATCACTGCAATGACGGCGACATGCAGGGCCGTCGTTTTGATGGTTTTAGCGTTTATAGTTTTGTTAGAGCAAATAGCTTGAGTCATTATAGGTTCTCACTACCAATAAAGTAATCATGAATAAATTAGCCATCAGCAAGTCAGCGGCGCACAGTAACAAGTACATAAAATGAGCACTTATTATCAATACTACCTTTCTAACTTACTGCGCTACTTAGTTTGTAGGACAGTTTGTAAAATGGTTTGAGGTATTGCAAACTTTATTTCTTTATAAAACGTTAACGCTTTTGCTATTTTTTTAATATTTGGTTTTGGTATCTTTTTAACAACTAGCTTATGCGCCAGTGTTTACTGCATTTTCATCTTCGGCTACGACTGGCTGTGCAGGCATGGCAGGTTCTTGAATAAGATTTGCTTGCGGCGCAATAGGTTCAGGCACAACACCAAGACTTTCCATTTTCAATGCCAATACTGCACGCGTTTCTTGACGGCTACGTAACAATTCCCAAGCATTATTGTAAGATTTAATCGCCGCGTCTTTATTGTCTTGCGCTAGATAAATATCACCGAGCAGCTCCTGCTGGCTTGCTTCAAACGAGCTTGGCATATCGTTATTGGCTTCAGCTAAGGCGGCATCAGCATCACCCGCTGCCAATAGCGTTTTAGCATAGCGCAGACGCGTAATCGCTTCTAATCCTGCATCGCCCAAGTCGATTGCTAAGGCTTTTTTAAAGGTTTCGCCCGCCCCTTTAAAATCATCGCTATCGACTTGCTGACGCGCTTTAATCATCAGCGCCTGCCATGCATAAACAGAATCGCCATGCGTACTTACTAACGCATCAATATCTTTATCTAACTGTTTACGGCTCTCTGCGAGCGACGCTTGCGCTTCTGCTTCTAAATCTGGATTTTGCGACGCTAGGCTGACTTCTTCATTTAAGCGCTGAATATCGGCATAATGGTCGGCGGCAACCGTATCAACGCGAGCATGATTGTCTTGCCAATACGTCCAGCCGAAATAGGCGGCCAATGCCAATAAAATCGCAGTGACAATATAGCTGCCATATTGCTGTAACGCTTGCATTGAATTGTCTGCATTGGGCGAATTGGGTGTCAGAGCCATATATTTTTACCTGATAAAATTGATATTAAATTGCTAACGCTAAAACCACAATCGCTTATTAACGAACGAAGTTGTCTTTAATTGATAACCAATCTTGCGCAACCTTTTTTTGCTCACCCGTCTGCATGTCTTTGATACTAATGGTATTATCATCGAGTTCCTGCTGGGCGATAATGACCGTTAATGCCGCGCCCGATTTATCCGCCTTTTTCATTTGCGCTTTTAAGCTGGTTGCGCTCGCCATTTTTACGCGCAGGTCAGGACGGCTATAACGCAAATCTTGCGCATAACTGATACCTTCACTATAAACTTCCGGATGAGCAACCACAAAAACATCGCAAGCAGGCAATTCTGCAAACGGTGCCACGGCGTCGATAAGCAGCAATAAGCGCTCAAGTCCCATGGCAAAGCCAACGGCAGGCTCAGACTTTACAGGTTTATCATCAGAGGTGCCGATAGATTTTAACTGGCCAACCAAACCATCGTAACGACCACCCGCACAAACGGTCGCTTGGCTACCAAGCTTATCAGTGACCCACTCAAATACGGTTTTATTATAGTAATCAAGGCCGCGTACCAAGTGCGGATTAATCTCAAACTCAATACCCAGTGCGGTCAAATACGCTTGCACCTGCTCAAAATGCGCTTTACTTTCTGCACCCAAAAACTCAACAAGTTTTGGCGCCTCTGCCAATAGCGCTTGGGTATTGGCCTCTTTACTGTCTAAGATGCGTAATGGATTGGTGGTCAGGCGGCGTTTACTATCTTCATCTAGCTGATCTTTTTTATCGGTTAAATAAGCCACCAAAGCTTCGCGGTAAGCGTGACGCTCATCAAGCTCGCCCAAACTATTCAGCTCTAAGCGCATCTCGTCCTTTAAACCAAATGCCTGCCACATCAAATGCGTCATGGCAATTAGCTCGGCATCGGCATCGGGTAGCGCACTACCAAAACTTTCGACTCCCAATTGATGGAACTGACGGTAGCGCCCTTTTTGCGGACGCTCATAGCGAAACATCGGGCCGATATACCAAAGTTTTGGCGTATCACCGCGCAGCAAGTTGTGCTCAATGACCGCACGTACTGCCCCTGCTGTACCTTCTGGGCGCAATGCTAAGGGCGTTGGCGGCTCAGATTTATCGGTAAAGCTATACATCTCTTTTTCGACGATATCGGTTGCGCCACCGATAGCACGCGCAAACAAGTCGGTTTGCTCTACAATAGGCAAGCGAATATGCTCATAACCGTATCTGCCCAATACATCTGCCAATATCGACTCTAAGTGCAGCCATTTTGCGGACTGCTCAGGCAAAATATCATTAAACCCTTTGATTGCTTTAATCATAGTACGGTCGCATCCTTAAATTTTTAACAAGCTATCTCTAATACTTCTTAGATTAACACACCAAGTGCAACGCTAAATTATATTATAGAACACCTGATTGGGCGTCTTAAACCCTAAGCGTTTTCTTGGTCTGTTGTTTAGTTTATCCTCAATGGCTTGCATATCATCATCAGAGACTTGTCTAAAGTCACAACCCTTAGGCAAGAACTCTCTGATAAGGCCATTGGTATTTTCGTTGGTTCCTCGCTGCCATGACGCATAAGCATCGGCAAAGAAGAAAGGGCTAAAGAGCTTTTGTTTCACCTTCTTATGCTGAGCAAACTCTTTACCATTGTCAGAGGTAATGGTCTTAACCTGCAACCTCACTGGTGCTAAGAGCTCTATCATTGCCTGTGATACTTGCTGTGCTGTTTTATGACCCACACGCTTCATCTTCAGTAGCCCTGTTTTACGTTCAACGAGCGTGACAATCGCTTGCTTGTGATGCTGACCAATCACCGTATCCGCTTCCCAATCACCAATCCGCGTGCGCGCATCAACGATGGAGGGGCGCTCATGAATCGAGACTCTGTCATTGATACGGCCACGAGTCTCAGCGGTTAGTCGCTGCCGGTATGGTTTGGCTTTACGTCTGAGACACTGCCATAACCTGCCGCCTTGTCTTTTGTCCCTCCAGATATAGCGATAGATGCTCATGTGGCTAATACCACCATGAAACCCGGCTATTTGCTCAGGACTCCAGCTGTCTTTGAGCTTGTTGGTGACCCAATCCCATACGTCAGCGATGATAGTGAAAGCGTTGTTTGCCCGTCTGTCACAAGCTGTGTTATGAGCATGCTTTGCTCGGTAACCGCGTAGGCTTTTACTGCGTCTGATTTCTCTTGATATGGTGCTAGGACTGCTATTTAACGCCCGCGCTATAAAATTAATACTATGTTTTGCCCCTTTTAGGGCATAAATCTGGTATCGTTCACCTAGGCTTAGATGCGTATAGTTCATGGTTGCAATCTCACTTTGGTCGGTGGATAAAAACTTTGATGCTAGCGCATCTAGGTCTTTTTTTCACCTCACATTTGGTATTGCACTTCATGTGTTAATCTAAGAATCAGAAAATACATCAGGGTGACGACTTATTTTACGCGAATGATTTCATTCTCACGTTTTTTTGCCAAATCTTCGGCATGCGCACGTACCATGCCTTCGATTTCATCAACCAAATTATTGGTATCAATCAAATGACTTTTTTCACCCATACGGTAGACCAGCGATTTTGGTGCCGCGCCAACAATACCAATATCCGCTTCTTTTGCTTCGCCCGGACCATTTACTTTACAACCAATCACCGACAAATTCATCGGCTCACGGATATCTTCTAAACGCGACTCTAATGCGGTCATTACTTTAATCACATCGAACTCTTGGCGCGAGCAGCTTGGGCAAGCGATAAAATTAACACCATTTGAGCGGATATTGAGCGACTTTAAAATATCAAAGCCGATTTTAATTTCTTCTTCTGGCTCAGCCGCTAAAGAGATACGAATGGTATCGCCGATGCCATCTAATAACAGACCGCCTAAGGCAATGGCAGATTTCACCGCGCCAGTACGATACACGCCCGCTTCAGTGACGCCTAAATGCAAAGGATTATCAATCTGCGCAGAAATCAGACGATAGGCATCTAAGGTTAAAAACACGTTACTGGCTTTTACCGAGACTTTGTATTGATCAAAGTTTAAACGCTCTAAGATATCGATATGGCGCATGGCTGATTCAAGCATCGCCTCACCGGTTGGCTCGGTATATTTACGCTGAATGTCTTTTTCCAATGAGCCTGCGTTGACGCCAATACGAATCGGAATATTATAATCTTTGGCGCAAGCGACCACTTCGCGGACTTTGGCGTCGCTACCGATATTACCCGGGTTAATCCGCAGACAATCCGCGCCCGCTGCTGCAACCGCTAGGGCGATTTTATGATCAAAATGTACGTCTGCGATAAGGGGTACACTAACCCGCTTACGAATCTCGGCAAAGGCGTTGACGGTGTCCATTGTCGGTGTCGACACGCGCATCAAATCCGCACCCGCTTCAACGCAGCGCTCGATTTGGGCAACGGTCGCTTCTACATCACAAGTATCGGTATTGGTCATGCTTTGCACACTAATCGGTGCATCGCCGCCGATTGCGACATCACCAACATATATTTTTTTGGTAAGACGACGGTTAATAGGCGCTGACGTTGACATAGACAAACCCTTTCATTGGAACAAATTGGAACGAATTAAAACTGAAACTTGGAAACCAACATTACTTTTAACGCTAACAGCTTGTTAAGAACAATCGTTTTGTTAAGTTTAATAGCTGTTAAATATTAAGGTGCAAGCTCAAAACTGGCCTGCGTACCTGTAGCATAACTGTCTAACGCCACGGCTTCTTCATTAAGCATTAAGCTGACATTTTTGACATTATCAATCTGTACGTTAAAAGGTGGTGTACCTGATAACTTATAATCGCCAGCAGTTTGCGAGCCATTCATTAAATTGCTACCCGAGGCATCGGTAATCACCACAACAGCGGCATCGGTCAGCTTCACGTCGAGCGTAGCGGCAGCTGTACTTTGACCGCCCAAATTCAGCGCCGAGCCAGACGCACCAACGCCATTACTATCAACATCAATCGCTGCGCCTTGCGCTTGCTCTAGTGCTGAGATATCTTCGCTGGTCGTTACTGGCTGCTCATTATTGTCTTTACTGGCGTTAGACACCATGCGAAATAAGAAAATCGCTAAAATAATAACGCCAATCACGGCGATGATTAATAAGGGATTAAAACGAATGCGATTGTAAGTATCGCGCTGCAAGGTGCCCATCGGGCGTAGTGGCGACTCAATATTCTGAGGGGCGCGCGCTTTTAGCTCATTAGGATAAGCAGCATCAAAGCTGCTCGCTACTTTTGTGGGATCTAAACCCAAAAACTTAGCATAATTAATCGCAAAACCGCGTGCAAACGCCGCTTGTGGTAAATCCGCAAAATTCTCATTTTCGAGCGCTTGTAAATGACGTTTTAAAATAAATAATTCGGCAGCAGCCTCTTCTAAACTGACTTGTTTGGTTTTGCGGGCTTGCTGCAACATGGCACCAAATGATCCCTGAGCGTTAGATTGTGTGTTTGATGATGGGGTGGTCATTTCCATGGTGCCTCTGGATTATTAAGCCAAATCTTAAGTTGTTTTGCTTCATCGCTTAGTGGGTAAGCGGATAAAAGCTGCTGAGCCAATTGCTGGCGCGTTGCTATGTTATTTTGTGCCGCGGCAAGTTTGATACCCTGTAATAGCAGACGCGGGCTAATACCCTGTCCTTGTACCAGTAGCAAGGTTTCATCATAGAGCCTTTGAGCCTGCTGTACACGTTGCTGCTCAAGTAGCAAATCAACCAGTTCAATATGCGCAATCACACTATTACGGTTGCCATCTAAAGCACGCAAAAACGCTTTAGCCGCGGCTGGATGATCATTGAGCTGAAGATAGGTGCGCCCTAAATTCTCTAGCGCCCCAATCCGGCCCTCGTAACCAAGCGCCGCCCCTGCAATCTCAAACTGCGCCGCCGCCTCTTTATAGCGCTTCATTTGCGACAAATAAACGCCATAATTATTGTGCGCTTGATCAAAATCTTTATCCAGCGCAATGGCTTTTTTAAAATATTGATCGGCTTTTGCAAGGTTGAGGCGACTGCCCTCTTGCTGCAACAAAATGCCCATCATATCATAGGCAGGCGCATAACGGCTATCGGCAGCAAAGGCTTTTTCAAGCTGGCGCTGGGCGGTATCGAGCTCATTTTTGCGAATATATTGTGCCGCAAGTGAGGTGCGAACGCGAGCAATTTCTTGCTGATCCAAACTGCGATTGTCGCTCGGTCGTGTCGATGTTTGGTACGGTGTGTTGCCGGTCAAGTCTGTGGTTGTCGTACTTTGACAACCGCTTAATAGCAAGGCACTTAGCGCACTGGCTAACAACATGTATTTTGAGCCGCGCTTTTGGACAGTCATTGCACCTAATTGCTGCGCTGGTTGAGAGAATAAGGTTTGATATTTGAACTGACAAAGATTTTTAAAAGTCATCATAGCCGCCATCATAAAACTGTGGGTCAATGCGTTCGATCATCGAGGCATCAGTTTAATGGATTTAGCACCCATAAGTACAATTTAGTTGATATTAATTGTGCCGCTCTTTGTTATTGATGCCTGTAACTACATTTTATTACTGTTATGAGATAAAAACGACACAGTGTAACTGGAGTGGATTTTTTGTCGCCTCATTTTTCTTAGCTTCTGTAATAGCAGCACGTAAGGAAAATTTATACCAGTCATACAGGGGTATTAACGTATCGATTTTATTGTAAACTGTTTATATTACTAACTTTGGTCAACAAAAACAGTGCTAAATACTTTCCCGTTCTTTAATACTTTGCTGCCACGCTGCTGAACGCCGCGTTCTATCAGCCACTTGCCCGACCAATTGTCCGCAAGCGGCATCAATATCATCACCGCGCGTTTGACGAATGGTACACACAAAACCCGCTTGGCTTAAAATATCGCTAAAGGCGTGAATGCGGTTATTGCTCGATTTATCATACGGCGCATGCGGGAACGGATTAAACGGAATCAGGTTAATCTTACTTGGCAAATCTTTTAATAATGCCACCAGTTGATGCGCGTGCTCATTGCTATCATTGACGCCGTCAAGCATGACATATTCAATCGTTACGTGTTTTTTATGACGCGGATTGACCTCATAAACGTAATTTTTTGCCGCGGCAATCAACTCATCTAACGGGTATTTTTTATTAATTGGCACCAGCTCGTTACGTAGTTCATCGTTTGGCGCATGCAAGGATATCGCCAATGCCACATCAATATCTTGCGCTAGCTGGTACATTTTTGGCACCACACCCGAGGTCGATAGCGTCACACGGCGTTTTGATAAACCGTAAGCATGGTCGCTTAACATCAGCTCCATTGAGCCAACCACAGGCTTATAATTTAAGAGTGGTTCACCCATGCCCATCATCACGACGTTGGTGACGTTATTTTCCCATAAACTGTGGTCAACATTATCTAAACTGTCATTGTCATCAGACATATAAGAAGCGTTCGCCACCCATAATTGGCCAATGATTTCGGCAGCGCTTAAGTCACGCTCAAAACCCTGTTTGCCGGTACTACAAAAGCTACAGTCTAGCGCACAACCAACTTGCGAGGAGATACAGAGAGTTTTACGGCCGTTTGATTTGCTGTCGTCCGCTGGAATCAACACTGTTTCAACCAGTGAGCCACCCGTGACTTCAAAGACCCATTTACGCGTGCCATCATCGCTATATTTGCGATGAATCACTCTTGGCGGCGTGACGCAGGCATTGGCGGATAATTTATCGCGCAAGGATTTGCTTAAATTGGTCATTTTCTCAAAATCTGTCACGCCATGCTGATAAATCCACTTCATCACTTGCGTCGCACGAAACGACTTTTCGCCAATACTTTTAAAATAATCCGCCAGTTGCGCTTGCGTCATACCAAGTAGATTAGTTTTTGCTTGCGCTTCATCGACGAGCTTAATGCTCTTCGCAGACTTTGCTGGATTTTTAGCAGTCTGTTCTGGGATATGTTGGATGGAAGTTTGAGAAGTGGACATAATAGGTAACCTTTTTGCAGCAGCTGATATAAGCGATGCAATTGTTGAGATGGGCGTTGCTAGTTAGTCATACATCTTATGTATGAATGCAAAAGCAATCCGTTATGAGCGCATTTTTTATCGAGGTATTGATGATGCTTAAAATTTATAAAAATCTAATAAAAACATGCTGATAAGGGATTGATAATGCTCGTAAAAATAATAATGAGGCAGATCTTTAAGAATTTCAATGTAGAATCAAACTATTATAATAGCTAAAACGGCTTATACCAAAAGATATAAGCCGTTTTGCTACACTATTTATTAATAAGCACTATTATTGATATGAGTAGTTATTAATCAAAACTGCTATTAACGCGTACGTGCACAAACTTCATCTTCATTGAAGAAATAGCTGATTTCACGGGCTGCTGATTCCGCTGAATCTGAACCATGAACGGCGTTTTCATCGATGCTGCTAGCGAAGTCAGCACGGATAGTGCCTTCAGCAGCGTCTTTTGGGTTAGTTGCACCCATGATTTCACGGTGCTTAGCGATTGCGTTTTCGCCTTCTAGCACTGATACCAATACTGGACCTGACATCATAAAAGATTTTAGGTCGTTGTAAAATGAACGCTCAGCGTGCTCAGCGTAGAAACCGCCTGCTTTTTCATCATCAAGTTGTAGCATTTTGGCTGCAACAATTTTTAGACCCGCTTTTTCAAAACGGTCATAAATAGCACCGATGTGGTTGCCAGCAACAGCGTCAGGTTTGATGATAGATAACGTACGTTCGATAGCCATAACAAGCTCCTAATAAATGAGGGATTGAAAAATTAAAATAAGAAATGAAATAGTAAAGGGATTATTTTATTTCTGACTACCATGCTGGCTTGTCCTTATTGAAATGACTCATGATTTATCAATATGAAAATATAAAGTCAAGCCAATGGATGCCAACACAGGGTTGCTGCCTATTATAACGATTAAGGCTATAAATGATAGGGTTAATTTATTAAAATCCTGCTCTAAGCGACCAGGATTTATTCCCCTAATCGGCTGTCTCGGCAACTACCCGCATTACATTCACGAACGCGCTCATTTAAAAAATTCACACGATGGGTTGTGACACGAGTGGCACAACCCATATTAACAAAAAATCCATTTTCATCATCGTGATAACTGCAGCGGTCATTGCGCTCACGCAGCCAAGCCAGCTGACCACGTTTTAGCGTGGCTCTTTGCTTGCTATTGAGTTTTTTGCTTAATTGGTTGTAAGAATTGTTGAGCTCTTTGTCGGCTTGCAGATATACCTTTGTCAAACAATATAAGCCATCAAAATCATTGACGGGATTATCGCAATTTTCAGCGCTCCATGTGAACATAGGAAACATAAAAACGGCAGATGTTACCAATGCTAGTGAGGTTTTACAAATAGAGTGCTTGATGATGGTTGACGTCATGATAAATTCCTTTTCATATATCGATAGATTTGAAGTCCTTATTCATATATTATATACCTTTAGACTAATATAACAGCCATTGATTTAATTTGTATCATGATCAGCGCTCAGTTACCCAGCAAAAAAATAACAAATATCGGCGCTTAAAAAAAACCCCAATGCTAAGCAATGGGGTTTTTTGGCTAAAATGATATATTTACGCGTCGTACGGATCACGCAAAACAATCGTCTCTTCACGGTCAGGACCGGTTGAGATGATATCAACTGGGCAACCAATCAATTCTTCGATACGCTTGATGTATTTTTTGGCGTTTTCTGGTAGGTCATCATAGTTAGTGATACCAACGGTTGATTCACTCCAGCCTTGCATCGTTTCATACTTAGGCGTGACTGCTTCATAGAACTCTGCGTCATGCGCGCCTGCACACTCAGTTTCGGGTAGATTGTATCCGACACCGATGAGCAATTCTTCTAGACCATCTAATACGTCAAGCTTGGTCAAGCAGATACCTGACATAGAGTTTAGTACCACAGCACGGCGTAACGCTTCGGCATCAAACCAACCACAGCGGCGCGCGCGACCCGTCGTTGCACCAAACTCATGACCGACTTTGGCCAAATGCGCACCAACATCATCAAACAATTCCGTTGGGAATGGGCCACTGCCAACACGCGTGGTGTAAGCTTTAGTGATACCTAGTACATAATCTAAATATAACGGACCGATACCCGTACCAGTCGATACGCCGCCCGCGGTGACGCTTGAGCTGGTCACAAACGGATAAGTACCATGGT
The DNA here is from genome assembly GCF_002414005.1 of Psychrobacter sp. UBA5136. Lineage (GTDB taxonomy): Bacteria > Pseudomonadota > Gammaproteobacteria > Pseudomonadales > Moraxellaceae > Psychrobacter. The sequence goes on from NZ_DHYG01000063.1 coordinate 65,115, forward strand.
CGATATCAAGTAATGTCCCTTGCGCACCTTCAAACATTAGGTTTTTGCCGGCAAGACGTAATTGATTGAGGTCTTCAGTGACATCGGTAACCATGCCTTTAATTTCTTCGCGCCACTCTTGGCAAAGCTTAAAGGTTTCATCAAAGTCAATCGCGTCAACTTTATAGTACTGCGTCAATTGGAAGTTATGATATTCGATTAAGTTACGGAGTTTTTCTTCTAAGTCATCACGGAACAAGTCAGCAAGCTTAATGGCACGGCGAGCAACTTTGTCCTCATAAGCGGGCCCAATGCCGCGACCTGTGGTACCGATTTTACCCGTGCCGCGCTTAGCTTCGCGTGCTTGGTCAAGCGCAACGTGATAAGGCATGATCAATGGGCAATTTGGTGAAATACGCAGGCGCTCACGCACGGGCACGTTGTTGTCTTCTAAGGCTTTCATCTCTTTTAATAAAGCGTCAGGCGCTAGCACCACGCCATTACCGATAAAGCAAGTCACGCCTTCACGTAAGATTCCCGATGGAATTAGATGTAGGACGGTGGTTTTGCCATCGACAACTAGGGTGTGGCCAGCGTTATGCCCGCCTTGGAAACGTGCAACGGCTGAGGCTTTTTCGGTCAGTAAATCAACGATTTTACCCTTACCTTCATCGCCCCATTGGCTACCCAAAACTACGACATTCTTACCCATGATTAATCCTTACCTTATGTATTGAGGTGTGTGCAGCAATAATTTTAAAACAACCTATCAAAACTTACTTAGTACTAAGAAATGATATGTTATTCACTGTCTATTTTTCAAAATTTAATAAATAAGCTTCAATAAATGAGCCTTATGCAAACTGATTATGAGCGTAACGGTTTTTTTAAATTTAAACCGCTTCTAGACGCCACTCATTATCTACAAAGTTTAAACGGTGCGTCAGCGCTGCTGGACGGTCATCAGCTGTTAATGGCATAGTGACGCGGTAACCTTGCTGACGTAAGCTTGTGACCTGTTGCAATAGATTCTGCATTTGCGCTTTATCAGCATTAGCTTGCTGTAATGCCTCATAATCAACCAACACAATAATCGGTGATTCAAGCTGCGTATGTGCCAGCAAACGGCTGACATCCATACTAAAACCTGTCGCCTGACGGGGCTGCTTCGCACTTAATTGCCCCACGCTCTGCATACCATCAAAACGCCCACCACGTACCAGCGGCTGGGTTTCACTATTGATATAGCCGTTAAAGATAATACCCGTATGATAATGATAGCCCGACAGTTCGGTCACATCGATACTGACTGGCGTCTGCCACTGCGATTCTAAGTGTGCTTTTAGACGTTGTAGCTCATCGACAGCCGTCACAATGTGCGTATCTTGTTTAGCCATATCTGACAGTGTGTCTAATAACTTTGCCATGTCATGACCAAAGCGCGCCAATGCGTAGAAATCATTACCCATTGTCAGCAACTGACAAACACGTTTTAGCTCAGGTAAATTTTTATTGGCATACAGATGCATCAACTGCTCGGTGTCATTATCCGACAACTCAGCCAATGCTGCCAAGCGCTTAAATATCGCCACATGACCCAAGTCAATATGTAGCGCTGCGCTCATATCTAAGCTGTTGACCATACTAAACAGCACATCTATCAGCTCGATATCAGCTGCAAGCTCGCCGCAACCAAATATCTCTGCACCAAGCTGTAGCGGTGTACGTGAGCCAAACAATCCTGAAGGCAAGGTATGAATGACGTCGCCTGCGTAGCAATAACGCGCAATACCATGACCGCCGTGATGCGCATCAATACGCAAAATCTGTGGCGTAATATCCGCGCGTACGCCCATCAAACGACCAGTCAGCTGATCGATAATCTTAAAGGTTTGGCGCTTTAAATCTTCTGAGGCTTCACTCAATAACGATTCGGTAAACTCAATCATTGGTGGATTGACCAACTCATAGCCATGGCTGATAAGCTGCTGGATCAATTGATGTCTCAGTACTTCTTGTTTATGGGCATCTTCAAACAGCACATCGACGACCCCGTCAGGCAGCAGCCAGCTGTTATTGGCAACGTCACTGGCAAAGTTGTTGAGATATGGCAGACCATTAGCGGCAGCACGGTTATCAGCAGGCTGGGTCGCCGCTGGTTTTGTCGTATTTGACTGGGCAGGTTTTGCAAAATCAGAACTGACAGACACAATGAATCCTTGTTTGGCGTAGCGCTTACCAAAAACGCGGTACTGATGCGGTACTAAAAAGTCGTATTCATAATGGCAATGATATAAGGCGTTTTGTATTTTTGACGCGCAACATCACCGACCCAATTATCTATAAGCAAACTAGGTGACCGCAAAAGGGTGAGTAATAAGTATAAGTTAGGATGATAAGACGAGTATCTTTATGCGCTAAAATTTATGCGATAGAAAACTATGATAAATAATCAAGGCACTTTATGCTTTAGTTTAGCATAGCAGCCAAGCTTCGCCTAGTGACAATTACCTCCAATTACTATCTAATTATTTTGCGAACGCATAATGTAATGAACTCATTGTCTCCTAAACTTATTCTTTAACGAAGAAACGGCCTGACTCATAAACCGTAATTAAACCTTGTAAAGCGTTTACCATCTGTTGCTTGATAACGCCTTATCGCTAGACTCATGTTACACTAAAGCATATTTTTATCTCGGAAAGCCTTATGTCCTCTGATTACCATCCAAATCCTGCTATCAACCAAACCAACGTCCTTGGCACTGCCCTCGCCAGCTGTTGTTTTGACCCTATTACTGGCTATTATCGCAATGGCTTTTGTCATACCGGTAACCATGACGTTGGTCAGCATACCGTCTGCGCGAAGATGACCAATGAATTTTTAAACTTTTCTGCCAGTCGTGGTAATGACTTGATTACGCCGCTGCCTGAGTATGGGTTTGCTGGCCTACAACCTGGTGATTACTGGTGTATCTGCGCGCTACGCTGGGTTGAAGCATTAGACTTCGACATTGCCCCGCAAATAAAGCTAGAAGCCTGTCACGAAAGCTTATTAAGTTTGGTGGATATCGACACGCTAAAACGCTATGCATTGTAGTTTGCACAGAAGCGATGAACATAAAAGCAAGGCACAAAAGATGTTTTAACTCTATGTCATAACCTATTTTATTTCACGTTTATTTAACATTAACCACCGACTGAAGGAGAAGGTATGAACCAAGATGATGACCTGATTGTCAAACCGACAACGCGTATCACACCTGACTCTAATGTCAGCCTTATCGACACCAGTATGGGCGATGAGCGCTCTTATTTAGATAATTACGCCAGCTATGACAGCTATATTTATGGCGACGCCGATGCGACGGTCGAAGATACGATTGAGACGATGACCGTCTATGACCCCGACTCTGAGCGCTATGAAGATATCGACTTATCGAGCGATGATGAAGTGGTCAATTGCTACGCCTACTCGCGTAAAACCGGCGAAAAAGTCAATAAAATCGGCCTAAATGATGTCAGTCGTGCTTTAAGTAATAGCGGGCAATTTATCTGGCTTGGTCTGTATGATCCAAGTTTAGAAACCATGGTAAAAGTTAGAGATGCCTTTGAGCTGCACGAATTGGCGATTGAAGACGCTTTTGCTGATCATCAGCGCGCAAAGGTTGAAAACTACGACAATGACATGATATTTGTGGTGCTACGAACCGCCAAACTTGAAGACAATGTCATTCGCTATGGCACCACGGCGATATTTATGGGCAAAAACTATCTGATTACCATTCGTAATGGGCCATCGAATTCTTATGCGCCGGTGCGCGAACACTGCCATCGTCGCCCAGAAAAGCTGCGCATGGGACCTATCTTTGTCCTGCATGCCATTCTCGATTTTATCGTCGATAACTATATGCCGATTACCGATCGCTTAGGCAGTTATCTGCGTGAGCAGGAACGTAATATCTTCACCTATGAGTTTAATAAAGAAACGCTTAGAAATCTGTATGAATTAAAATCCCAGCTGGTGCATATGCGTGCGGTGATTTTACCGGTACAAGATATCTGTAGTTTCTTTATTAATCACAATAAAAGCGACTTAATCTCGCCGTTTTCTCATGCTGCTAAACCTTATTTTCGTGACGTCAATGACCATTTATTGCATTCTTTAGATGCGATTAATGGCTTAAATGAAATGCTTAGCGTGGTCATGAATACTTACCTCGCCATGGTAAATATGGGACAGAATGAGGTGGTCCGTAAACTTGCTGCTTGGGCTGGTATTTTGGCCGTACCGACAGCAATTGCTGGTATCTATGGGATGAACTTTGATTTTATGCCAGAGCTACATTGGCAGTATTCTTATCTGGTTATCATGGCAGTTATTATCTCGTTATGTAGCTTTTTATACTTTAACTTTAAACGCTTGGGTTGGCTATAATTTAAGAGCATTTCAAAAAAAAGGGCTGCCATTTAATTGGCAACCCTTCTTTTATTAAAGACCATCTATTCGCATGCGCATGATTGAGCAACAACCATTCAATAATGATGTTTTTTGAAAAAACCTTATTTACGATAAGGCTTACTATCAACGCTTGGTAGATGATGCTCGGTACTACTTATTTGATGATCATCCAAATAATCTTCTGGTCGCCCAAACATCTTCGCCGTCCACGTTAATATTACAATCGACGCACTCAGTACCATAATGGCAAAGGAAATCGTTGCCAATAACCATAAATGGAAGTTATCTGATACCGCTTGTACATCGACGACCAAATGTCGTGACAAAGCGGTAATCGCGATAAATATCAAAAACTGCACTGGCAGACGATGGGTTTTAAAGTAAATCCCAATCATGGCGAGCAGCTCAAGATAAATAAACAGCAATAAAATATCTTTTAAATCTGCTGAGCCTTTTTGCACAATAGAAAGGAACTCTTTGCCAGCCGTCCAAACGACCACCACACTGATTAAGAATAAAATAATATAGTGGCAGATATCGACAAACTCGCGACCGATATGCTGCATGCACTCATGGATACCCATATTGGAATTTGCTACATCGATATCATTGCTTTGATAAGCTTTATTATTTTTCTCTGTCAATAGCTGTTCAGATTGCTGTTCTGGTTCTTGCTCGGACAGCGTCTTCATTAGCTGACTGCACTATTGTCTAAACCAGCAGACTTTTCAGCTGCATCAACGGTTTGGCGAATTAGGGTGTTAATGGTCATAGGGCCAACACCGCCGGGAACTGGCGTATAAGCACTAGCGATATTTTCTACGCCTTGCAGCTCGATATCACCGACGCCGCCATTATCAGTTGGATGGAAACCTGCATCGATAACCACAGCCCCGGCTTTAATCCAATCAGCTTTGATCAATTCAGGAACGCCCACTGCCCCAACCACGATATCAGCACGCTTAATATGCGATTCTAAATCTTGCGTTCTTGAATGGCAAATCGTTACGGTACAGTTGGCATTTAATAGCATCATCGCCATTGGTTTACCCAAGATGGCACTGCGACCTACCACTACGGCTTTCTTACCAGCAAGCTCAATATTATTGTGCTCTAGTAAATGCATGATACCTTGCGGGGTACATGAGCCATAAGCGGACTGCTGCATCGCCATACGACCAAAGCCAAGGCAGGTCACACCATCGACGTCTTTTGCCAAGTCAATCTGCTCAAAGCAAGCACGCTCATCGATATGAGCCGGTACTGGGTGCTGCAGCAAAATACCATGCACGTCTGGATTGCTATTTAGCTCGTCTATTTTTGCCATCAGCTCTGCAGTCGTTGTCGCACTTGGCATTTCAACGCGTATAGAGTCCATGCCGACACGCTTACACGCATTGCCTTTCATTCGTACATAAGTCGCAGACGCAGGATCGTCACCGACCAATATCGTCGCGAGGCTTGGAGTACGGCCTGTTTTCGCTTTAATAGCTTCTACACGCGCACTCAGTTGCTGTTCTATTTGTTTAGCAAGTGCTTTACCGTCCAAAACGATAGCAGATCCTTGGGCAGTTGACGTAATAGACGCAGTTGACATAGTAACTCCAATAAAGGGTTCGATAAAAAATAGGGTGCGATAAAAAGTAAAGACAGCGCCTGCAAGTTTTTGCATGCCTGTCTTATGTTCGGTCAATTCTTTTTGACCGTTAATTGAGACTGATATTGTACCTGTCTGAGTTAAAAAATCCTAGCGCCCTATTGACAGTCCATAGTTTAAAAACAGAAAACTCACTATAAAAAATCGGCCTATTAATTATAATAGACCGACTTTTTATGTTCGAAAACTTCCTTAAACTGATTAAACAGTCATTTAATAAGTATTAAATTCTATACCTACACCAGCCCCAACATCAGTGGACTGGGTATCAGAGTCAACTGCCCAAAGTCTACTAGATATCAGCGTCTTTGGATTGTATTGATGCTCCCAAGCCACGTCAATACCAGTCAGCTTATCAATCGTTGGGAAGGCTTGATTAATGGCGTCATCGGCTTGATTCACCTTAGCATGCTGTACTTTTGCATTAATAAAATTACGGTTATCGAGCCATAAGCGACCTCCAAGCGCGATACTTTCCGCATCGCCGCCTAGCGCATAGCCTAATGGGAAACCTTGCTGATAATAGCCGTCGGTATAAATACTATGGTCATAAGAGATACCTCTTACCTCACCGCTAGTGCGGGTATCTGTATACTCCGCATACAGCTGATAAGGTTTTCCGTAAGCAGCAGACGCATAATCAACACCTGCTAAATACATATTTTTCGCTGGCAAGCCGCCTGCTTCATCTTCGCCCACATATTGAGCATAAACGCCAGCAGGCACATTGACTAATGGCGCTAAACTTAAGCGCGCATCAAATCCACCTAACTGATTAGCCGGATCGCCTCTTTCGTTACCACCATTATCTTTAGTTCCTAAAAGAGCATCAGTAAAGGAGCCAAGACTCTGTGGACGACCCTCACCGCCCCACATAAAGGTACGAGAAGCCCCTAATTCTAACCAGTCTGTAGGATTAGCTGTTAGGCGCATACCAAATAGCTTAGCATCAGGAATCGCCTCATAATCTTCAAACTGACCGGCAAATAGCTGATACTGCCAAGGTCCGACCCACGATAAATATTGTGATGTCGGTGCAGCTTGTTGGTCACGCTGCATCGTAAAGCCTGCCACTGGTAAGCTTGCATCGCCTCGAATAAGGCTACCATCATGCCCAGGTCCCCACCACGTTGGAATTTTACCCGCTATCAACCACTGATTGGCAGCAGTACCAGCAAGGTACGAGCCTTCAAAGCTAACGTCTGAGCCATCTTCAATGAGTTTGTCATTTTTTAGATTGGCTTTTAGATTAAATTCCCACTCTGCTTCGCTAAGTGACACCCCAACGCTTGCCTGTTGACCCGCCAGCTTATCATCAGCAAATTTTTGTGGTAGCTGATCTCTATCGGTTTGTATATGCAAGGCGGCCGACCCTTTTACCACAGAATTGCGGTTTTGAGCCAGGCGCGTTTGTACCGACTGCAGGATTTGCTGCTGAGCAGGTGTCTGAGCATTAGCCGTATTTAAAGCGCGCTTGATCTCGTTGGACGTCAGCGGCCAAGTACTGGTGCTAATCTGCGCGACCCCTTGAGTATTTAGCCAGTCAAGATCTGCTTTAAGCTTGAGATCGTTCATATACAGGTTTTGTGCAGATGCCAGCATCGACACTGATGATAAGACACCAAGACCCAATAAAATACTTAGCTTCTTGTACATGATCAAATACTCTTCGGTTATAAAGCGTTTATTATAAATGCCAATGGTTTATAAATACTATGGGTCAAACATCAATTTGCATTAACGTAACTAAATTTAACTTAACTCAACAACTGATATCTTATTGGTTATGTAGGTTAGCAAATACACTATCAATTGCTTGTACGGTTTGCTTAATCTCGTCTTCCGTCAACGTTGGATGCACGAGAAACATCAAGCTGGTTTCGCCGAGCTGCTTGGCGACTGGCAATCTGCTTTCAGGACGCAAACCGGTGTTATCAAATGCTTTTTCCAGATAAACTTCCGAAGCGGATCCTGAAAAACAAGGCACCCCTGATTTATTTATCTCTTCAATAATACGATCTCGTGACCAACCTTCAGGAAGGTTATCTGGCTGCACATAGACGTAGAGCTTATAATAGGCGTGGGTCGAATCTGCAAACTGCGGCGACTCTTCTAATCTTGGTACAGAAAGATAGCCTTTTGCTTCCCATTTAGTACAGGCATCTAGTATGGTGTGAGCATTGGCCGTACGTTTGGCTGTCCACTCAGACATTCTCGTTAATTGAATGCGACCAAGCACCGCTTGCATTTCAGTCATGCGCCAATTGGTACCAAAGCTTTCATGTAGCCAGCGATAGCCTGGTGGGTGCTCGGTCTCATAGACCGCGGCATAGCTTTTACCATGGTCTTTATAAGCCCACATTTTGCGCCATAATTGCTCGTCATTGGTGGTGACCATACCGCCCTCACCGCCTGTGGTCATCACTTTATCTTGGCAAAAGCTCCACGCACCGATATGGCCGATACTACCAACACTACGACCTTTATAGGTAGCACCATGCGCCTGCGCACAGTCCTCTATCACATATAGATTATGCTCGTCAGCTAGCGCCATGATGCCATCCATATCAGAAGGCCAGCCTGCTAGGTGAACACAAACGATAGCTTTGGTTTTAGCCGTTAATACTGCGGCGATTGACTCAGGGGTGATATTACCTGTAGCCTCATCAACATCAGCAAAAACAGGCGTTGCTCCAGCATTGATGACGGATGAGATACTGGCAATAAAGGTTCGCGGTGTCACGATGACTTCATCACCTGCGCCAATCTCTAACGCTTGCAGCGCAACGTCTAATGCTAAAGTACCATTTCCCATGGCAATGGCATATTTGCTATCCGCCCACTCAGCAAACTCCGTCTCAAACTCTCGGCACTCGGTTCCTGTCCAGTAATTTACCTTGTTGGATAATAATACTTGACTGACAGCATCAGCCTCTTCTTGAGTAAAGCTTGGCCAAGGTGAAAACTTTGTATTTAGCATAATAAATTCGTCTTTATGGGATATTTAAAAAGTATTGTATTTCCAACCATGATTCAAAACAATAATCAGGCTGATATTCATAAGGGAGGTCGAAATTCTGCTTATGTATGTTATTACCTTGATCTTTTAAGCATATTGTTGTCCATCCCATCTCTTTTGGAGTGATAAAATCTTTTTTTAAGTTGTCACCAATATATATATACTTGTTACCTATAGTTTCTGAAACAACTTTTTCAAAATTTGCTCTGCAAGGTTTTTCCGTTTTTAGCTCTTCTGATATCACTATAGTTGTCAATATATGCGTTAAGCCTAAAGCCCTGAGTTTATTTCTCTGAGTCTTAGAGCGACCATCAGTGACAATAGCTATTTCACCGTTCTCTGAGAAATAGTTTAAGACTTTGTCCACATTAGGATACAATTGAATATTAGGGATATGATATCTATACAACTCTAGCAAGTATTGCAGCTCAACATTATATTCGGTGACAAGAAAACTGAATACATCTTCGGAATTAATATACTTACTTAACATTAATTCATATAATTGATTATTATTATCCGACAACTCACTGGCTATGCTGTGATATGCAGATTTCAGATAATTTAACTCAGGATAGAGAGTATCATCTAAGTCTAAAACTAGAACTTTATTCATTGTAATCTTCTACCAGAACTTCTGCATCATAACGTAACATTAGTAAGTTATCTTGCCAGCCATTGAATTTCTCAATACGCTTATTTAACATATATTCTTCTATTAACCATCTTGTATAATTAGCTCCTGACAAATAAGTCAATGGATAACCACCACCAAACCTAGGATTAATTTCAATTCCCTTAATCCTATTTAGTTTTTTATGTAAAAATACTTGAATAGTTAAGCAACCTTTAGCTCCTTCTAACTTAGAAAGATGTTTTTGAAATTCACTTACAATAAAATTATTCTTAGTTACACCTTTACTAACTTCACCTGCTCTAACAGCAATTCTTTGGCGTGGCACGACACATTTTAAATCAGAATGCTTGTCATAATAACAATCTACTGTAAACTCATCATAATCTTCGTTAGAAATATACTCCATGAACATAAGCTTCTTATTGTTTATATGTTCATCTTTTATATCTTTACTTGTAGAAGCAAGAAATATACCTTCACTTCTGCTTCCATCACATGGTTTAACAAATACTGGAAAAACTAAATTATCGACATTAAATTGCTCTGGAATCTCTATATTGTGTTCGACAAATAATTTATTTACTTTTCTTTTATCGCGGCATATTTCTACAAGTGAGTAGTCACTCACTATTATTTCAATATTATATTCTTTAAAATGCTCAATATTTAAGCTAAGAGTCTTTAGCTCTGTATCGATAGTAGGAATAACTAACTTTACATTATTATCTAAACAAATTTTCAGCAAACAATTTATATACTCATCATCCGTAACTTTAAGAACCTTAAAAGAACGATCAGATATATGACATGCAGGAGATAACTGTGGATTTAAATCAGCAGTAAAAACTTTACTATCTTCGAAAAAGAAAGTTAATTCTTTTTTGAATGATTTAACTAATGATACTCTTTGACCTGCGGAGGTGATTAATATATTCATGAATATTCCTTTTTGTTTCCACTGAACTTGCTCATGGTTGCCTCACCTTCCTCACTAATACCATCTTTGATAACTACTTTTTTTACCGTCTTAAGCAATATCTTGATATCTAACCATAATGACTGATTGTCTACATACCATGTATCAAGCTCAAACTTTTTATCCCAACCAATGGCGTTACGACCATTCACTTGCGCATAACCGGTAATACCAGGGCGTACATTATGACGGCGCGCTTGTTCTTTACTATACAGCGGTAGATATTCCATCAATAATGGGCGTGGTCCGACTAGGCTCATATCGCCTTTGACAACATTCCACAGTTCAGGCAGCTCATCCAAACTACTATTACGTAGTGCCTTACCAAAGTCAGTTAAGCGCTCACTATCAGGCAAAGGATTACCAACACTATCTATGGCATCTTTCATGGTGCGAAATTTAACCATCTCAAACGGCTTACCGTCTAGACCCGGGCGTGTTTGACGAAATAGTACTGGCGAGCCTAAATTTTTTTTGACTTTATAGGCAGTGATAGCATATACCGGAGATAAGGCAACTAAAGCGGCAGTCGCGGCAGTGATATCAAAAAGGCGTTTTATCATTTATAAACCCAACATATTTATTAATCGTTTATTTACTTTATCGGCATCAAATTTATCTTGAGCTATTTTGTAACTTTCATAACCCATTTTTTTAATGTCTTCAGGATGCTCTATAAAATAAATCATCTTTTCTGCTAATACTTGAGGATTCCACTTTTCGACCAAAAAGCCATTTACCCCATCAATCACAGTCTCACGACAACCTGGGACATCGGTAGTGATAATAGCACGTCCAATAGCCATCGCCTCTTGGGTACTACGAGGTACGCCTTCGCGGTATGAAGATAGAACAAATACATGACTGTCTGCAATCCATTTTTGAACGTTATCAACCTGACCAGGATAATTGATAATATTTAAGGAAATTAGTCTGTCTAGTTCAGATTGCTGTAGAGCACCAGGGTTAGAAGAATCGATCGCTCCTAATACCGTAAATTGCACTTCAGGATAAATTTTCTTAACGATTTTTGCTGCTGCTATAAAGTCATGTATTCCTTTTTCTTTTAACATTCGCCCAATAAATAAAAAACTAATAGGTGAGTCAATAGTCTCTATAGGTTGATAATTGTACTCATCTAAATCCAAACCTATACCGCCCAATACGTCTAGTTTCTTCACTTTTATATGATAAGCCTCTAATAAATCCTTTGTATCATCTGGATTTAGAAAAATAATCTTATCAAGTTGTGGTAAAGCTATTTTATAAAGAAGCACTTGAATGCTTTTGATTAACTGTGCTTTTTTACTTAATCCTTCTGGCTGTGCCGTAAACGCATACCCTAGACCTTCTAGCATACCTACGATTCTCGGTACTTTAGCAAATCTTGCTGCTAAAGTACCAAAGATGACGGGCTTAGAAAAGTAGGAAAAGACCAGATCCGGATTAATCTCTTTAATTTTTTTAGATAGCTTATAAGTTACCTTTATATCTGTTAAAGGATTAACCCCTCCACGATTTAATTCATAGGTAATAGGTATTGCACCTAATGCTACTATATCATCTAGCTCATCTTGGCTATATTCAGATACAAAGGCATAAACCTTATATTTTTGCTCTAATAAGGCTGATATTAAGTTAGCACGGAAGCCGAGAATGCTACTGGCGACTGTCCCTATAATAATTACTCTCGCTTTAAACATAACTTTTCTTTGAACCCTTAAATACTACCATCTGCTTCAGCGCTAAAATAGTTAGTAGCGCTGATAACAAACTAATCCCTCCAAAAGAAATTAAAACAGCATTAGATTGAATTACTAAAAATAAGAAAATAGGCAAATATTTGCTATTTTTTAAAAACATAGAATATAGCACACTTATAACTAGAATAATATTTAAGAAAAATGGTAATAAACCATACGTTAACAAGGTATCAAAATAGTAGTTATGGGTACTTACATTAGAAAAGTTATTTCTAATTAAAACTGATCCCATTTCATCAACCCCGACTCCGAACAAATTCTGGTTTATAAAAATATTATCCACTACAAATCGCCATAGATTATCTCTCTCATTCAAACCTTGTTCGAATCTAAACATATTTAAATCAATATTGAAATAAACATAAAACAAAACAGATGTTAACCCTAGAATAGCTACTATTGAATAAATAGGATTAAACCTTCTTACAAAATAAATGGTTAAACTTAACAATAATGCAATAATACCAGCTTTACTAAAAGTAAAGAAGCTCGCCAAGCTGAAATATAAAAACAACAAATAGCTTAACTTTATATTTTTAATATAAACTATTGAAGCAAGTCCTCCTAAACCTAAAAAAACCGAAGCAAAGTTTGGATCGAAAAATATAGATGAGTTTCTTAAAAGAGTAAAACTCCAGTACATATCAATATAATTAGTAAATTGAATTAGAAAAGTAATTGCTGGAATAGGCAGTAGTACTATAATTAAACTTTTAAAAATCAAATCTATATAACTTACACCTAGTAAAAAAATAATAGTAGCAGGAATAGTAACCATTAATCTTCCAGCACCCAGAAAGTCTAAGTTATATATTATAGAAGTAATATACGTTACTATATAAAACAAATAGAATACTAGCCAAATAGGTTTAACGTAAAAAGAAGCAGATTTATTAAAAAGCAGAAAAAAGCTTAAAAAGCAAAAGAATATCAGAGATATAATGAAATAGTAGTCATATAGATGGATTTCATATGCAGCTACTCCTATAGTTAGTATTATCATTATAATTAAACTACGAACAGTGGTTTTATCTTTACTCAATACATTCATTCAGGAACTCCATAAAACCAGAGTAATCTAAAACCTTTTCCCAAGAATAACTTTCTATAGGTGGAGGAGCTTCAGCTATTATGTTGCAAATATTTGTATCTAACCAAATAGGATGATAGTTAATTTTATTAAAAAAATATTCTGCCCATTCATATTTGTTTGAGATTACTCCTAAACCCGATGCTAGATATTCTAATGTTTTAGTACTTGTTTGAATGTTATACGGATATATATTAGGTGTAAAATTCAAACCAAAGCGGGCCTCTCTATAAATCTCTGGAAGCTCTTCACGACTTACCATTCCTGTTAAAGTAATATTTTTAACACTTAATATTCTTTTTTCTTCTTCTGTCACCTCGCCTACTACTATAACTCTATAAAACTTAGCTATATTCAGTAAAACCTTTATAAGGCCTACTCGACCTGATATCGACCCACAATATACAACATCATAACTCGGACTAGGATTAGGTATTTGGAATAGCGCTTCATCTACCCCCATGTCTCTATAAATAAAAGGTTTAGTGTCACTAAAATTAAGATCATTCTTAATAAAACTATTTAAGAAAATTCGCCCATCAGGTTTTCTATTAATATATTTTTTCACTTTATTTTTAACATTCGCATAAGGAGGAGTAGACAAACTTTGGTACTCATGAATCTCTTTGGCTCTACCTTTTTCCTTCTTCCAAAAAGGCTTTAACCCCATGAAATATATATTGATATCATTATGCGGATCTAAGTCGTAATCTAGTTGGACATCATGGCCTTTATTAGTTAGATACTTATAATAAGCATACGACTCTGGGGTATATGCAGTTTTTGATATAGGTATACCAATATTCATTGCCCACCTCTATTTAAAATACTTTTTAAGTAAAACACTTGGTGAGTTAAAACAAGTAATAATATTTTATGAGTGATACTAAAATATTTGGGATTATACGGAAGTAGTTGACCTTGAAGAATAGCTTTCTGAACCTTATTTAAGTTATGTTTCTCAGAAAACTGCTTGAAGGCTTCTATAACATTCTCTACATTTTTTTTACTAATCCTTTCGTGCTCATGACTCTGGTCAATAATTTGAGTTGCTTTAGATATAAAGTTCATTTTTATATTTTGTGTTTTCATTAAATTATACCAACATTCTAAATCTTGCCATGCTTTAAAGTCTTCATCAAAACCACCAGACTTTCTTAAAAGATCCGTCTTAATAAAAATTTGGTTACCAATAAAATTCTGTTTCAAAAGCTCTTTATGGCTATTAATACTTGAACGTTTGAATCTAGTTAATAAACTAGGACTTAATATAATATCTTCTGAGATTTTAATTTTTACGCTTGAGTAATAGGCTTCGTCCTCAGCTTTATCTGCTGCCTCTAAAAAGGTTTCTATCCTTCTACTTTCAAAATAATCATCATCATCCAATCCAGTAATAAACTTGCCTGTTGCATTTTTAATCGCAATATTACGGCTATTGCAAGCTCCAATATTATCTTCCTTTAAAAAATAGCTTATCCTTGAATCCTGTGCTGCTATTTGCTCTAGATAATGTAGTGTGTCATCAGTAGAGCAATCATCTACAATTATAATTTCTAAGTTTTCATAGGTCTGTTTACGTACAGATTCTACAGCACGCCTTAATAAATCGACACGATTATAAGTTGGAATATAAACCGTAACTAATGGTCTAGACTCTATTAACTTAGTCATCAGCCCTCTCCAAATAAATCTCGTGTAAACACTTTATCTTTCACATCAATAATCTCATTAACTACCCGATTGGCAACGATGACATCACTTCCTTTTTTAAAAACATCCAAATCTGTTATTACTTCAGAATTGTAAAAACTAGTCTCTTTTAAAACAGGCTCATATACAACAACTCTTATACCTTTAGCTTTTATTCTCTTCATAATTCCTTGAATAGCTGATGCTCGAAAGTTATCAGATCCTGCTTTCATAACCAGACGATATATCCCAACAACTTTAGGGTTTTTAGCGATAATCGAATCTGCTATAAAATCTTTACGAGTCCGGTTCGAATCTACAATGGCTTTGATTAAGTTACTAGGCACTTCATTATAATTGGCTAATAGCTGTTTAGTATCTTTTGGGAGACAATATCCGCCATATCCAAAAGATGGGTTATTGTAGTGGTTACCAATGCGTGGGTCTAGTCCAACGCCTTCAATAATTTGTTTGGTGTCTAAATTGAAAGTCTGAGCATAAGTATCAAGTTCGTTGAAATATGCCACCCGCATCGCTAAGTAGGTGTTTGAGAATAACTTAATCGCTTCGGCTTCTGTTGAATCTGTAAATAACAGAGGCACGTCTTTTTTGATTGCGCCTTCGAGCAAAAGATTAGCAAATACTTTTGCCCGCTCCGATTGTTCACCTACTATAATCCTCGATGGGTATAAATTATCGTGTAGTGCTTTACCCTCGCGTAAAAATTCAGGTGAGAATACTATATTGTCTACTCCCAATTCTTTTTTAAGCTTGTCTGTATAACCTACTGGTACGGTTGATTTTATGACCATTACTGCTTGTGGATTGATAGCTAAAACTTGATTGATAACTGACTCGACACTTTTAGTATTGAAGTAGTTAGTCTTGGCATCATAGTCTGTTGGTGTGGCTATGATCACAAAATCGGCATTAATGTAAGCTTCTTGGGCATCTAAAGTAGCTGTGAAATTGAGCAACTCATCAGATAAAAATCTTGATATATCACTATCTTCAATAGGCGATTGCTTTGTATTAAGAATTTCTACTTTGTCCACAACGATATCTATAGCTACTACTTCATTATGCTGAGCCAACAACATAGCATTAGATAAACCGACGTAACCTGTACCTGCTACTGCTATTTTCATTATGTTTCCAAGATTGTATGCTTTAAATAATATAGGTGTTTATAAGTTTAATGGCTGTATTGGTGTTGAGCGACCCTCTTTTAATGCAATTAAACATTCCGCCACTAAAGTACCTTCATTGCCTTCCCATGGGGTACTATAGGTTGAGCTATAGTAGCGTATTGCTAAATCACGTACTTTGTTACTCAATGGCTTTTGCTCAATAATGTTCTTAATTTCGTCAAAGTCATCAGCTATGACTGCTAGACCAGATTTTACATACCCATAATAATCAGGACTATTAGTTGGTGACATCTGATAATAAATTGGTAAAACACCAGCTAAAGCAGCTTCTAAGTGAATACTGCTATTTCCCGAGACCAGCCAACTAGTACGTGCAAAATATTGGTCAACAGTTTCTAAATAAGGGTCGCTAAAAGAAATATTTTCTACCTCGTGGAAGTGATTTTTCAAGCGATCTATATCACTTTTACCTTGTCTTGGATGCCATCTAATAATGATTTTTTTATTAAGAGTAAGTAACTGATCAGAAAGCTCAAGTACATCTTTGATATTGTCTAGCGTATTAATAGCAAAGCCAATATTCTGCGCAGGCAGAGACTTATTACTATTAAATTTATTTATAGGTTTCTTCTGTCCCGTTAAGAACACTTTTGGCTTAGGTATGTCTCTATTAGTACCTGGTTGATTAGCCTCACATTGTTTGTATGTATCTAATGCGCTTTCACCATCTAAGAATGCATAATTAACACGTAAAGCAGGGAAAATGTTACTTACAGAAGCATGCTGTAAATAGGCAGTTTTAATACCTAGTTCATGGGCAACTGCTAAAAGGCATCTATTTGGTATGCTGTGATCATTTGACGTAATCACACATGACGCTTGACTCTCAGTTAGTGTCCTCTCAAAGTAAGCTAAATAGCTATATACGCTACAAAATTCCGAATACCAATACTTTAGTGCATTTGGATGTAAGTTCTTTAAGTCAGTATATAGTTTTGGGGTTCGGATTAGCATGAGAAAGATACTTTTAATGACATCATTATGACTAAGCTTTAACGCCTGATAATCTTTCCATCTTGTATCAGAAGCCAGAGACTCAGAAGTAATAGCAATAACTTTTTGATCCTTTATCTTTAAAGCATCTATTGTAGAGCTTAGTGAACTTAATTGATTATTCGTACCTGCAAAAACATAATAGTCACATTTATTGGTACTTTTATTAGAGTTTTGTGGGACTAGGTCTAACGTTCTGACTATTGAATAAGGGTGCTTAATAAACTGTAGTAAAAACCCTGAATGTCGAGACTTCCTTTCAGCTAAATGGGTTATTTTATCCAGTTGTTGGCCTTGTAGATATGAGAGCCATACTTCAGGCTCTTTCTCTAGGATTCTTTTAGCTACGCTATACCACTTAAACATATTGAAACCATCTTATATTATTTAATTTTATCAAATCTAACAGCAGTATTTTTCTTTACATCAACCGAGACCTTCTTCCCAACAACCTCGTCCAAAAACTTTGGAGCCAACCCGAATCCCGGTCTGACACTGCGCACCGCATTTTCAGTAATAATATCTCCAGCTTTTAAATCTTTTACAAAGTATAACGAGCGACGAAATTTAATATTGCCTTATTAGCTACACTTACGCCCATAGTCCACTGAGCCAAGAGCTTGCCAAGCTGTCTTGCTATCTCGGCACAACTCAACTAAATCTTCTGGCTCAAGCGAGAAGCTATCATCAGGACCACCACCGTTACGATCTAAAGTGAAGTGCTTTTTAATGATAGAGGCACCTAATGCCACACTGGTAACTGCTGTTGTACTATCACTGGTATGGTCAGAAAGCGCTGTTATGAATGCAAAGCGCTTTCACACATTAAAAGTACTATGTAAGTTATAATCTTCAGCCAGAATAGTGAAGTTGGAATAGCTTATTCTTTACATATAGTAGTGCATAATACGTTAAATTATAAAATATTTAAACTTATGTAGCAGCTATATAGCTAGTCAAATAAATTCCAACTAACAGGAGTGCCTTTCTTAACATTTTGATTAACTTTTTTACCTAATAGGACATCAAAAAACTTCGGAGGTAGACCAAGGCCAGGACGAATACGTCTTAAGTTTGTAGTAGTTAAGACATCACCAGCTTGCATATCCTCACCAATATATAGTGAGCGTCTACGCAGACGAGCTTTCTTTTCTGCCTCAGTAGGACCATATTGTACTTTACCTAGAGCTAGCCAGGCACGCTCTGTTTCGGTCACTAGGCTATTAAGCTCATATGGTTCTAATGAGAAGTCAGCATCAACACCCCCTTCTGCTCTGGATAAAGTGAAATGCTTCTCGATAATTGTAGCGCCGAATGCAACTGCTGCAACAGACGCCCCAATACCCATAGTATGATCTGATAAGCCTACTTCACAACCGAACAAGTCTTGCATATGAGCGATAGTTCTTAAGTTAGTATTTTCTGGAGAGGCAGGGTAAGTGCTAGTGCATTTTAGAATAGCCAAATCTTTGCAGCCATTTTCACGAGCAGTTCGGACAGCATCATCTATCTCTGCTAAAGTGGCCATACCAGTAGATATAATCATTGGTTTACCAGTTTGAGCTACTTTCTTTATTAGTGGTAAGTCAATAGATTCAAATGATGCAATCTTATAAGCAGGCATATTAAGTGATTCTAAAAAGTCTACAGCTGTTTCATCGAAAGGTGAGCTAAAGCAAGTCATATCGTGTGAGGCAGCTCTTTGAATAATTGCTTCATGCCATTCCCATGGCGTGTGAGCCTTTTGATATAATGAATACATATCGTTACCTTGCCACAGAGAGTTCTTGTCAGAAATAAAGAATTCTCCTTCAGCTATATCTAGAGTCATTGTATCTGCTGTATATGTCTGTAACTTGATAGCATGAGCGCCAGATTTTGCTGCAGCATCAACAATTTCAAGTGCTTTATCTAATGATTGGTTATGGTTACCAGACATCTCTGCAATGATATAAGGTGCAAACTCTTTGCCAATACTTCTATTATTAATAATCATATTATTTCAACCTCGTAACGGAATTGTATTTAGATCCTACTACCCCATATTCATGGGTTAGATATTCTGAAGGTGCTGATTTTCCTCTTGCCCAACTAATGAGTGCCCCAGGAATATTTGCTCCAGCAATATGGCTAAAAGCATAACTACCTCCAAATCTGACATTGATATCAATGATGTAGAACTTTTCATTATGTTCAATAGCTTCAACATCAATACTTCCTTGGTGTCTCAAGGCCTCTGAGACTTTTTTTCCTACTAGGTGCAGTTCTTTGTTGTCTTCAGTTATAGCAACCTCAGTCTCTTCTGTGCCCATTTTTAATCTACGTCTTATAAAAGTAGTGACGAAGTTTGAATGTAAGTCATTTAATATGTCGAAACAGAACTGAGGACCATCTAGAAGTTCTTGGACTACGAAAGCCGAAGGGTCTTCTACTACAGACCGATATTCAAGTACTGAATTAATATCTTTAAATTTCTTTATTCCCCTACTACCTCTACCTAAGCGTGGTTTAACAATGTACGGGCCAGAGAAACTATTTAAAGAGAAGTCAGATAAAAGCTTTGTTTTAGGGTATTGTATACCAGCATTTTCCAACAATTCTTTAGCTAGATATTTATCAGTTATACGCTTAATAGTATCTTCTTCAGCACCTACTAGCTTGCATCCAATACTATTAAGCTGATCTTTTATCGAGGCTAAAATAATTAAATCAGGCTCATACAAACTTAATACTAAAGATACATTGTTCTCCTTACATATAGAGAAGAACCAATCTTTATAACTAGGAGAATCAAGAGTAGGAGCAACAAAATACTTATCAGCTATAGAAAGGCTTGGTGAGAACTCATTATTGTCACAAGCAATCAAATACGACTCTTCGTCAAGAAGTTCTTTAAACCAAGATACTAGGTTGACTTGTTTACCAGAGCAGCTGATTAGGATATTCACTTTTTCTTCCTATTATTTTTAAATGGATCAATTAAGGCTGTGTTATTTCTGATTTTTGACGATTTTTCAGGAGTAAGATATATTTTTTGATTGCCTATCTCAATATAAGCTCTTTCATACCCTGGAAATTCAAAGGCGCGAGCAGCCCTCTCCAATATATATGGCTCATCACTGAAATGAAATGATCTATTACCTTGTGCGTGATTAGAGTTATAAGATTGAGCAACTTCATCATTATTCAAGAAAATTTGTTGGTTGGTTGCAGCCTCTTTACCTAGATTGATTTTATCTATATTATCTAAAAATAAGCTTTGTAGAGTAGATTGTGTTTTAAGGAAAATATCATAGGCAGTCATTTGGCTATTAACTTCAAAGTTTTGTCTAGCAAGTATAGGCCCAGTATCTATATGTTTATCTAGATAATGAAGAGTTGCTCCAGAGTGAGTGGCGCCTTCCATTATAACGTGAGTTGGTATATTAAGTCCTCTCCATCTAGGTAGAAAGCCACCATGAAAGTTTAAAATGCCTTGTTCAAATTTATTAATTACATCTTCCTTAATAAGCTTAGGCCATCTTACAGTTAGTCCCATGATAGGTCTCTGCTCTAGCTCTAGTATTAGCTGTGAGTCATCTAATATTGGTATATTATTATTCGATGCATATTCATATAAGGCTGGTAAGTCAATTTTGTGATGACTGAAGTCTCTATTTGTATCTTCTGTTACTACACCGATAAGATTCAGTGCATTAGACTTCTGAATAGTATCAACTACCCAACTAGCCAGTGGTTGGTTACCAAATAAAATTATATTAGTCATTTTTTTACCATGAATTAATGAATTAATTGAATTATTTCTTGAGCTATTCTTACCTTGCCTAAACCATCTACTAAGCCAGTAAGTTTTTGTTCAAAGTAAGAGCGCTCTGTAATTAGGCTATCGAATGAGCTAATAAGTTGTTCAGAAGATACCTTGTCTACTGGCCCTATGTAATAGCCTGCTCCCAAATTGCTCCACGCTTTAGACTGGTTAATTTGTTTTTCATCTGTAGCAATAATGAGCATAGGGATTCTATAAAAGGCAGCTTCAAAGGTTGTCCCCCCTCCAGCAGTAATCATAAAGCTGCATTCTGAGTATAGTACTGGAACATTGTTAGGATTTATCATTAAGTTCACATTAGAGTGTAAACTTTCGATTATCTCTTTAAGTAGTTCATTATTAGGATTATGCTTTCCACTTATAATAGTAAATTGATAATTTGGAAAGTGTTTACAAACCGAGTTTAAAGTTAATTCAATAGCACCTCTATCAGAACCACCTCCGAAACAAACGAGAACCTTGTCGTCTTCGCTATCTTTAATGTTATTATTTAGAAACTCATCACGTAGAATTGCATATTTGGCTCCTAAGAGAAATTTAGCATTTGTTAATTGACTAAAATGATACTTTTCTTTTGTTGCAGCGGGACTAGTATTGAGAATTAGATTAACGTTTAAAGAGGCATTGAAGTTTGCTTGAAACTGAAGAGTCTTAATACCATAGCTTCGTAAAGTATTTAGATACTCTGCATTGATTCTATAGTCATCTAAGACAATAAACTTACCATTTATTTGCTTATAAACGTCTAATAAAAAGCAAGCATCTTGAAAGCTGTCCTCCCATGAATCAATAGGAATCCAATGCTTAAATACTAGATCATCTTCTTTAGTTTTGTATAATAAAGAAGGTCCAATCATAGCCACATCATGGCCCATGTTTTTTATTGTATACGCAACTGCTCGGCATCTTATTAAATGCCCAAACCCAATACTCGAATTTGCGTCTGTTCTAAATACAATCACTGATTTACCTTATAGTCTAAAGACTTTCGCATTAGCTCAGCTCTAATCCAGTCATCTTCAGTATCTATATCTTGTACTGCAAAGGATGGAAGTACATATGCGGTACTACTTTCAGATACTGAATCAAGGTTGTCGAGAAAAGCTTGAGTTTTACCCCAGTAGAACTGGCCTGCATCATGAAAAGTACGTTCTAAATCTTGAGAGCGTGTATTACGGTGCTGCGGATTTGTCCGTTCAAGGCCTCCGTTTTCTAGAAACTTGAAGGCTCGTTGAATGGGATAGCTGAACTCACCAGCAGAGAAAACAAAGTTCTTATTTGAGTTGATTAGTTCACTGTACGCTTCTCTTATGTACTTCTCATCAAGTAAAGGAGATGTAGCGTAGATACAACATACATAATCAATTGGCCCATAAAGCTTTTCAAACTCTTTAATAGCATGGTTGATAACTGGGCGAGTTGCAGTATGATCATCGGATAGCTCTTTCGGGCGCATGAAGGGGACAACTGCCCCCCAGTTTTTAGCTACCTCAGCAATTTCTGAGTCATCAGTGGATACAATGATGTAATCAAAGCAACCACTATTTTTTGCAGCTTCAATCGCCCATGCAATCATGGGTTTTCCGCAAAACTCTTTAATATTTTTACGAGGTATGCGTTTACTTCCGCCACGTGCAGGAATAACAGCTACTTTCATACCAATAACTCTCTTAAAGTATCTACTACTTGGTTTTGCTGCTCTTCAGTCATGGTTGGGAACATAGGCAAACTGATAGCTTCTTTATAGTATTGCTCAGCTTCAGGGAATTGACCTTCGTTAAAGCCCATTTCTTGATAGTAGGGCTGCAAGTGTACTGGAATATAGTGAAGGTTCACTAAGATGCCTGCGTCACGCATACCATTAAATACCTCAAGGTGCGTTTTGGATATCTTATCTAACTGTAAACGAATGACATATAGATGCAGACCAGAATAGCTATCCTCATGTTGCCAGGGCAATGTAATAGGCAGCTCTTTTAGTAACTCATTATAATGATCAGCTAGCTCATGACGTTTAGCTACATACTCATCTAAGCGCTGCATCTGAGAGACGCCTAACGCTGCTTGCAATTCTGTCATGCGATAATTAAAACCTAACTCTATTTGTTCATAATACCAAGGACCATCCATAGGTTTGGTCATGAGGCTAGAGTTACGCGTAATACCATGACTACGAAATAGGTCTAATTTTTCTGCCAACTCAGCATTATTAGTCACTGCCATGCCACCTTCAGCGGTAGTCACTATTTTTACAGGATGGAAGCTAAATACAGTAATATCACTATATCGACAATTACCAATAGGCTCGCCTTTATATTTACCACCGATGGCATGCGAAGCATCTTCAATAATTTTGAAGCCGTACTTTTTGGATAAATTATAAATCGCTTCCATATCGCAAGGCTGACCACTGAAGTGTACCGGAACCACTACTTTGGGTAATTTTCCCGATTTTTCGGCATCAATCAGTTTCTTCTCTAACTCTTTCGCACATAGATTATAAGTACTGGAATCAATATCCACAAAATCAACTTGTGCACCGCAGTACAGTCCGCAATTTGCTGAAGCGACAAAAGTATTTGGTGTTGTCCAAATCCAATCACCTTTTTCTAACCCCAATGCAATACAAGCAATATGCAATGCAGATGTGGCACTATTGACCGCCAAAGCATATTTTGCATTACAAGCTTCCTTGACCGCTTGTTCAAATGCAGGAACTTTAGGACCTTGAGTCAGAAAATCTGATTTGAGAACTTCAACAACAGCATTAATATCTTGTTGATTAATATCTTGGCGGCCATAAGGAATCATTTAGATACTCCCGATTTTATCACGGTTAATGTCTATCCACTCTTGCAGATCAGCGTCGCTCATCCATTCGCTATTGTTATCACTGGCGTATTCGAACCCTTCAGGAACACGTTTACCATCTTTGATTCGTGCAGGATCAGTTGCCCATTTATTGATAGTAGGTAAAATTTTGAAGTGCTCTGGATACTCGTAAGTATAATAAGCATCTTCAACACTAATCATTTGCTCATGTAGCTTTTCACCTGGGCGGATACCAATAACCTCTTGCTTTGCTTCTGGAGCTACAACACGAGCTAAGTCTGTCATTTTCATCGATGGAATCTTTTTAACGTAGATTTCACCGCCTACCATATCTTCAAAGGCATGCCATACTAATTCAACGCCGTCTTCTAAAGAAATCATAAAGCGGGTCATACGGTCGTCTGTAATTGGCAACACACCTTTGTCTTTAATAGACATAAAGAATGGAATAACTGAACCACGAGAGCCCATTACATTTCCATAACGTACGACTGAGAACTTAGTACCATGCTCTCCAGAATAAGAGTTAGCTGCTACAAACAACTTATCAGAGGCAAGTTTAGTAGCACCATAAAGGTTAATCGGGCTACTGGCTTTATCTGTAGAAAGTGCTACGACACCTTTCACGCCTTTATCAATACAAGCATCGATTAAGTTCATGGCACCATTAATATTAGTTTTTACACATTCAAAAGGGTTATATTCGGCTGTAGGAACAATTTTGGTTGCAGCCGCATGAACGACATAATCTACGCCATCTAATGCACGGTATAAACGTTCTTTGTCACGGACATCGCCAATGAAAAAACGAACCCTGTCATCACCAACGAATTTTTTCGCCATATCCCATTGTTTCATCTCATCGCGTGAAAAGATGATAACTTTTTTAGGATTGTATTTAGCTAGGGTCATTGGAACGAAGGTGTTACCGAATGAACCTGTACCGCCTGTGATTAGAATTGTTTTGTTTGTTAGCATAATTTCTACTCTATATTTAGTTTTTAGCTTAAGGTGTTATTTTGGAGCACAGTTAATAGTCAAGACTCTTCTTTTACCTGTTTTAGATTGTGGAAAACCTCTATGGCTACCAGATTGATCAGATATAACAAGAGAACCTTTAGGGGCTAGTATTGGATATACTTGATCAAAAGGTACAACAGGTGTTTCGGTTTTGGCCTTTTGGTTTTTAGATAGATATTGATTTATTCGATGATAATGCGAGTCCTTATGGCTACCTTTAACATAGGTGTAAGGGCCATTATCGAGTTCTAAGACATCGGTTAAATATATAAAAATCTTTATCTGTTCTTGATATGTGTCAACATGAAACCCACGAGTACTAGTTATTCCTGAGTTTACATAAGAGTTTAAGTTTCGTATAACTAGTGGAGTAGGTAGTGAGTTTAGTAAGTTATTCAGAAAATGGTTATTTACTATTTGATCAATTATCTTTTCACCTTTAGTTCCTTTCAGTAACTTATCAACATTAAATATGTCAATCATACCCTCATCAGAGCCTGATCTTATATCTAAGGTTGCTTTTGGATATGCAGCCAGAGAAGCGTATCCTTTTATCTTACACTGCTTAGTTTGAATAAGAGCTAGCTCATCTTCATAATATTTCTCTTTTTTAAGTTTTAATAAAAAGTCATTGCTGTAGCTTTCAATAAGTTGACATAGCTCTTCGATATGACTGGCTTCTACAAAGCTTGGAGTAATAAAGATACCATCATTACTCAATCTTTGAACTGCATCTGAAATTTTATTTTTATCATCGGCAGTAGGTAAGCTGATATCTTGAGATTTATCAATATAATAATCTTTACCATTCATTAAGATATTTTGAATATGCTCAGCATTAAGTTCATCAATATCTTTTTTTGACAAATCAGAAGTTACATGACTGTTTTTTCTAGATATGCTAAGCTCTACATTAAATAAGTTTAACTTCATTTATTACTCCAAATCCAAAGCGTTACAGAATTGATTAAGCATTTTACTATTTGTAATATCAGTCGTAGTGAATCGAAACTTCTCAGAACTAGCCCAGGTAATAGATTGATCAAAATAGTGAGCTGGCAGTCTTCTATTTAAATTATCTAAATTAGTGAGTTTTCGGTCATATTCTTGGTTATGATTTTCAAAAAGCACTTTGAAATATTCATGAAGCTTTTCAATTGAACTCGACTCACTAAGATCTTTTCTCAAATTAACGGTATCAAAATCAAAGTTATTATAGCTTTCAACAGCATTAATTAAGGATTTATGAGCCTGTTCATAATCATCAAAATAAATTGAATTATTTTTGTTTAAATAATCTCTTCCACCTCCTTCCATATCGGATTTAACAACTATAGGGAGGCCACAAAGTTGAGCCTCCTTAATAACCCGACACTCTCCTTCTTTTTGAGAGAAAATAGTGAAAACTTTAGATTGGTTATACATATGTGAAAGGAATGAGTAAGAAAAACCTTGAAAGCCAGTCTCAGGATGAGTTTTTATGATAGTAAAGAGTTCTCTTTCTTTAGAATTAAACATACTAAAGTAGTCATCCAAAATATTGGTATAGAAATTATGCGAGTCCTCATTCTTATTAGATGCAATTATGAATAAAACCTTATATTGATATCCACTATCGTATATATTTCTAATCGATTTGAGTAATTTTGGATAATTTTTTTTGTGATCAT
The DNA here is from genome assembly GCF_002414005.1 of Psychrobacter sp. UBA5136. GTDB lineage: Bacteria > Pseudomonadota > Gammaproteobacteria > Pseudomonadales > Moraxellaceae > Psychrobacter. The sequence goes on from NZ_DHYG01000063.1 coordinate 91,941, forward strand.
TTTTTGCAACACATATTATATCCCAATACTTTTCTATATTATTATTTCTCATGACTTCGGGTGTGAAGTTTGCTGAGTTCAGAGGAATTATAAATGGATTATTTACAAAGGTAGCTGTCCCATTTGCTGTCATATGGAAGTCTACCCATTTAGGAGATACTATATCCTTTGATGCAAACCCCCAGTGTATACCTATAAGATATTTATTCCTTATTAAATCTATTTGCTTATCAAAATAGTTTTTGACTAATAAATTCTTATATGATTTATTGAGAAATACCTTAGGATTGCGAACCATCATTTGATTAGGTCTAAACTTATAGTTGAATAAGTTAAACTCTTTATGAGTAAATACAATAATGCCTTTTGAATACTCTGTAGGATGTTTAAATATATGTGCCATTAAAGTTCCTTGCTTTTATATACTTATGATATTAGGAATGTAGTTTCTCTAAGAATGCTCTGCCATCTCTCTAAATTTAGGATTATTATCCACAAGCTGTTGGTAGGTGCCTTGATCAATAACTTGGCCTTTTTCCATTAGATAGATGGTGTCGCACTTTTGTACGGTCTTCAGGCGGTGGGCAATCATGATAATGGTTTTTTGACCAGTAAAGTCATGGATGGCATCCATAATAATTTTCTCAGTAATGCCATCAAGCGCGCTCGTTGCTTCATCAAATATTAAGATGTCTGCTTCATTGTATAAAGCCCGTGCAATACCAATACGCTGACGTTGGCCGCCAGATAGCTGAACCCCACGCTCACCCACTTTGGTATGAAGTCCTTTAGGTAACTCTTCAACCAGTTCAGTTAAATGTGCCAGCTCAATAGCCTTCAGCACTTGATTATAATCAATCTCATTAGCGGATATCCCAAAAGCAATATTTTCAGCAATACTACCTTCACTTAAGAAGATGCTTTGAGGGACAAAGCCTAAGTTATTTTGCCAACCTCTGATATTATTTTTAGTGACAAGTGTGTCATCAATATATATTTCACCAGATTGAGGGGGGAGTAACCCTAGAATAATATCAATTAACGTGGACTTACCTGAACCCGAAGATCCCACAATGCCTATGACATGATTGACAGGAATAGAGATGCTGACATTATGGAGAGCGTACTTCTCTTTGTTTGGATAAGCAAAACTAATATCATCAAGCCTAATTTGTTGCTCAAGCTTTAGCTTAGGAAATTTTGTCTTTGCATTTAGCTCATTCTGAGTAATTTCTGATTGTTTTAAGTCTTGTTTTACAGCTTCAAAAGCTGCAGAGTTACCTTTAATCTGTGTAATACTAGAATATATTTGCTGTAAAGCAGGCAATAGTTTAAAACAAGCCAAAGCATAAATAGCCAGTATAGGAAGAACCTGTCCTAAGTTTCCGTCATAACTTTTTATTAAGACGAGCACTAAGCTAATCATAGCCCCGAAAGCCAGTAGCTCTACAAAGAATCTTGGTACCATACTGATAGTATTATTGGTTCCCACTGCTCTAGCTTGCAGTCCTCCGTGCTCTGTAAACTTATTTATAAAGTCATATCTCCGATCTAATAGCAATACATCCTTAATACCACCAAAGCCTTCGTTCATTAACCTAAACCTGTGGGTAGAGGCTGCTGAGAGTCTACGACCATTAAATATGAGCGACTTACGAACAAGCTTATACATGATCATATAAGCTAAAACAAAAGCAGATATGCCTGCTAGAGCTATTATAGGATTGTAGATAAAGATACTGATTGAAATAAATAAGGCCAATACTAGCTTAGCATTAAGATTCATTAAAGGCTGAATAATACCATTACTGATCCTATTAGCCTCAGTAGAGACTTGTTTAGTAAGCTGGGCACTACTCCCACTGGCATGAAATAACCAAGACTGCTGCATATAGTAAGTGTATAGGCGGTCAGACAGCTCTGTACCCACACTTGCTCCATATACGGCTAAACGCCATGTAGTAAGCATAGAAACTATGGTAGATATGGTAAGCATTAAGAGCACTAGACAGCCTGCAACAAATAGAAAGTCGACAGGATTGTTTATTCGAGAAAGCTGGTAAAGCTTAGAGTAAATGCCTTCCTGCTGTAATAAGCTAGGATCGCCTACTAATGCCATAAAAGGGGCAATAGAGGCGATACCTAAAAGCTCTGTAAAAGCCATTAGAATGACTAAGAACTGCAGTATGTAAAAATGCTTACGCTGTTTGTCCGAAAGTAAAGAAAAGAGCTCTTTTATTACGCTTAACATATAATTTCAACTACAGTTTATTGTTTAGTGAGGCAACATACCAAGCCATGGCTTCATTAATACCTTTAGAGATATTAAATTCTGGTTCATAGCCCAATAAGCTATTGGCTTTACTCACATCCGCTTGGCTATGACGCACATCACCTGGTCTAAAGTCACGATAGGTCGGCTCCTGCTCATAGGTCACACCGTTATCTGCTAATGCTGATTTAATGGCATTAAACAACTCATTAAGTGTTGTACGATCACCAACAGCAACATTATATACTTGATTGGTAGCGTCTTCATTCTGAGTCGTGGCTGCTAAGATATTGGCTTGTACTGTATTTTCGATATAGCAGAAGTCGCGGCTGGTCTCGCCATCACCATTGATAAATACCGTGTCATTTTTAATCATGGCAGCAGTCCACTTAGGGATTACCGCTGCATAAGCACCGTCTGGGTCTTGACGACGACCAAACACATTGAAGTAGCGTAAGCCTACACTCTTAAATCCATAAGAGCGAGTGAATACATCGGCATACAGCTCATTCACATATTTAGTGACCGCATAAGGGGATAGCGGCTTACCAATCTTGTCTTCTACTTTTGGTAAGCCAGGATGGTCGCCATAAGTTGAGCTACTGGCTGCATAGGTAAAACTCTTCACCTCTGCATCACGAGCAGCGGTTAACATGTTCAAGAAGCCTGAGATGTTAACTTCATTAGTGGTGATAGGGTCAGCTAGTGAGCGAGGAACTGAGCCTAGCGCTGCTTGGTGCAGCACGTAATCAACGCCTATACATGCTGCCTGACAGTCATTTAAATTACGAATATCACCCTCTATAAAAGTAAAGCTCTCCCACTGCTCAGCGCTTACTAAACTCTTTACTTCATCTAAATTATGCTGAAAACCTGTAGCAAAATTGTCTAACCCAACCACTTTTTGATCAAGCAATAATAGTGTCTCAAGCAAATTAGAGCCAATAAACCCAGCAACCCCAGTAATTAGCCAAGTTTTGGGAGCTTGTACTAGTATCTCTTTTACCTTCTCGTACGCGATCGCAGTCATAATATCTCTCTTGTATGGTTTTCTTATGTAACTTTAAAAGGCTATAAGCGGATATCAGTATCTTCTTTAGTGAAGACATACTTTAGATCATATAGCACATGATTATGTTTACCTAAACTTCTTATATGCGCTACGCCCATATCGACAAACTCACTGTGAGCTACTGCTAAAATAATACTATCATAGCTATTGGCTGTAGGCTCATTGACAGGCTTAACACCGTACTCTTTTTGAGCCTCTACAGCATCTACCCAAGGGTCATAAACATCGACTTCGATATTATATTCTTCTAACTCATGGACGATATCGATGACCTTGGTATTACGCACATCAGGGCAGTTTTCTTTGAAACTCAGCCCTAAGACCAGGACTTTTGCCCCTTCAACCTGAATGCGCTTTTTGATCATGGTTTTAATAAGCTGCGTGGTGACGTATTCGCCCATGCCATCATTGAGGCGACGACCTGCCAAAATAATCTCAGGATTGTAGCCAATCGCTTGCGCCTTATGCGTAAGGTAGTATGGGTCGACACCGATACAATGCCCACCGACCAGACCTGGACGGAATGGCAAAAAGTTCCATTTGGTGCCTGCAGCTTCTAGTACTGCCTGCGTATCGATACCCATTTTATTAAAGATAACGGCAAGCTCATTGATAAGGGCAATATTCACATCGCGCTGGGTATTTTCAATCACCTTTGCTGCTTCAGCTACTTTGATGCTTGCTGCTTTGTGAGTGCCGGCAGTAATAATTAAATTGTATACTTCATCCACGAAATCAGCGACTTCAGGTGTTGAGCCTGCCGTTACTTTTAAAATATTGGTAACACGATGCTCTTTATCACCCGGGTTAATACGTTCAGGACTATAACCGGCATAAAAGTCTTGATTGAAGGTTAATCCAGAAACTTTCTCTAACACCGGAATACAAACTTCTTCTGTGGCCCCAGGGTAAACGGTCGACTCATAAACCACAATGTCGTCTTTTTAAGGAGACTACCGATAGCTTCTGAAGCTTTAATTAAAGGAGTAAGGTCGGGCTGTTTATAGCCATCGATCGGTGTCGGGACCGTAACAATAAAAAAATTACAGTCTTTAAGCGCTTGTATATCTGAGCTATAATTCAAATGCGATGCTTGGGTCAGCTCTTCATCACTGACTTCCAAGGTATGATCTATACCTGCACACAGGGCTTCTATACGACTGGCATTAATATCAAAGCCTACTACTGGCAGATGCTTACCAAACTCAACGGCTAGAGGCAAACCCACATAGCCAAGTCCGATAACAGCTATTTTTATATTGTTAATATCTAGCATAATTTTCCTTTGTTCATCTAACCAACTTTAGTTGAAGAATAGCATTTGGGGTATTTATTGAGAGTTATGCAGCTTTAGAGCCTTCTTGATAACCTGCTACAAACTGCTTAAACTGTTGTTTTAGCCAAGGGACATCGAATTGTTTTTGCTTTTCAGTCAGCTCAAACAATACTGATTCAAGCTCATCCAATGGAAAATGGTGTTCTAGCGCTTGCATGATAAGGGGATGATCAGTTGATTCAACATTATCCTCACCGATGATGAGCTCTTCATAAAGCTTTTCTCCATCTCTAAGTCCAGTGAAAATCACTTCGATATCACCCTCAGGATGGGCGGCATCTTTAATATCAAAACCACTTAAGTGAATCATTCGCTGCGCCAAATCGACAATCTTGACTGGTTCTCCCATATCAAGCACAAACACCTCACCACCTGATGCCATTGCACCCGCTTGGATAACTAAATTTGCTGCTTCTGGAATCGTCATAAAATACCGAGTCACATCAGGATGGGTGACCGTAATCGGCTTACCTTGCTCGATCTGCTTGGTAAATAACGGTACTACAGAGCCTGACGAGCCTAGGACATTACCAAAACGCACCATACTAATGCAGGTCTGGCTATCCGTCTGGCTTAGTGCTTGGCAAACCAATTCTGCCAAACGCTTAGAAGCGCCCATTACATTGGTCGGTCTTACTGCTTTATCGGTCGAGATTAAAACAAAAGTCTCAACATTTGCTGCAATCGCGGCTCGGGCACAGTGATAAGTACCTTTAGTATTATTAATAACACCTTCAAAAGGATTATGCTCTACCATTGGCACATGTTTATAGGCAGCTGCATGATAAACCGTTTGGATGTTATAGAGATTCAGTATTCTAAGCAGGTTGGATTCATTGGTGACATTACCGATGACTGCAACGATTTTAATATCTTGATAAGCAGGCGTATTTGCTTGCTTAATGGTTAGCTCTTGATGGACGCTATAAAGCGCAAACTCGGACAGCTCATAGAGTACTAGGCATTTTGGCTTATTCTTGATTACTTGACGACATAGCTCGCTACCGATAGAACCACCAGCGCCTGTAACTAACACGCACTTATCTTTAATATTCATCTGTAGCAATTTTTCATCAGGTTCGACAGTCTGTCTGTCTAGCACATCTAAGATATCCACTTTGCGCATACTACTGACGGTCACTTTTTCGTCAGCGATTTCCTCTAGACTGGGCAATTCTTTAATCTTTATAGCGATGCCCGAAAGTTTATCTATAATCTGGCGTTTTTGCGCGCGGCTGATAGAAGGAATAGCTAAAAATACCTGCGCAATATCTAATTCTTCTACTAAGCTTACTAAATCATGAGCCGGATAAATCTTTTTACCGAGCAAATAAGCACCAGCAAGCTGTGGATCATCATCAACGTAAGCCACAACATTATATTTATGTGAGTTTCTTAAACCCTCTAATAAATCTCGACCAGCCTCTCCGGCGCCGTAAATAACAACATTATCATAAACACCATCGTCTTTAAGGCGACGCTGGGCTCTACCGCTCCAGCGCATTAAAATCTCACGAATAATAAGACGACTATTCCATAACCAGATAAAGAAGAAAAATAGAAAGATAATGGGAACGGAGCGCGGTATATCTTCTGAAGGATTTAAATAGATGATAATCTCGTAAACAACGATGAGCACAAAGAATAGCTTTGCGACACTACCCATCACCGTATCTAAAAAACCACGTGCGACGCCTTTATAAAAACCAATCAAATATAAACCGACGATGGGCAGCGTACCATAAGATAATAATATAATAGGACTAATGTTATGAGCGATATCACCATAGCGCAACGACAACGCTAAGAACAGACAAACTAAAGACATTGCCAAGTCTGTAGTGAGTAAAATCGCTCGTTTTACACTACGGGGCAACGATAACAAGTATTCGGCTATACATTGTAGCCAGCCAGTTTTGCCATTAAGTGATGGATAATCACTTGACGGTTTTGAATTAGTAGACATAACACTCAACCACTTAAAAACGTGAATTTTGGTAGAATCCCCAAAAAGCTAACTATTGGTTATTACCATAAGCATAACTATAGTGATAACTATATTTGCTCATAATCCCTTGTTGTACATCGTTGAGAATGATACCGTCGACCTTTATATTGGCTTTATTCATCTGATTAACCGCATAAACCAGCTGCCCTTCTATAGAATCGTCGTATCTAGTGACCATCAATACCTTATCCGCGTGCTGGGCTAGTATCATAGCGTCAGAGGCAGCCAATACTGGTGGCGAGTCGATTAAAATATAATCATAGTGCAAATTAAGCTCTGCCATTAAATGATTAAAACTGCCATTGGATAATAATGAAGCAGGGTTACGCGGATGCTGGCCGCGTGGCATAAAGTCAATATTATCTATGCCTGTTGGATGAATAAAGCTTGCTAGGTTATTACTCTCTTGGCTAGTAATAACTTCTGCTATTTGGGTATTAGGTTTTGATAAATGAGTTACATCCTGTGATAAATAGTCCGCCAAGCCATTATCTTGGCTCATGCTAAACATTCTATGTAGCTCACCCAAGCGCATATCAGCATCGATAATCAGCACTTTTTTATCTAACTGCGCAAATACTTCTGTCAGATTTGCAGAGATAAATGACTTACCAACGCCTGGGCTTTCGCCAGTAATCAAGATAACTTTGGCGCGCTGACCAGCCCGCCCTTCTACTGGCATGCCGAACATTAGATTCGTTCTTAAGCTCTTAATAGCTTCATAGCTCAAACTATTATTATCAACATAGGCCAACAAACGATTTGGCGCTTTCTTATTTTTACGTAGTCTGGTGAGTAGTGGCGAACGTGGAATCGTTGCTACTACAGGGACGCCTGTTTTACCCTCAATACGCTCAGGGTCTTTGACCACATTTCTAAGCATATTTTTAAGCAGTACCAGCATCGTTCCAAGCATCGCTCCTAATAATGCTGCCAAAGTAATGATTAGCAGTTTTTTTGGAGCAATGGCTCTATCAGTACTGATGGGCAGGTCAATAATTCGCGCAAAGCCACTTTGTCCCGCTCGGACAATTTTTAATTGCTCATAGTTTTTAAGTAGCGTTAGATAAATCTCTCTATTGATTGTAGTATCGGCAGAGAGCTGTAAGAACTCTCTTTGAATCTCAGGTAAACCGGCGATAGTATCGTCTATCTCATTTTTTCTAGCATTAAGTACCGCCAGTTGCTCATTGATCTGGACAACCAAAGGGTGCTCTTCTGTGTAGTAAGTTGTGAGATCCGCTTTTTTAAGCTTCAATTCATTGAGTTGGGCATCGATTTGCGAGTTTTCTGTCAATAATAGCTCTGCTTCTTTGCCTACATCAATAGTGCCGTACTTTTTACGGAAATCATTAAATACTGCTTCAGAGTCTTCCAGTTTTTTCTTTAACGTTGGAATCTGCGTTTCCATAAAACTAATGGTTTTAGTGGTTTCTTCAGAACCACGCGACTGATTTTGATCAATGTAAGATAAGACAATTTGTTTTAATATCAAGCTGGTTTGTTGCTGATTGGCACCCGTCATAGATAGCTGAATAATGCCTGTCTGCTTACCTTTTTCAACCACAGATAGGGCGCTATTTATCTGGTCAGTCGTGGTTTGAAGAGATTGCTTGGTAATATTCACCGAGTAGCCATCAGCTGGAAGATCATTGACTGTGATTTGAATCTGACCGTCTGTGCCTTTAAATAAATAGCCCTTACCGATCTGACCTTTAAAATCATCAAAACCATTAGTTAACACAAATCCTGTCGCGGAGCGTGTCAAAGTAAAAGGTTGATTTAAATACTCTTGTGAGACATTAAATTGGCTAATTTTTACTTCACCATCTTCGGTTTTAAGAGAGACACCTTCCGGTTTATTTATTTGAGTATCCGTACTATTGCTCTTGATTCTATCCAACGCGCCAATATTAGGATCGGACAAACGAATTCGTAGATGTAACAAATTAACCACTGGCTCTAAGATCATACGCGATCTTATCAGCTCTGCTTCTGCTTGGGCTTTACTGACTTCAGAGCCAATCAGCTCAGAAATATCCGCACCTAATGCGGCAACGCCCTTAGAATTCTCTTCAATTTGGATCAGTGCATCCGACTTAAAAGTAGGATTGACGTATCTGCTATACAAAATCCCTATCACCAACCCTAATACAGCAAAAAACACAATGACTTTCCAGCCACGCAAAATGGCAAACAGTAGCGCCATAAGATCAATTTCGTCATTATCTTCTTTAGAAGCAGCGTTTGATAAGTTCTTTGAATCTGTATTCATAACTGTATGGTCATCACTTAAGGTTAATCGTTTAATAGCAGCTATTTAGCTAATTTTATCGGCCCACTGTTCTAGGCTAACAACAATATCTTGATATGCTGTCTGAAACGCACTCATCTCATGTTTATAGGGGTCGGCAATATCTTTGTCTTGCCAATGACCGAGCTTAAAAGTCTTGCCGCGACAAAACGGCCAGCGCTCTTCGATCCATTTGGTCTGACTGTCTGACATAGTAAAAATCAAATCCGCTTTTTTTGCCAAACCTTCATCGATTTGTTTGGCGACATGACTAGTGATATCGATTTCTTGTTTAGTCATAATCTCTAGCGCGGCAGGATCTGCAGAGTGCCCGACTAAAGCCCCTACCCCTGCAGAATCGATATTTTTATGAGGGTAACGTTGTTTTAATAACGCTTCTGCCATGGGACTACGGCAAATATTGCCGACACACACCACTAAAATATTATCAAATGCCATAATAATTATTACCTATTATTTATAAACCCAATACCTATAAGCCTGAGAGCGATCTAATAGCTGATGTAGAAGGTAAAATAGCGCTGATAACACGATTCCAACGCGTTAAGCCAGTTGGATCGACATAAACAATATCATTCGGGTGCATCTCGAAACGATTGGCTAGCGCAAAGCTGGTTATGGTCTGCATATCTACATAGTAAATATCTGTCGCTCGTGTATTTAAATTATCACGTACCACATATATTTTAGCCGCATTTGCCGTAGCAGAATTAAGCCCTCTAGATTCACCCAAAACCTGCGCTAAACTAATACCTTGCTCTAAAATAGGCACTGGCTCTACTTGACCGAACTCACCCAAAACATATACTTTATTACGGTCTTGGCTATTGACATGAATAGAATCGCCATCCTGTAAATATATTTGGTTGGCTGATAGGCCCATTTGGCGTAACGACTGCAACCCTAAATTATAACTTTTTCCTCGGCGGCTAAGCACTATATTATTCGAGTCCCCGGTAACCGTTGCTCCACCTGCCATAGAAATTGCACTGTATAGAGATACTGGTACATCAGCAATAGCAAACTCACCAGACTGCTTAACATCCCCATCAATAAAGAATTTACTACCACGATAATTTATAATCTTCACTTGTGGATCAGAGTACTTAAGATAACGTTGTAGTTTACTTTGTAAGGTAGCAGTAAATTGTGGCACACTCATGCCACTGGCTTTAATACGACCTATTAGAGGGAATTGAATAAAGCCTTGTTGATCGACTGTCAGACTTGATGTCGATGCATTAATATCCGGATAATCAATAAGGGTAACGCTTATGATATCCCCTTGCTCAATACGATATTCTACTCGCCCGGAGGTTTTGGCTAAAGTATACAAATCATTATCAGTAACAATCGCTTGCTTAGGCGGCAAAGTAGCTAGATTTAATGGTTGCACATTAAACTGTAAACCATTGTCAGCGATAAATGTCCCACTAGGTGGTAGTTCACCTGCTTGTAGTCCAGCATTGATACTAGAGCAACCCGTGAGTATGCTAATCACAAGTATAGACGCCACACTTAATAACTTTGATGAATTGAAAAACATAGAAAAACCTTTATATATCACAGATATAAGTAGCGTCTAGCAATGAGCACAATTGAGACAACCATAATCGAGTATTAAACTAACCATAAAAAACAAAGGAATAATACCACAAGTGGTCGAAGATTGGACAGATAAGGTAAGTTTTTTGGTAAAACTAGGGTGTGTCATCAATTAGCAGAGAT
>NZ_DHYG01000008.1:0-29532 GCF_002414005.1 Psychrobacter sp. UBA5136
CTGAGCCTGTTGTTGAGCCTGGCGCAAATGATTCTCAATTAGCCGCGCAAGTTGATGACCCACGCACCTTGTTACGCTGCGCGCCGCAAGAATTGACGGGCGAGTGGACGCCAGAGAAATGGGACTATTGGCTGCAATGTGCCCGTGAAGCTGGTAGTTTGGCGCCAGATGAATTGGCATTAGCGCGTCAAGGGATGATGACCGGCCACTGTAATGATAAAGCTGTATTTGTCACGGCAGTGGATAGCAAGCATTTACAAACCACCTTTCAGCAGCTTGCCGCAAAACTAAAAGAGCAGTTTACGCAGGCAGATATCAACCTACAGATAGATGGTAGTATCACCCAAGCCGATGATAAGACGCCTGAGCGTCGGCAACAAAAGCGTCTTATCCAGGCCAGAACGGTGGCCGAGTCCAGATTGCTCAATACGCCAGTCATGCAGTATTTGATGGAACGCGGTGAAGGCAAAATGGGTAAGGTTCAGTTATATTAAACAATCGCTGATTTTACGATTGGCAATTTTTAATCAGTAAACCTTTATAACTTTTATAATATTTATCAAAATATCAAGGCGACATCATTTTATCGCCTTGATATTTTTGGTTTTATTTATCGCAAAACCGCTTTAGATGACTAACAGAGTTATATTAAAAAACTGTAAGATTTATTATAATCCGCTATAATGGTTAAGTTATATTAAAAACTAAAAAGCAGCTTAGGTGAGAATATGTTAGATAATTTACGTGGTATGGCTGTGTTTGCCAGTGTGGTCGGACACGGCTCTTTTAGTGGTTCAGCTCGCGAATTGGGTATCACAACCAGTGCGGTTAGTCAGCAGATACGGGCTTTGGAGAACGAGCTGGGCGTGGTGTTGTTGCATCGTTCAACTCGTAAGCTCAGCTTAACAGAAGCAGGCGCAAGCTTTTATGAAGCGGCAAAAGATGTGGTTAGCGCCGCTGAACAAGGGCGCATTAAGGTCAATCAATTACGCGATGAGCTTGCCGGTAGCCTGCGCATTGCCACGACACCTGAGCTTGGCGTCCACCATATTCTGCCGGCGCTGTCTAGTTGGATGTCGGCACACGATGACCTTAGCATTACGTATTTCGCCGACAACCATTATATTGATATGATTGATGAGCGTATCGATATTGCGGTACGTATGAGCCCTAATATCAATGACTCAACCTTAAGCAATCATCCGTTATCTGATGTGCGTCAAATGTTGGTTGCCTCACCGCAGTATTTACGTCAGCATAAAAAGATTGAAACGCCAAAAGATTTGGCAGACCATCAACTGATTTGCATCGATATTATGAAAGATGCTAACTATGTGGAGCTTTCTCAAACGGAAACGGGTAAAAAAACGCGCATCAAGATGAATTCACGTATTCATACCAATAATGTTTTTATGGCGATGACCTTGGCAAAAGAAGGCCATGGCTTGATTCGCATCATGGAAATGGATGTCAAAAGAGAGCTTGAAAATGGTAATTTGGTCGAAGTGTTAACAGGCTATCAGCTACCAAGTTTTGTGTTATATGCCGTCACCTTAAACCGTGATCAACAGCCTGCAAAAATCACCCGCTGCTTAGAAGTGTTAAAAAAGTACTTTCATGCTAATTAAATTTAGCCGTTAAAAAGGTTTAATTTAAACTGCCAGAAAGTAAAAAGCCTATAGATAACTATCTATAGGCTTTTTTAGCGGTAGGTTTTTATGCAAACAATGGTTTAAAACGAAGGTTTTAATAAATTAACCAAGCGTTCGACCACTTGTGAGCTTTCATCGCGACTCATGTTGAGCGGCGGCAGCAAACGAATCACATGACCGCCTGTGACGTTGATGATTAATTTTTGCTCATCACGCGCACGGTCAACCAGCTTGCTACAGTCCATCTCTTTAGGAAGGGCGATACCAATCATCATCCCAGCGCCGCGCGCGCTGACACCGTATTGTCCAAGCGCATCAACCATACTTTCGCGGATAAACTGCCCTTCAGTAACGGCATTGTCCATGATACCGCCATCGGTAAGCTCCTCATAAACGCTGTGTACCACGCGACTGGCCAATGGCGTGCCACCATAGGTTGAGCCATGACTACCAGCACCAAACAAGCCATTGGCGCGGCCGCGTACCATACAAGCACCGACAGGGAAGCCATTTCCTAAGCCTTTGGCAGTCGTTAAGACATCAGGACGAGCGTTGCTATGCTGATAAGCGAAGTATTTGCCCGTACGGCCATTACCGGTTTGCACTTCATCGAGCATAAATAACCAATCATGGCTGTCGCATACGGCTTGTAATTGCTCAAGGTACGTAAAGCCATTTACTGCCGTATTAAGGCCGCCTTCGCCTTGGATAGGCTCGACAAATACCGCACAGATATCATCATGGTCTTGCGCCGCTTGTTCAATCGCCGCAATATCACCAAAGGGCACACGGACAAAATCTTCGTCCAAGGTGTAAAAACCTTCACGCGCTTTAGGATTGGCGGTTGCAGACAATGATAGCAAGGTGCGACCATGGAAGGATTGTTCCATTACAATCACTTTTGGGCGTTTAAACCCTTGCTGATTGGCGTACAGGCGCGCCAATTTTAATGCTGCTTCGTTGGCTTCAGCACCGCTATTGGCAAAGAATACGCTGTCCATTTGCGCCGCGTTACATAAAGCTTCGCCGGCGCGCTCTTGCCAGTCGATACCAAATAAATTGCTGGTATGCACCAAGGTCGATGCTTGCTGCTGGATAGCCTCAGTCACCTTTGGATGACAGTGCCCCAAGCCGCATACTGCGATACCCGTCAAGGCATCCAAGTAAGGCGTTTCATCTTTGGTATAAAGCCAACTGCCTGAACCGCGTATGAAGCTGATTGGTTGACGATTATAAGTGGGCATCAGGTAAGTAGCAGACATGTAAAACATCCTTGGCATAATAAAAGGTTAAAGGGCGTGGTTAAATGGTTAGAGCTCGTCAGAAAATGGCGTCGATTCGGCAGGCAGAGTGTATTCTTCATTTGCCCAGGCGCCTAAGTCGATAAGCTTGCAGTGATGACTACAAAACGGCTTATATTTATTGTCTTGCCAGGCAGTTTGATTGCCGCACTGTGGGCAAGGGTAGGTTTTAGGTAAGGGGCTGGTACTGTCGTCGCTGTTGCTGGGGGTAGAGTCAGTCATAATAAAAGTGGATATATCCTATGGGCTATTGCTAAAGGCTGTTATTTAACACAGCACTTATCATTAATAGCGAGTATGAATAGTGGGCGTTTTTTATTTCTAAAATCAGCACGGTTTCTTTTTTCTTCAAAATCACGATGGCATTAAATGAAGGAGTTGATGTCAGTCGCATTTATCAGTAAATCATTGTCTTTCGTGAGCAAGGCCGTTGTACGTTTATTACTATTGGGCTTAATTGACTATATAATAGCATGCGGTCGAATAATGACAAATGACAAATCCCTTAAGGATACTAGATGACTGACAATCTTGAGCTCTCACATCAGCAGCAACGTGCCTTTCAACCACAAAAACTCTCAGCGCCGCGCGATTTTATGCTTCCAGAAGTATTGATTAAAGGTAAGCAGCCTTTGGTATTAGAGATTGGCGCAGGGAAGGGTAAGCACGCGCTTAGCTTTGCGCAGCAAAACCCTGATAAGCATCTGATAGCTATCGAGCGTACGCGCAATAAGTTCGATGCCTTTGCTAAATTGGCTGGGCAGCAAAAATCAAGCAACCTAAGCGCGATTCATGCCGATGCCATCGCTTGGATTGCCCACGCCATTGCGCCAAACAGTATCGAGCGTATTTTTATACTCTATCCCAATCCTGAGCAACACAATCCCAACCAGCAATGGTTAAACATGCCTTTTTTTGAGTTCTTACTTTCTCGTTTGCAGGCAGGGGGAGAAGTGCTACTAGCGACCAATATAGAAGCGTATATGGATAATGCAGAGCAGCAAGCCAGTGAGGTTTGGTGTCTTCCAAACACGCGTCATAGAGTCGCAAGCGATAGTCAACGTACACATTTTGAGGTTAAGTATTTGGCGCGCGGGGAGACTTGCTGGCAGCTAACCATGCGTAAGCCTGAGGGCTATAAAACCAGATTTGATAAATGGCAAGCGAGCCGTAAAGCGTAGGAAAAATAAATAGCCTAAGTGATAGTGGTAACAGAAAGGCAACTAGAAGAAGAATTAAGCAATCACACAGCCAGCATTGCTAATATATTTATAAAAAATAGCCTAAGCAGAAAAAACAAAACCAAAAAAGACCGCCACAAAAAGGCGGTCCAAAAAATGCCGAAACCCTTACATCATAAAAAAGGTTTTACCAATCTATTAGAATCCGTATGTGCATCCAACACCGTCAAGAATGTATAAGCACCGATAAATTTCCTACTAATAAACATAAACTCTTTAGGCGGTAGATTAAATTCAAAAGATTGTACTGCCCGTGCGGCGTCATTGGAGAGGCGAGTATGCAACTTACTATTCGCCCATATATAACGCTGCTGTTCATCCAAACAATCGCCAGGAATATCGGGGTTTAAGGCAGGATCACTAAAAGGTTCTGTCGCCAATAAAAACAGCGAGGCAATATCAGAGCGTACTTTATCGCTCATGCTATCAAAGAAATCATAACCCGTCATGGCTCGCTTCATCGCCTCACGATCATGATAGTATCCTGCGCGCAATAACCCATGTGCAATCGTCAACAGGTTATTATCAAACTGACGAATCGCACCAAAATCTAGCAAGACCAGTTTATCGATTTCATGTTCATCAGTAGCAACACGAACGAGGTAATTGCCAAAATTTGGATCCGTTTGCATCTCGCCCCAAACGAAAATCTCTTGCATCATGATTTCGATAGCCGCCTGACCGATGGCACTGCGGCGTTCATGCGGCAATAACTGTAGCGCTTCAGAAACAACCGTGATGCCCGGTTCATAAGACATGCACAACAAGCGTTTGGTTGAGTAAGTACGATTGATTTTGGGCACAATATAGCGCGGGTCGCCAATTAAGCGCTCATAAAAACGCTCTGTGGTCGCCGCTTCCGCTTCATAATCGACCTCATGATGGAGTAGGTCACGTATCTCATCAAACCACGCATCGAGTGCCCGTGTTTGCGGCACGATATTACTAACTTTTAATAGACGTTTAAATAAAGCCAAGTCAGAATTGATGGCATCAGCCACACCTGGATATTGAATTTTTAACACCACCTGCTCGCCAGTAGCCAATACGGTGGCGCGATGAACTTGGGCGAGGGAAGCGGTGCCAATAGGTATCGGGTCAATGTCTAGCTCATTTAACTTAGCACCTAGGAGCTGCCGTAATGTCAGCTCAATTTTTGGCCATGCTAGAGTTGCAGTATCGTCATTGAGCGTTTGCAGTGCGCGCGTGATTTCAGATGGTAATATATGCTCGCCATAAATCGCCAGCATTTGACCGATTTTTACCACCGACCCTTTTAATTTGCCCAGCTCTTCTGCCAAATAATTTGCCTGTTCTTCCATAAATATCTGGTTGCGTGCCGTCCGTGCTTCTTTATTTAAAAACATCCCAGACACGCTATTACCCGCCCAACGACGTCCAATGTTTAAGGAGGTTTTAGCAATAGACATACGACGCTCAAACCCTGAGGTTTTTAGGTTGTCGATAGATTGCTTATTATTAGACGTTTTATTGTTAGAAGGTTTAGAGGTATCATTTGCCATAAATATAATCATTCATCCGGTTGCTATTGATTTGCGGGTATAAAACCGACAATACAAGGAAGATGCGACGTACTGGTACAAAATTGTACCATATAACGGCAGGTAGGTTGAGACGCCTTAGCTAAGCGTTGTCAGTTACTTTGTAAATTAAAGTACGGCTATGAATATCTAAGCACTATTTGCTGGCAGCGCACAAAAAAATACGACCTAGCGCGATACTAGGTCGAATCAATGTAAAAATCATAAAATCATGGCGCTTTTAAAATATGGTGCTTTTAAAATGACACTTTTAACATAGCTTTTAAATCGGCTCAGCCTTGTTAAACGTTTTCGCGAGCAATCGCATGATGACCAATATCACGGCGATAATGTGCACCATCAAAACTAATCGCGCCTGTCACTGCTAAGGCTGCTTGCTGCGCACCAGAGATGCTATCCGCCAATGCCGTCACGCACAATACGCGCCCGCCATTGGTTACGATTTCTTTTTCATCGCTAAGGGCGTCTTGATTAGAAAACGCCGTGCCAGCATGAAAGACTTTTACTGAACTTTGATTGTCATTATCCAATTCTGGCAAGCCTGTAATCACATCGCCTTTTGATGAGGTTTCAGGATAGCCCTTTGACGCAACGACAATACCAAGAGCAGGGCGCTCATCCCACTTGGCTTCGGTCGGTAATTTACCCTCTAAGCCTTGGGCGACCAAATCAACCATCGAGGATTGCAAGCGCATCAAAATCGGCTGCGTTTCTGGATCGCCAAAACGGCAGTTAAACTCAATCACATACGGGTCGCCAGCCTCATCAATCATCAGCCCAGCGTATAAAAATCCGGTGTAAGGATGACCGGCAGCTTTCATCGCATCAACGACAGGCTGGATAACTTGCGTCATAACCTTGTCATGAACTTCTTGCGTGACGACTGGCGCCGGAGAGTAAGCGCCCATACCGCCCGTGTTTGGACCAGTATCACCTTCAAAAGCGCGTTTATGGTCTTGGCTGGTTGCCATCGGTAAGATGTTGTCACCATCAATCATACAAATAAAGCTGGCTTCTTCCCCTTGTAAAAACTGCTCAATGACCACGCGGCTACCAGCATCACCAAATTTATTGTCGCCAAGCATATCGTCAATCGCGTCATGCGCTTGCTCGATGGTTTCAGCAACGATAACGCCTTTACCAGCAGCAAGACCGTCGGCTTTGATTACAATCGGAGCGCCTTGCTCATCGATATAAGCTTTAGCAGCAGCAGCGTCTGTAAATCCTTGATAGGCAGCCGTTGGAATCTTATTTTGCGCCATAAATTCTTTAGCAAAGGTTTTTGAGCCTTCGAGCTGGGCACAATAAGCCGTTGGGCCCCAAGCCCTAACACCAGCAGCGCGGCAGGCATCGACAATGCCCGTTACCAATGGCGCTTCTGGACCGACAATTACCATATCAACGGCGTTGTCTTTACAAAAATCGATAACCGCACTGTGTTCGTCAGCATCGGCTGCATCTTTTAATGTGACGTTTTGGCATTTGGGCTCAAGAGCGGTGCCAGCGTTACCAGGCGCGACATAAATGTTTTGTACGTTGTCGTCCTTTGCACACTGCCATGCAAGTGCGTGTTCGCGACCACCTGAGCCAATCACCAAAATATTCATCATTTCTCTTGCCCTTAGCATCAAAATTTATTGTGAGTTGTTTGTAAGTTAGTTGTTTATGAGTTAACAGCGCGCCAGTAAAATCTGCTGCAACATACTGCGGTATTCTAACAAAAAATCGCCGTGATTGTCAGGACTATCCACCTGCCAGCAAGTATTAGACTGGACGAGGGGATTAACCCCTTATTAACCCATCATTATTAAGGGCTGTTTCATTATTAAAGGTTATCGACATATAGCTGATTCATGAAATGATGTTGTACGCTTTAGCTGCGCGCTGAGGTGCGTTACAATTTGATAGATTGGCAGCAGTAAAGACCAATAATTGGTTATTGAAAAAAACGAGAACGACAAACCTAAAACAAAGGACAACGGACATGCCTAACACCCTAAATATCGCAAAAGAGCGGATCAGCCAGATAAGCGATATTGCCACCAGCTATGTACAAAAGGACAAATCGCTATTTGACCATTTTATTCATAGCTACTATCAGACGCTGCACCAAGAAGCGGCAAAAGACATCAGTAATATGGATTTGGCTGGCATGGCGCTGCATCACTTCACCTTGCTTAAAGCCTATGACGGCAGTCAGCCGCAGCTTGCTATTTTAAATCCAATTGCAGAAGAGCAGCATTTTCATAGCTCGCATACCGTTATTCAAATAGTCGCTTATGACAGACCATTTCTAGTAGATACTATCTTGATGAGTCTGGAAGCAGAAGGTATCGACGTCCATCGCACTTATAATATTATTGTTGGGGTTGAGCGCGATGAAAATGGCGACATCACTCATGTAGAAAGCGCGCACGAAAGCAACACCTCAAAAATGTCTCTCATTCATTGTGAAATCGCTTATCAAGACAATGAAGAGTTGGCAGCGTTAAAACAAATACTACTCGCAAAAATTGATACCCTTGATATCGTCGTTGATGATTGGCAGCAGATTCGCAGCAAGCTGACCGATATAAAAACGGAGCTGGCTGGTCAAGACTTACCAGAAGTGTATTATTCGCAGCAAGAGATTCAAGCGTTTCTGGATTGGGTATTAGACGAACACTTTATCTTTTTGGGCTATCGCGAATACCGCTTAGAGGATGATGATAATTTAGACTTATATGCGATTGGTAATAGTGGTCTTGGCCTCTTGCGCGGCGGCAGTGAAGATACGCTCTCAAAGAGCTTTGATGAGTTGCCAAATAATCTAAAAAAACTACTAACCGAGCCGCGCGTATTAATGCTATCTAAATCAAGCCGCGTGTCGCCCGTCCATCGTCCGGTATACATGGACTTTTTAGGCATTCATAAGTTTGATGCTAATGGCAAGCTGATTGGCGAATATCGTTTTATTGGCCTATTTACCGCGCAAGCTTATCAGTTAAGCGTACAACAGATTCCCTTACTGCGCGAAAAAGCCGATAAAATCATGGCGATGGCGGATTTACCGCGCCACGGTCATGCGTATCATAAAATGATGCATGTGATTAACTCTCTGCCGCGTGACGATCTGTTTCAAGCTAGCGTCGAAGAGTTATATCCTATCGTCTCTGGCATCAGCCAACTGCAAGACAAAAAAAGCCTACGTTTATTTAGCCGCGTCGACCATTATCAGCGCTTTGTGTCCTGTTTGGTCTATATTCCGCGCGATAAATTCAATACCGAGCTGCGTATTAAAGTACAAAATGTCCTAAAAGACGCTTACGGCGGGACGTCATCTGGCTTTACGACGGAATTTAATGAATCGGAACACGCCCGCGTCCACGTGCATGTCCGTACGGTACCTGGTCAAGTAAATGAAGTGGATACAGCAGCGCTGCAAGATAAACTGTCGGCTCTTATGCAGTCATGGAGCGATAATTATCAAAAAATGTTGCTCGATAATGTGGGCGAACAGCAAGCCAATGCCTTAATGCGCCGCTTTTTAAGTTATATCCCAGCAGCCTATCAAGAACGCTTTGATGCGCGCACAGCGGTCGAAGACACCAAACGCTTGGCAAGCTTGAGTGATGAGCAGCCGATGATTTGGCATTTATATCAATCGACGGGCGACGCCAGCAATCAATTGCACCTAAAACTCTACGGCCGCCAAAATCCTGTCATCCTCTCAAAAGTCTTACCCGTGCTAGAAAACTTTGGCGTCTCGGTCATCTCCGCCCAAACCTATGAGTTTGATTTGCCAGAGCAGCCAATTTGGATGCAAGAGTATGCGCTGGTATTGGAACATGTTGATACCATTAATATGCAAGTGGTACGCGCACAGTTTGAAGATAGCCTCAAGCAAATTTGGGCAGGGCGCGTTGAGAGTGACTCCTTTAATGAGCTGGTATTAACCACCAAGCTCGACACTTATGACGTGGTAATACTGCGTGCTTTGTCGCGTTATATGATACAAGCAAAAGCGCCGTTCTCTAGCGCCTATATTCAGCAAACTGTGGTAAAAAATAGCGCAATTAGTATCGCCCTAAGCGAGCTATTCGATGCGCGCATGAATCCTAAATATAGTGAAGAGGAACGTGCTAGCAAAACCAGTCAAACCCGAGAGCAAATTAACACTGCCTTAGCTGGTGTCAGTAGCTTAGATGAAGATCGCATCTTGCGTTGGTATCTAGATTTGATTAACGCGATGGTGCGAACCAACTTTTACCAGAGAGAGGCGGACGGACAACGTAAAGACCGTTTGTCGTTTAAATTTTTGGCAGCAGATATTCCAAACTTGCCAAAACCTAAGCCCATGTTTGAGATATTTGTTTATTCGCCGCGCGTTGAGGCGGTGCATTTACGCGGCGGCAAAGTCGCTCGCGGTGGCCTGCGTTGGTCGGATCGCATGGAAGATTTCCGTACCGAAGTACTAGGTCTGGTCAAAGCACAAATGGTCAAAAACGCCGTGATTGTACCGGTTGGCTCGAAAGGCGGCTTTATCGTTAAGACCAAAACCATGGCGGATGGCCGCGAAGCCTTTCAAGCAGAAGGTGTCGCCTGTTATCAAGCGTTCCTGCGCGGGATGCTTGATGTGACTGATAATATTGTCGATGGCAAAATTGTCCCGCCAGCCAACACGGTGCGTCACGACGAGGACGACCCGTACTTAGTCGTTGCAGCCGATAAAGGTACCGCTACCTTCTCTGATATCGCCAATGCTTTATCGGCGGAATATAATTTTTGGCTTGATGATGCCTTTGCTTCAGGTGGCTCGGTCGGTTATGACCATAAAGCCATGGGTATCACCGCACGCGGTGGCTGGGAGTCGGTCAAACGCCACTTCCGTATGCGCGGCATGGATATTCAGAACCGAGATGATTTTACTGTCGTTGGTATTGGTGACATGAGCGGCGATGTCTTTGGTAACGGTATGCTCAGATCGACGCATACCAAACTGGTTGCGGCCTTTAACCATTTGCATATCTTTATTGATCCCAATCCAGATACCGCAGCGTCTTATGCCGAGCGTGAGCGCTTATTTAATCTGCCGCGCTCGACGTGGGACGATTACGACAAATCGCTTATCAGTCAAGGCGGCGGCGTATTCTCACGCCAAGATAAAACCATTGCTATCAGCCCTGAGATGAAAGCGCTGTTTGATATCAGTGAAGATAGCCTTGCGCCCAATGATTTAATCAGCGCGCTACTAAAATCGCCGGTCGATTTGATTTGGAATGGCGGTATCGGCACCTATGTAAAAAGCGCCAATGAAAGTCATGCCGATGTCGGCGACCGTGCCAATGACGCTGTGCGCGTCAACGGTGGTGAGCTGCGCACGGCGGTCGTTGGCGAGGGCGGTAATTTAGGCTTTACCCAGCAAGGGCGTATCGAATATGCGCAGACGGGCGGACGCATTTATACCGACGCCATTGATAACTCAGGCGGCGTCAATTGCTCAGATCATGAAGTCAATATCAAAATTTTGCTTGGTAAAGTGGTCGAGCAAGGCGATATGACCTTAAAGCAGCGTAATGAGCTGTTAGAGTCTATGACCGATACGGTCGCTGAGTTGGTGCTGCGCCAAAACTATCTACAACCGCAAGCGCTTGAGCTTAGCCATCTACGTGCCGCGGCAAACTTAAGTGACCATCAACGCTTTATTCAAATGTTAGAAAGCGAAGGTCGTCTTGACCGCGCCATTGAATATCTGCCATCGGATGAAGAAATCGCCAAACGCCAAAAAGCCGGCACGGGGCTGACCAATCCTGAGCTGGCCGTTGTGATGGCGTACGGCAAAATGTGGGTTTATGATAATTTGTTATTGTCGGATTTGCCCGATGCGCCGTACTTCGTCAATGAGCTGCGTCAATACTTCCCTGACGAGCTGGCCTCACGCTTCTTTGATGAGATGAAAGAACATCGCCTGCACCGTGAAATTATCAGCACCTATTTGACCAATAATATCGTCAACCGTTTGGGTATCGAAGCGTTATTCCGTTTATTTGAGGAAACAGGACAAACGCTTGCTACGATTGCGCGCGGCTATGCAATTGCTCGTGATGTTTTCCATGTATCAAAAGCTTGGGAGCTGCTCGAATCGCTAGATAACCAAGTGGATGCAACCTTGCTACTCGAGCTTGAGCTGCGTCTGCGTGATGCCCTTGAAAATGGGGTCGTGTGGTTTATCAATGCCTTTGGGCAGGATTTGCACGTTGCCGATATGATCAAGCGATTTGAGGATAGCGTCGAGAAATTGACCAAAGCAGGTGGCTTTATCGAGCAGCAGTTCTCAGAATATTTGCAAGAAGATACCACGAGCTTGATGGAAAATGATCTGTCTGCTAATGATGCCGCGATGTTTGCGATGTTGCCTTATCACGTTGACGCGCTAGATGCGGCGCTGTTGGCTGAGCAGTATGAGCGCCCAGTTGATGAGATTGCAACCTTGTACTTTGAGGCTTATCACGTCTTGCAGCTAGACTGGATGATGGACAACATCGCCACCTTACCGCAGCAAGACCACTGGGATCGTCGTGCGCGTCACGCCCTTGTCAACGAAGTCTCACGTAGCCTGCGGATGCTGATGGACACTTTATTAAAGCAGTCTAATCCTAAAGAGGCCTTTAATGACTGGAAATCACGCCATGCCAGCCAGCTTGACGCCGTTACCGCAGAGATGCAAAAAATTGATAGCAGTGATGAGAGTGATATCAGTTTATCAACGTTATCAGTGCTAATGAGTGAGCTTGGTGGCTTAGTAAGTAAATAATAAGCCAAATAAAATTAAGACTCTGTTTTATATAAAAAACCACCGTTATGGGTTAACGGTGGTTTTTTTTCTCAACAATAAAAAGAAAATTAAAAGGACTAATCTAAGGTTATAAAGGTATTTAAACGGCGCATTTTGCCATTTTTTTCAACCCATACTGTATCTGCATCGTCACGATAGCTATCAAATTGAGGTTTTAGTATCACATCGCCTTTAGCATTAATAATCCCAAACTTGCTCGCTTGTTTATAGGTATAAAGCTGATAATATAACAGCTTTCTAATAGGGGCGTCCGATGCGAGGATTAACTTGCCGTTAGCATCGATAATTTGCGCGCTAATAATCTCGTCTTGGAAATCCTCACTCATCCCCGTAGCGGTGCTACCAGCAATCAGCGTGCTACGCAGAAAAAGCGGCGGCTTAGCAGAAGTATTAAACGCTTCGATATGCTGATTAATGGCAAAAGGGATAAGGATTTCGTTATTTTTATCAATGAGCGCTGTTTTGTCTTTTAAGCGGACTTGCAGATATAAAGGCTGGCCGGTACAAGTATTTAACGGATGAATCGCGTCATACTTTGGCCTGATTGCCCAATCACCTTTATCATCGAGTAGCCCTGTAAGCCCTTTGTTATTGGTAATTGCAAAGTAATCTCGGTCATCATCAGAATCGTAGTGCGCGTGCTCGATACGAGCATCAGCGAGCGGGTAAATCCAGCTGCCATAACGATTGATAATTCCTTGTTTGCTCTTATCGTCCGATGACTTAACGCTTACAATAAAGCTGGTCGCAATATCTGGTTCGGTTTGAATATTATCAAATTTAAAGGGCACGATAATTTTGCCATTGGCATTGATAACGCCGTATTTGCCATGCTGCTTAGCAAGTACAAATTTATCCATCACGATATAAGCATCGGATAAATTATCCGTGACAATATTACCGCTTAAGTCTTGCAGCTGCTGCGTGCCATCGGCTTGTTCGACCAACTTACCAGCAAACGGCGCATTATTTTCGATACGCTTAAAATAGCTACTAGGCAAATAACCGGCGCAGCTAATCGTTGCCTGAGCCGCAGTCAGACTTAAAGTAAAAGTGCTGATTGTAAAGATAACGGTAACAATCGATCGTATATTAGCGCGGTTGAGTTTAGATATACTGTGCATAAATGAGCCACCTTAAAATCTTTGTCGCATTTGTCGCATTAACTGGCGATATGATAACAGCCTTGCCCTGTAATTTTACTATAGCCGCCTGATAGTTTGGTGACTTGAATTTGGGTCAAAATACGCTCTTTTAGCGCTTGCACGTGCGAGATAACGCCAATCAATTTGCCTTCTTGTTGCAAGCTGGTCAAGGTATCAAGCGCAATATCAAGCGATTCCTCATCGAGGGTGCCAAAGCCTTCATCTAAAAATAGCGAGTCAACGCGAATGTTGTGACTGGCCATCTGCGACAGTCCAAGCGCTAGCGCCAAACTGATAATAAAGCCTTCACCGCCCGAGAGGTTTTTGGTACTGCGTACCTCGCCGCCTTGATAGTTGTCGATGACATTGAGCTCGAGCGGGTTGTTATCATCGCGAGTCAGCAAATAACGATCGCTCATCTTATGCAATTGGGTGTTGGCGTGTGTCACCATGATATCAAAGGTTAAGCCCTGTGCAAAAGTGCGATATTTTTTGCCACTACTTGAGCCGATCAATTCGTTGAGCTGTCGCCAGATTTGCAGGGTCTCTTTTTGCTGAGCAATCGCTTGGCGCTGGGCTTGCTGACTACCTTTTTTCTCTTCATTGTCTTTGAGCTGTTGACTCATGGCGCCGATTGACTCAATCAAGCGCTGCAATTCGTTTTGTATGAGCTGCTGCTGCTGAACGAGTGTTTCTCTGTCTTCATTGGTTAAAGGTGTAGATTTTTTCTCTGCAAGCGCTTGCATGGTTTGAGTCAACAAGGATTGCGCTTGCTTTAGATCATCGTTTATTTGCTGCTGCTGCTCAGTCAAACTATGACGTTCTGCAGCAGGGAGGCGCGCGCGTATAAATTCTGCTTCATCAATAAAATCAGAGCTGGCGAGCGCCGCTTGAAAAATGTTTTCTTGCGTCGTCAGAGCAGTGGTAGCATTCGTTAATTGATCGATAATCTGCTGCTGCTGTTGTTGTAATTGTTTAAGAGTAAGCTCAGCGCTATCTAATTGGCGCTGCGCGGCTGCTTGTTCGCTATGCGCTTGTTCAAGGACAGTACGTAATCGCGTCTCCATGTCATCGGGATGAATATTGCTATTATCAGCATCGATGTTGAGCGTATTGTCTGCAAAAATATTGTCTGCAAAAATATCGCGCCGCTCAGCGGTTAATTGCGCCAGCGCTTCTGTCTTATCGCTAATGGCTTGAAGCAAGCTATTAAGCTCAGCTTCCTCTTTGTCCAGCTGTGCTTGCTTGGTATCGATTTGCACGGTTGCGCTACTAAGCGCGCTCAACAGGGTTTGTTGTTCATCTTTATAAGCATTAAACTGCTTTTTTAATTGCACCAAGTTACTACGCTGCTGACGCAGCGTCTGAATATAAGCGTCGTAGTCCGTTTCGTTTAGCACAATTTGCTGCTCGATGCTCGCTAGCAGCGGCTGTAAGGCGGCAGGCTCTGTCACGCCGTCTAATTCATACTTGCCGGCAAGATATTTATTTAATATCGCTGATATAGCGTCTTTAAGCGTGGTTAATTCAGCAAAATTTGTACAGATTTTTTTGTCGATATCCTCTAAAGCTAGCGAGCTTATCTGAATATCGGTCTTAATTTTATGAATATCACTAGCAAGCTGATACTGCTGCTTTTCAAACGTTTCAATGGCTTTATTTGCTATGCTAAGCTCATCGCTTAGCGCTTCATACTGCGTAAGCGTGTTTTTTAGATACTGCCTACGCTTGGCAAGTTGGGCTTTAATTGTATCCAGCAATGATAAATTATCTTTTATTAAGCTTTCTTTTATAAGGTCGGAACTTGCTGAGCCGGTTGAATCAGCCGCTATTTGCTTACTCAATAAATCTATGTCCCTGCCAAATTGGGCAAGTTGATTAATGCTTGCGGCGATGGCGTTAGAATAAGCTTTATCCAAAAGCGGCTGTATCAAGCGTCCAATCTCCGTGCCCAAGGTTGTTAGCTGCTCATGTAGTGGATTTTTTTGTTCTTGCAACTGCTTAATCTGACTTTGACTGGTGGCATATTCGATACGCTGCTGGGATAGGGTTTGTTCTAGCGCATTTAGCGCCGTATCAAGCTCGCTTATCTGCTGCTGCGTTTGGGCAACGTCAGATTGCTCCTTATTTAATACAGGATGGTGCGCGCTATAAGGATGCTCAAGCGCGCCGCAAAGCGGACAAGGCTCGCCCGCTTTTAACTGGCTAATGTAGTGCTCTAAACTTGCCATCTGTTGCCAGGCGTCCAGCAGCTTTTGCTTGTCTTGACGCCGCTCTTTTGCGTCTACTATAGCCGTTTCGTTGTCACTAATCGCCGCTGCCATTTTTGTCACGGCGTTATTGATGGCGGGCAGGGTAGTGTTTATCTTGTTGATTTGTAAGGCAAGCGCATC
This sequence comes from Psychrobacter sp. UBA5136, assembly GCF_002414005.1. Classification (GTDB taxonomy): domain Bacteria; phylum Pseudomonadota; class Gammaproteobacteria; order Pseudomonadales; family Moraxellaceae; genus Psychrobacter. Next base: position 16,130 of record NZ_DHYG01000008.1, read on the forward strand.
AACTTGCTGTATTTTAAAGCTCACTTGCTCAATTTGACTGCTGATGTGTTCAAGTTGCTCTTGCTCAGCGCGGATATCAGCCAGTGACTGCTCTTTAGTTAAGTCGGCCTGCTTGTCTTGTAAAGCCGTTAATTCCTCACGCGCGTCAGCAATCTGAGCCTTAGCGCTATCTTGCTGCTGCTGACATTTATCAAGATTGGTTTGATACTGTTCTATGTGGTTGTAATGGTTTACTTTATCGACTGCTAAAGTGGCATTGTCTTGTAGCAGCGCTTTTAGGCGGCTGCCATGACTGTCAAAATTTGCCGCATCGGTATCAATATCGTGCAGAGCGGCGGCGTCACTCAGGTGCTTTTCTATCATTGCCAGCTGGGCTTTGTCCTGATTGAACTGGACTGTATGATTTTCTATCTCTTGATGCAGCCGCTGGGTATTGGTCGTTATCGCTTGTTTTCTTTGGCGATTGTCGTCTAACACGTGCATCTGCTGGGCGATTGCCGCATCCAGTTTGCGGGCTTGGGTAATTTTGGGCAAAGCAGTTTGTAGCGCGTCACTTGCGGTCTGCGTATGAGCCTTAGCCATTTTTAGCGTACGTAAAGCTTGCGCGAGGTCAGCCTCTTGCTTGGGCAGCTGATGAGTTAGCACCTGCTGATCTTTTTGCAAACGCTCGACGGTGTCACGGTTATAAATAAGTTGGCTGTATTGACTGTCAATCTCCAAGGCTTTATTGGCGGCGTTAAGGCGCTTAGCATCGGGAATAAAATCTGCCTGCGCCTGCTTTGCCGCTGCCACTTCCTTTTCATAATTGCCGACGTTTTTTTCTAACTCTGTGATGGCATCAAGCCAATTAATTTGCTCGTTTAGACGCTGGTAGTGTTGTTGCTGCTCGGTTTGTGCGGTTTGATGGGCGGTTAGTTTTTCATTAATCAGTGCTTCTTCATCTGCCTCTAACAGCGTTAAGCCATCTAAGCCAAACTGCAATTTATTGAGTATTTCTTCCTCGCTACGTTTTTTTTCAAAGACATGGGTCGATATCGTCGCGTAAATATCTGTACCAGTGATTTTTTCTAAGATATCGGCGCGTTCATCGGCTTTTGCCTTTAAAAACGCCGAAAAACTGCCTTGGGCGAGCAAGATTGAGCGGGTAAACTGCTGAAAATCCATCCGTGTCAGCTCAACGATTTTATCTTTGGTGCGGGAGAGTTTGCTTTCTAGTATTTCATCGCCTTTAAGCTTATCATCTTTACTATCAGCATTATTGTTATCGACAGTTTTAGGCTTTACCAAAGCGATCTCGTGGGTCGCATCTTGCAAGTTACCATCCGCCTTGCCATAAGCGCGGCGCTGCCCCCAGCGGCAGCGATATTGGGTACCATTTAAATCAATGACCACTTCCGCGAAACACTCCGCCGTTTGCCGCGTCATGACCTCATTACTACTTTTACTGATGCTGTTGATTCGCGGCGTTTCGCCATATAACGCAAGACAAATCGCATCCAAAATCGTGGTCTTGCCAGCGCCGGTCTGCCCAGTAATGGCAAATATCCCTTCATTAATAAACGCGGAATCTGCAAAATCAATATGCCATTCGCCCTTTAAGGAGTTTAAGTTTTTAAGTCGTAGTTCAATTAGGCGCATGTGTCGGTCTTTGTCGTTTGAATGGATGGTTTAGATTGGGATTTGGAATTTATGTTTGATGCCGCGCTCATTGCTCATTTATTCAGCTCGGCTATCATCATGATAGATGTGATGGAGAATTTGCTGATAAGCATCACGCAACGACGCTTTTTGCGTATCGGCAATGCCATTGATGTCTAGGCATTTATCAAACACCTCAAGCTCATTTAAGTCCTGTAAGGTTTCAGAGGATTGCTGCTGATTAAGTACTTTATTATAGGTGCGCGTGTTTTTGATTTTTAACACTTCACAAGTTAAGCCTTCTATCATGGCGCTCACTTCTTCACGCAGCTCGTTAACGATTTCATCACCGTCATAAATAACTTCTAGCCAAATAGATTCTGACGGTTCCAATGATTTTATCGTAGCAGCGATGGTAGACAAATCACCCGTTATTTGTGCCAGCTTTTGAAAGCAAGGAATGGGAAGGGAGACAACTTGCATCTGCCGCGTCTCATCATGATGCAGTCTTTGAGAGGCTAAAGTAGACGCGACATTGGAAGAGGTATCAAGCTGTGTCGTATCTGATTGATTAAAAGACTCTTCATCGACGTTAATTGCTGCGTTTTCTTCTTGCTCAACAAAACCAAATAAATCATCCATAAATTCAGCCGTTGGCGCGGCTATTTTTTTGGGCGCTTCTTTGATAGGCGGTAAAGACTGTTCAATAGGAGCACTTGATGTCTTATCCTTAAAATCGTCTACTACGGCGCCAAATTTTACCAGTAACACCTGTTTTTGCTGTTTTGCTTCGCCAAAACCCATGGCGATAGGCGAGCCTGAATAGCGGATATGCTCATAGCCGCCAACCCGCTGCGGCACATGCAGATGCCCAAGCGCCACATAATCAAAGCCATCATCAAATGTGTCGGCGGAGATTTTACCAAGCGAGCCGACATACAGATCGCGCACACCATCATCATCGGTGGTTTTGCCGCCCGCCGCAAACAGATGCCCTGTGGCAATAATCGGAATATGGCGTTGGTGGGATTCGGTTAATTCTGCCTGCTTCGCTTTAGCAATACTCGCCACTTTATCATAGTGGGCGCGAATGCCTTTGATAACATTGGCATCTTTACTGTCCGCGGACTCGCCAGCCTGACTGCTGCGCACATCACGATCACGCAAGTAAGGCACCGCGGCGATAATACAATACGGGGTACTAGCGGCATCGTCTAAAATTAAGACTTCATCGTTTACATCGTCACAAGCGGTACCGATAACATGGACGTTTAAAAACTTTAATACCTTACTTGGTGCGTCCAAAAATGTCGGCGAATCATGGTTACCAGCAACGATAATCACATGCTCACAGCAGGACTTTGACACCTTGCCCAAAAATTCATAATACAGCGCCTGTGCTCGGTTACTTGGCGTCATGGTGTCAAAGATGTCACCGGCGACGATTAATATGTCTACTTGCTGCGCGCTAATGGTCTCTTGTAACCAACTTAAAAAGGCTTCGAATTCCTCATAACGCATGCGCCCATAAAGCCTGCGTCCCAAATGCCAGTCGGAGGTATGGAGTATGGTAAGTGGTTTAATAGCAAATGCAGGCATAAGTGAACTTAATAATGAGTAGAAGACCGCGATTATTCTAGCAAGAATTGCTGCGGTTTGCTCTGGTTATAAACTTATGATTGATTCACTTGATTGATTCACTATAAGGATTAAGAAATCTCTGTTAGAGATTGTTTAGAGTATCAATGCACTCGACTTGTTACGAACATTTTGTGAATTTTCCAATGCTTGGCTTGCGCATCCTGTCACAGTTAAGCAATCCCAAAAACTAACTTTCTATTAATATAATTATTAATATTGAATTTCATTACGGCTTTGGCTTATCGTCCCAATCAAGTAAGAATTTTCTACGCAATTCAGGAGTTAGGACTTCAATAGAATGTATAGTTGCTACTCTATCCGTTAAGCATTTTTCATCGCCAGTAGTTTGAAGTGGAGGAAGATTTTTCTTATCAATAAAACCGCCTCCTGCGAAAACTTCTGTATCAAATGGGACTGCTATTGCATTTAAGATTACAGTCTTTGAATCTAAGTCAACTTTGATATTACTAGCTTTCGTATTAAACACTGGGGTTATATAACCATCTACATCGCCAAATAGAAGACATCCATTCTTTATTGTAAATTTACCTGATAATAATGCAGCTAGTTGAACATTATTGCTTTTATTATAATAAGAGAATAGATCGAGTGAATTTTTCGTTCTTATCACTGAGTTAGAAGTATTACTTACTATTTGATTAGTGCAACCAAATTGAAATAGAACTAAGATAGGAATTAGGAATAAATATCTACTTATCATATTTAGGGTCTTCTATAGTTGATGCTTAGTTTTCATCATAAGCTGGATGGTTCTGCTAAGCGGTGAAGCTCTCTAAGAGGTTTTTGATGCTATCTAAATCTCGATAGTGGCTTGACCTTAATAGCACTTAGCCAATTACCAGTTGCTCCACATCATCAGCTGTTGACAAATTAGCGACCATCGATAACGCATGTGCCTGCTGGCTAGTAGAGGTTTTAGCCGCTACCGCTTTGCCACCGCGTAACCAATTGTCATCGGTATCAGCAGTATTTTGATTGTTTTGCTGATTTGGTTGCTCATTGGCTACATGATACCAAGCCAAATCATGATGCAGTGCAACCACATCTCCCATAATGAGCAGGGCAGGCGTCGGCAGCTGATTTTTTTCTTGCAACTCAACGATGTTGGCAAGCGTGCCAGTCAATACTTGCTGATTTGGCATACTGGCATTAGAGACGATAGCAATCGGAGTGTCGCTACTGCGACCTGCGTCAATTAGACCTTCGGTCAAACGCGGCAGCGAATGTAGCCCCATATAAAATACCACGGTTTCGTCAGTATCAAGGAAGCTTTTAAAATTGCTATTGGGCGCACCAGCCTTTAAAAATCCCGTGACAAAACGTACCGATTGCGAATGGTCGCGGTGCGTCAAAGGAATCCCTGCATAACTAGCAGCAGCATTGGCAGCGGTAATGCCGGGGACGACTTGATAAGGCACACCGTGCGCGCGCAAGCTTTCAATCTCCTCGCCGCCGCGGCCAAAGATAAACGGATCGCCGCCTTTTAAACGCACCACACGCCGGCCTTCTTTTGCGCTATTGACCAGCAGCTCATTGATACCAAGCTGCGCGACGGCATGATTGCTGCGTTTTTTACCAACAAACACTTTATCGGCATCGCGGCGGCATAAATCCAATACTTGCGGCGAAACCAGCGCATCATAATAGACGATATCGGCTTGCTGCATAAGACGCAGCGCTTTAAAGGTGAGCAGCTCTGGATCCCCGGGGCCTGCACCAACGATATAAACTTCACCCATTGCATTTTGCGGACTTGCGGATTTTCTAGATATATTATCTGCTGTATCTTTTGCACCGCTAGCTACAGCTGTATGATCTAAATCGGCTTGCAGTTGCGCCGCCGCTTCCTTTTCATTACCGGCAAACATCAGCTGACTGACTTCACCTTCAAAGGCGCGTTCCCAAAACTGGCGTCGCCCTGTCAAGGTTGGAATTTTTGCTTTTACCTCATCACGAAAGTCGCCAGCAAGTTTTGCCAATTTGCCATAACCTTGTGGAATCAACGTTTCTAAGCGCGCACGCAACAGGCGCGCCAACACCGGCGCTTTGCCGTTTGAGGAAATACCAATGACGATGGGGTTGCGATCGACAATGGCTGGGAATATAAAGTCGCATAAGTGCGGCGTATCGACGACATTGACGGGAATGTTTAGCGCACTGGCATCAGCGTGGATTTGATGATTGAGCGTTTCATCATCGGTTGCCGCAATAATGACGCGCGCGCCTGCCATATAGGTTTTATTATAATTCTCATAAATCAGTTCGTGCTTGTCATCACTAAGTAAAGCTTGTATCTCAGCGCTGATAGTTGGCGCAAGCACTGTGATGGCAGCACCAGCACGGCTAAGCAAATCAGCTTTACGTAGCGCCACATCGCCGCCACCAACGATGAGCACTTTGCGGTCTTCTAATTTAAAAAATAGCGGAAAGGTGTTCATAGCATCACCAATGATTCAGTCAATATAAAATATGCCACCATTATGCGGTATCACAGGCAGGCGCTCACCTAGTGAATTGGCATTAACATATTCGCTTTTGTCATGTTGGTCATGGTTTTTAAATGGATGTGGAATAGCGATGGATAATGGAGGAATAAAAAAGCCCCAAACTAACTATAAAGTCTGGGGCCAGTATTCACGTTAGGCGTTCATGATAACTATAGAATTGGATTTAATAGGCTGATAAAAACCTATTCAAACTCACTTAGCATCTTAGTAATACGAGCATCTTTTTGTTGCCAGATGTCCTCGAGCCAATCAAACATCATTTTTTTAGTAGCTTCGTCGCGGTCATAACCGCCGTCCATAATCGCAGCAAATAACTCGTCTGGTATTTTTAAACGTGTCACATCAACGCCCAAACGGCGAATGTTGCCTTTCCATAAATCATCATAGTCGGGCGCGCCGTCGGGATAGACGATGGTAATGTCTAAAATCGAGTCCAACTGATCGCCTAATGCATTAATCGCAAGCGACAGCCCGCCAGCGCGTGGTTTTAATAAATGCTGATAAGGGGATTTTTGCTGGTCGTGCTTTTCTTGAGTAAAGCGCGTGCCTTCTAAATAGTTTAACAGGGCAAAGGGCTTGTTTTTTAATTGACGACAGGCGCGCTTGGCCTCAAGCAGATTTTGCTTTCTAAGCTCAGGATTTTTTGCCATCGCTTTGGCAGAAAAACGCTTCATCATCGGAAAATCCAAGAAATAAAACGCTTGACCGATCACAGGAATGTAAATCAAATTAAACTTGGTAAAAAACCGTGTTAAAGGCAGCGTGTCTTGGCTGGTATATTGCACGATACTGGTGTCGACCCACGATTGATGATTACTTACCAACAGGTACTGCTTGTCTTCGCTCAGATCGTCGGGCATGTTAATGCGCCAATCTTTATGCGGCAGCGCATGATCAATCACGGCGTTATTACTGTTAATCCAGTATTTGGTAATCGCAATCAGCGCATCATCGGCAACTTTTGCGCCAGTCAATACTTTTGCTGCGCCTAAGCTCCAAATTGGCAGACCAACCATCGCACTATTGGCCGTGAGAACGCCCGTACCCGTTAGTAAAGAGGCTGCCTTGCCTACAGATGGCAGTTTATCGTGCAATTTTTCATAGAATGAATCGATTTTTTTTATAAAAGGCATATCAAATATCCGTATTGATGAGTGCGGTAAACCACTACCGAGCTTGAGTATAAAAGTGAGCGCTATTTGTCCATAGTTTAGCGGTAAAAGATGGGTTAACGGTAAAAGATTGGCTCACTATCTCATCCGATGGTGCGCCAGCTTTAATGCCATAGAATACCTCAATGTTACGCGATAAAGCGTTAAAAAAACGTTATTTATGCAACATCTATGCAGCTCAAAGCCTTGTAAAGTTCCATTTTCTTATTTATCCGTCTACTAAAAACAGAAAAAAACGATGATATTAAACGGGCTGAGAATAGCATTAAAAGGAATAAATAACGCTCATACATGGCTGATAAAAATTAACCTACAGAGCCTAACATTGCTCGTCAGACGACTATGTTAATCTATCTTTGAGCAGAAAATGATAGGAAAAAGCTAACTTTACAGTATACAAAACAAGGATGAACATGATGAAATTACAAAACAGAGTCGCCATTGTGTTTGGCGGCACCTCAGGACTGGGCGAAGCGACGGCAAAAGCGTACGCCGACGAGGGTGCCAAAGTCGTCGTCACAGGTCGCGATGAAGAAGACGGCAAGCGCATTGTCAACGACATTAAAGACAAAGGCCAAGAAGCTATCTTTGTTAAAGCGAACGTGACCGATCGAGCTGAGATTCAGGCGGTGGTCGATAAAGCCTTAGAAACTTATGGCCAAATCGACATTTTATATAATGGCGCCGGCATCCATGACGGTTATGACAATGCCGTCGAGCTAGAAGAAGATTTATATGATAAATTAATGGCAATTAATGTCAAAGCGCCATATCTTGCCGCAAAAGCCGTGATTCCGCACTTTATCAAGCAGGGGCATGGGACGATTATCAATGTTGGCTCACAGGCCACGCAAATGGCAGGGCCAGGCGGTTCCGCTTATGTGACCTCCAAGCATGCAGTGTTGGGCTTCACTAAGCAGTTGGCATTTGATTTTGGTAGTAAAGGGGTTAAAGTCAATATTTTATCACCAGGCTTTATTGAAACTCCGATGACAGAAGGTATCGACGATGACCGCCTAAACCGTATCCCAGCTCAGCGCGCCGGCAAGCCCGAAGAGATTGCAGCACTAGCGGTATTCTTGGCATCTGATGACTCAAACTATATGCATGGCTCCAATGTCTTTATGGATGGTGGCTGGGTGCTTGGGCGTAAATAGCTGCAGATATTCGCAAGACTTTTTTACTTCATTAGCAACGAAAAAGCCCTTTCAAGTTGAGAGGGCTTTTCTGTTTTTACAGGTTAACTGTAGAGCTTAAAGTAGAGCTTAAAGCTGCGTATGCAAACCACACTCACGGTGCTCTTCAACCTTGGTTGGATCAAAGTAATCAAACTCATTGGGCAGGTTGTGCTCTTCAAGATACGCATCTAAATCGGCGTCGGTTTTTTCAAATAACGGCGCCACTTTTAACACGCCATCTTTTGAGAGACTTAATACATCAAGACCTTGACGGAATTCGGTTTGGTCTTTACGAATGGCGTTAAACCACACGTCAGGTTTTAGCTCGTCTAACGCGCGGCGGAATGGCTCAAGTTTGACTTGGTCGGTAAATTCATCATGCTGCGGATTATCAATCCCTGGGATACCGTTCATGGTTGCGTCACGATAGGCGGCCGTTTGCTTAGGAATATAAGTGATGACGTTTAAGTTTAAATCGCGGATGACTTTATTAGCAAATTGATAGGTGGCATCAGTGTTATAGCCAGAATCCACCCACAATACCGTGATATCAGGACGCTGCTTAGCAACCAAATGCAAAATTGCTGACTCATATGGGCGGAAATTGGTGGTGATAATGGGGTTTTTTGCTTGGCTAAGCGCCCATGCGACGATTTCTTCTGGTGATTTACCTTTTAGTTCTTGGTTGGCTAGATCGATATCTAGATTTGGGTGTAATTGGCTCATGGTAGATTCCTTAAAGGTTGTGCCTCAAAATGATGAGTAGTAAAAATAATCAGCAGTAAAAATAGTTAATAATAAGTGTGATGGTTAAAGCTAAGCTTAAGCACCAGCAAACATCGGCAAGTCGGCGGCATTGCGACCGTCGTAGCTGCTAGCAAGTGCGTTAAATGCTTGGCTGATATCAGAGATAGAGTGCAGGTCATGCGCGCTTATCACAAAACTGTCTGCCCCTGCGCGCAGCAAATAAGCGATTTGATCGCGGCCAAACTTGCCAGCCATACGAATCTCGCCTTGATAGCCGATTTGACGTAAGGTTTGGGCAAAGCTAAAACCGCGTCCATCGGTAAAAGCGGGCACGTGAATCACAATCAAATCTTGCTGCAATAAAAACTCTGGTATGCGCGTTAATACTTCGGTGTCGCTATTTGAGGTCACCCAAACGCCCACACGGCTGATATGCTCGGCTAATAACTCACGCACCTGTTGTAACAGTCCACCTGCAATATTGCCGTTAGCATCTAATAAATCAGCAAGCGGTAAAACGACTTCAAGCTTTTCTTGTCTTTGTAGCAGCTCTAGCAGTGATATATCGGTTAGGGTAATACCGTCCGGCAGCTCATCGGTACGAAGCGCAAGCCAGGTATCCGTCTCGCTGATATCGGCGCCATCGCTATTGAACACATGATGATTAGCCATAGACCTTCTCCTTAAAAGGGGCAATGCCGATACGATCGACCAATTCGCCAAAGCCTTCGACGTCATTGTCATTAGTCACGCGCTGCTCTAGGTAGACGTCGATTATTTTTTGTATTGTCGTCGCCACGGCCTCAGTTGGCACGGCTTTGCCCAATATCTTTCCGATTTTGGCATCGTTGCTCGAGTTGCCGCCAAGGCTGATTTGATACCAATATTCGCCTTTTTTATCGACACCTAAAATACCGATATCGCCCGTGTGATGATGCGCGCAGGCATTCATACAGCCTGACATATTGAGGCGAATCTCACCTAAGTCATAAAGGTAGTCGAGATCATCAAACTGCTTTTCGATTTGCTCGGCGATATTGTGAGTGGTGGCATTGGCAAGCGAGCAAAAATCCCAGCCTGGGCAGACGATCATATCGGTTAGGGTATTGATATTTGGACGGGCTAAATGTAGCGCCGAAAGCAACCGCCACAGCTCGTACAAGCGGTTGGTTTGCACATCGGCAAAGACCAGATTTTGCTGATAAGTGCCGCGCAGCTCGCCAAAGCTATGCTCATCGGCAAGATCGGCGAGGGCGTCCATTTGCGCGGCGCTAATATTCCCTGAAGGCACATATTTACCATCGACCAAACCGGCTTTTAGGGAAATAACCACCGCACGGTAGCCCGCCACTTTATGCGCCACAGTATTTTGTTGATACCAGTTAGCAAAGTCTTTATCAGCGTCTAATTGCTGCTGCAAATCCGACTGTACTTGTAGCGCATCAAAGGTGAGGTAATCAGGCTCGGTAAAATAGCTACTGGCTTTGTCAAAGTTTGCATCGGTCAAGGTCAAAGGCCCATCTTTGGTACGCGCTTCCCACTCGGCATCGACCAATTTGGCAAACGCTGGTCCGCCCATGCTATCGACCAATATCTTGATACGCGCTTTAAACTTATTGTCGCGGCGACCATGCAGGTTATAGACGCGCAAAATCGCATCTAAATAGCTAAGCAAATGCTGGCGCGGTAAGAATGTATTAATGGTTTTGCCAATCACTGGCGTACGGCCAAGTCCGCCGCCGACAATCACTTCAAAACCAAGCTCGCCTGCGTCATTTTTCTTTAAATGCAGTCCAATATCATGGACTTGCGTCGCTGCTCGATCGTTCGCCGTACCAATCACCGCAATCTTAAATTTACGTGGTAAAAAAGCAAACTCAGGATGGAAGGTCGACCATTGACGGATAATCTCGCAATAAGGACGCGGATCGGCGATCTCTTCCTTATGAATACCAGCATAAGGGTCGGTGGTGGTATTACGGATACAGTTGCCCGAGGTTTGGATGGAATGCATTTGTACCGACGCCAGCTCCGCCAAAATATCTGGCACTTCTTCAAGTTTTGGCCAGTTCAGCTGCATATTGGTGCGGGTGGTAAAGTGGCCGTAACCCTTGTCGTATTTGCGGGTAATCTCGGCCAATTTACGCAATTGATAGGTTGCCAGTAACCCGTATGGCACGGCGATACGCAGCATGGGTGCGTAGCGCTGGATATAAAGCCCGTTTTGCAAACGCAGCGGCAAAAATTGCTCTTCTGGCAGCTCACCTGCCAAAAACCGTTCGGTTTGGTCGCGAAACTGGGCGACGCGTTCCTCTACCAAGGTTTGGTCAGCGTAGTTGTATTGATACATGACGTAATCTCAATGTTGTTTTAACTTATTCATTTAACAGCGGCGGCGAAAATGATTTGCGTATAAGCGCTTTTATTGCCAATCGCAAGGTAAACCATTCAGTTTTACATCATATAAGCTCGACTCGCTAAAGATAAATTCCTTTAAGACATATCCATATCCAAACACAGCATAGATTTTCCTAACCAAAGTTAGGTAGCCTATGTTTATTAAATTTAATCCTTCATTATCCCTGTCCTAATTTTCTCTGATAAGGCTATCTTTCTAACTATTAATTAAGGTTTTAAAAATGACATCTTCCGCCCCCAATCAACAACCCTCAAAACTCGTCCCGCCGCATGGCAGCAGCACACTTAAGCCCTTATTGTTAAAAGGTGAGGCGCATAAGCAGGCGTTAAAACTTGCCAGCACCTTGCCAACCATTACATTGAGCTCACGCGAGCGCGGTGATTTGATTATGTTTGGGATTGGTGGTTTTACGCCGTTAAATGGTTTTATGAATCAATCTGATTGGCAAGGTGTGGTTGATAATATGCGCTTGCAAAGCGGCGACAATGCTGGCTTGTTTTGGCCAATTCCCATTACCTTGTCAGCGCCGAAAGCAACCGCAGATAAGCTAAACCAAGGTGATAAAGTGGCGTTGGTGGCGCAAGATGGCGAGATTATGGGCATCTTAACGGTAGAAGAAACTTATAGCATTGATAAAGCCTATGAATGCCAAAAAGTATTTACCACGACAGACCCTGAGCATCCAGGCGTGCAGCAAGTGCTCAATCAAGATGAGGTCAATATCGCAGGTAGCGTTGAGGTGTTGAGCGAAGGCGAGTTTCCAACTTTATACCCTGAGATTTATAAAACCCCTAGCGAAACCCGCGAAATTTTGGATGCCAAAGGCTGGAAAACCGTTGCTGCCTTCCAAACGCGCAACCCCATGCACCGCTCGCACGAATACCTTGCTAAGATTGCTATCGAGATTTGCGATGGCGTATTGATTCATTCACTACTTGGCGCGCTAAAACCCGGTGATATCCCAGCAGAAGTGCGCCAACAAGCGATTAAAACCTTGATTGATAATTACTTTAGAGCTGACACCGTTATCCAAGCTGGTTATCCCTTAGATATGCGTTATGCTGGTCCACGCGAGGCCTTGTTACATGCGGTGTTCCGCCAAAACTATGGCTGTAGCCATCTGATTGTCGGCCGTGATCACGCGGGCGTTGGTGATTACTATGGCGCCTTTGATGCGCAGGCTATTTTTGATTATGTCGGAAAAGACGATTTAATCACGCAGCCGCTAAAAATTGGCTGGACGTTTTGGTGTAATGCCTGTAACGCGATGGCGTCTGATAAAACTTGCCCGCATGACGCATCCGAGCATGTCAAAGTATCAGGCACCAAGCTACGTAAAGCGCTATCAGAAGACGAGGAAGTCCCAGATAACTTTAGCCGTCCAGAAGTTTTGCAGATTTTGCGCGATTATTATGCGGGAATCGCTATCGATGAGCGTGCTGAGGTGAAATTGGTTGGTGCCTCTGCGGTATAAGTCTTAAATATTAAACAATAAAAAAAGGTCAGGTTTATTATCTGACCCTTTTTTATTAGACCTCTTGCAAAAGTCATAGTTTAAGCTCGGAATTAATGATACCAGCAAACAGCTTCATTCTAAGATCATAGCGCTGACGACGGTTGCGATATTTATGAGCCACGATTTTGAACCGTTTGATTAAGCCTATTTTGTGCTCAACCACAATACGGAACTTTGCCAGATAGTGATTGGCCTGTTTGCATATCTCCAATAACTGACCACCACGAGGTTTCTTAAATGGTGTGAAAGTTTGGTTATGTAGCTTTGCTAACCCTTGATAACCACTGTCTGCTAGATAGTTAGTATTCTCAGGTAACCAATCAGGACAAGTATCTTTATACAGCTTAAAATCGTGGATTGACCCTTTACAGGTTTGCACATCAAGTATCAAACCAGTTTGCCAATGAACGATAACCTGCGCTTTTAAGGTGTGTTGTTTTTTCTTACCGCTGTAGTAGTCTCTTTGGTTTTTTTTGGACGCTCAATAGGGGTTTCGGTGGCATCGACAATGACGACTGACCAATTGATGTCCTCATCGACACGACTAGGCAGCTTTTTAGGTAA
>NZ_DHYG01000008.1:29913-103352 GCF_002414005.1 Psychrobacter sp. UBA5136
TACTTTTGCAAGAGGTCTATTGTTTAAGCTTTTATTTTTAACATTAAAACCGTTAATTTAGCTCTAGTTTATCTGCCAGCTTTTGATATTCTCCAGCGATGGTCGCACCGCCTGAACAAAAGTAATTTAGCGCATATTTGTCTTGGCTATCGATGGTCAAGGTATTGTCTTTAAATTGAAAAAAGGCCGTGCTGTCATTCACTTTACTTTGAAAAATAACACCGTGCGCTTTGTCTTGTCCCATTAAGGTCGCCTGACCATCAAAATGGCAGGTCGGTTTTTTTATATCGCTACGGGCGCGAACTTTAATAGCAATCTTGTCATCTCCCTCTGCTTGTACCGTCACCCCAACCCAATCATAACCTTGCGCGCGCTTGGCATAACCTTTTGACGCATAATCGCCAACGACCGCTTGCACGGCTGGCGTGACAGCGGTTGCTTGCGGTCCAGTTTGGCTATTTTTACTTGACGGCAGGTTATGACAGCCATTTAAGAATACCGCAGCAGACGTTATGAAAAGTCCGATAAAAAAACGCGAGTGATGGGCATAGTGAGGTGGCGACTGAATCATTGCATTACCTTTAATAAAGGGGTTAGTAAAAAGAAAATAAGTAAAAGGGGGGGTGGACTAGTTAATATCAGTCAATCGACCGATATACAAAAAGATAGGGGATAGTAGCGTTTACATAACGCCTCGTCTATAGAGTAAGCAATACTGTAACTTGCTTAAAAGTATCTGCTTATCACGATATTGCAAAAATACTCCATAAAAATAGGCATTGTAGAATAACTAATAAAATTACTTATGCCAAGTTAATAACTCGATAAGCGGATTTGTCACTAAGCGTTTGGCACCCATGCTGCTAGCATATCCCTCATTATCCGTATCATTATGTATAGAACCGAACCAAATTTCGAAACGCAAGATTTCTATCCATATTATTGAGCAACGTTATTATTTATTAGAGAGCAAATATGCAGCCAAATAAAAAGCGCGGTCAAAAAATAACTCAAAAGCCCCTCAATGCGCGTGCTCCTTTCGCTATGAAACAAATTAGCCTTACTAGCAGTTTGAGCATTGGTAGTGTCCTTGCAGCGGCTGTGCTGATCACAGGTTGTAAGCCTACCGAAGCCAATCAAACTGATGCCGCTAATAAGACAAAAAACATTGATTTATTAAATGTATCTTATGATGTGTCACGCGACTTTTATAAAGACTACAATCCCTTGTTTCAGGCAAAGTTTCAGGCAAATTATCAGCAACAACACCCAAATATGAAGGTTAATATCAATCAATCGCACGGCGGCTCGAGCAAACAAGCGCTGGCGGTTGCCAATGGCTTGCAAGCAGATGTAGTGACGCTAAATCAAGAAAGCGATATGAAATTGCTGGCTGAAAAAGGCTTGGTGGCGACGGATTGGCAGCAAGCCTTTCCAAACAGCGCCGTACCTTATAGCAGTACCATGGTGCTACTCGTCCGCTCTGGCAATCCTAAAAATATCAAAGACTGGTCAGACTTAGCACGTAATGATATCGCCGTGGTGATGCCAAATCCAAAGACCAGTGGCACCGCGCGTTATGCCTTTTTGGGCGCTTATGGCTACGGGCTCCATCATTTTAAAGAAGGCGTGCAAAGCTCCGCCAAAACCGATGCTTTTATCAAAAAACTACTGGCAAACGTGGTCACCTATGACAATGGTGCGCGCGCTGCCACCACCACTTTTACCCAGCGCGGCCTTGGCGATGTTTTAATCACCACCGAAAACGAGGCGCATCTGGCTGCCAAACAGTTTGCCAAAGGTCAGGTCGATATTGTGTATCCAAGCTACTCGATTGCGATTGCCAACCCTGTTGCGGTGGTAAAAACTGTAGCCGATAAAAAAGGCACAACCGAGACGGCAAATGCTTATTTAGCAGGCTTATGGGAGGCACCAGCACAAAAGCTGATGGCGCAAATGTATATGCGTCCTAGCAATGCAGCGGTGCTTGCCGCGCACAAAGACACCTTACCTGAGATTGCAACCTTTGAGCCAGTCGCTGTGTTTGGTGACTGGGACAGTATCATGGCGACGTTTTTTGTCGATGGCGGGCGTTTTGATCAGCTGGCAAGGGTCAAGTAGAGGACGGCTTTACGATTTTATAAACGCCTTTTTATAAGCCAATTTCTTAATAATTTTTTAACGATGTAAGCGCTAACTTATTATGCGATAGCATGATTATGGATAAAATTTTAAAGCCTATTGATCACTTAGCTTATTTAAGTCATTGATAACTTTCTATATTAACTTCCTTTATTCCATTTTGGCAATAACATACGCATATTCATCATTAAACATAATAAGATAGCGCTGTTAGCATACTTGCATTAACTAACCAATCCCTTTTGAGGCTGCCATGACATCATATACAACAGGTTATAAAAATAAAACGCTTAGCGCGCTCAGTATCGCCGGTGTGGCGCTCACTTTGGGCATCGCGGGCTGTAGCAGTAATGAGCAGGCGGACACCACTGCCAGCGCTGATGGCACGCCAGCCACTACTGAAGGTCAAAACATTGAACTGTTAAACGTCTCTTACGATGTGGCACGCGACTTTTATAAAGACTATAACCCGTTATTCGTCGAGCACTACAAAAACGAGCATCCAAACAGCAATATCATCATCAAGCAATCTCATGGCGGCTCAAGTAAGCAGGCTTTGTCAGTTGCTAACGGTTTGCAAGCCGATGTGGCAACCATGAATCAAGGCTCAGACATTGAGCTGCTTGAGAAAAAAGGCTTGGTTGAAGCTGATTGGGAAAGCAAATTCCCAGACAACGCTGTACCTTTTACCAGTACCATCGTTTTCTTAGTACGTAAAGACAATCCAAAAGGCATCAACGATTGGCAAGATTTGACCAAAGATGGCGTTGAGATTGTGATGGCCAATCCAAAGGTCACGGGTAACGGTCGCTATGCGTTCTTAGGCGCCTATGGTTACGGTTTACATGCCTTTAATAAAGATGAAACTAAGGCCAAAAACTACGTCAAAGACATGCTGAAAAACGTCAAAGTTTATGAGAATGGCGGACGTGCAGCGACGACCACTTTCGTGCAGCGCGGTATCGGCGACGTCTTGGTAACCTTTGAAAACGAAGCCAACTTGGCCGCCAAAGATTTTGGTGCAGGGCAAGTCGATATCGTTTATCCAAAATATTCTATCAAGTCTGAAAGCCCAGTCGCGGTTGTAAAAACCGTGACCGATAAAAAAGGCACGACCGAGGCGGCAAAAGCCTATCTTGATTACTTATGGAGCGAGCCTGCCCAGCAGTTGGCAGCCAACTTATACTTGCGCCCAAGCGTAAAGAGCGTGCTTGATAAAAACAGCGATAAATTGCCACCTATCGAAACTTTCCGTCCAAATGACGCCTTTGGCACCTGGGATGACATCATGAGCACTTACTTTAGCGATGGCGGCGTGTTCGATCAATTGGCCGTTAATGCACCAAAGTAAGCCGCTAGTACGCTGACTGCTTAAACCGTTTATTTGCAACTAAATAGGTTTAAGGCGTCAGTTTTACAGTAACGTCCAAGTACATAAAGGACATGGCTACCCACGCTGTGTCCTTTATCGCTTACACAGATTCATAATAACTACATTTGATAACATGCGGTGCTTACGAGCAGTAACTAAGCGCCAGCAGTTAGGCAATAGGACATCACTATGAGTGCAACCACTTCTCCTGCCAGTAAACCCGTCAAAAAAGGTTGGCTGACACGCTTGCGCCAGCGCAATGTGCTGCCAGGGTTTGGCCTGAGCATGGGCATCACGGTCTTTAGCTTATCGCTACTGGTTGTGCTACCGTTTGCCATGATGGCCTATACCACGACGCAGATGGGCTGGGCGGGCTTTTGGGAGACGATTAGCCAGCCGCAAGTTACCGCTGCTATCAAATTAAGCTTATGGATGTCGTTTTTGGCGATGCTTACCAACATGGTGTTTGGTACGCTGGTTGCTTGGGTGCTGGTGCGCTACGAGTTTTGGGGTAAGTCGCTGATTAATGCCTTGGTTGATTTGCCATTTGCGCTACCAACGGCGGTTACCGGTATCTCGCTTGCAACCCTTTATGCGCCTAATGGCTTGATCGGGCAATGGTTTGCTAAGTTTGATATTCAAGTCGCCTTTACGCCACTTGGTATCTGGCTTGCCTTAGTGGTCGTCAGTTTTCCCTTTATCGTCCGTGCCGTGCAGCCGGTGTTGGCAGAATTGTCCGTTGAATTTGAAGAGGCAGCGGCGGTATTAGGTGCCAATCGTTTCACCACGTTTCAAAAAGTGATTTTACCCGAACTATTACCAGCTTTATTAATGGGCGCTGGCATGATGTTTGCCCGTGCCACTGGTGAGTACGGTTCAGTTATTTTTATTGCCGGTAATATTCCCATGCAGTCTGAGATTTTGCCGCTGATTATTATCAGTAAGCTTGAGCAGTTTGATGTGCAAGGTGCATCCGCCGTGGCGCTCTTTATGCTACTGATTTCATTTGTGATTTTATTGACCATTAATATCGTACAGTGGAAGCTGTCGCGCCGCGTAGGAGCCCGCTAATGCAAATCTCTAATAGCTACGACTACCAGAGCAATCCAGCGACCAAAGACGCGCCGTGGATACGCCGTACCTTTATCGGCATCGCTGTGCTGTTTATGGTGGCGATGTTGGTGGTGCCACTCTTAGCGGTGTTTTATGAAGCCTTTAAAAATGGTTGGCAGTTGTATATAGCTTCACTGGTTGACCCTGAAGCTTTACAAGCAATTAAATTAACCTTAATTACTGCGGCCATTGTTTTACCAATTAATATGGTGATGGGCATTGCGATTGCGTGGCTGGTGACACGTTATCAGTTTAAAGGTAAGCAGCTGGTGACAACCTTACTCGATTTGCCGTTTTCCGTATCTCCGGTGGTTGCAGGTTTGATGTTTGTGCTGCTATTTGGTCTAAACTCTAGCATTGGCGGCTGGCTTGAGAGCATGGGCTTTCAGGTGATTTACGCAGTACCGGGCATTATTTTAGCGACGTTATTTGTGACTTTTCCGTTTGTGGCGCGTGAGCTGATACCTTTGATGCAAACCCAAGGCGATTCTGAGGAACAAGCAGCATTGACGCTTGGCGCCAGCGGTTGGCAGACCTTTTGGCACGTGACACTGCCAAATATTAAATGGGCGCTGCTGTATGGTTTGATTTTGACCAATGCGCGGGCGATGGGCGAGTTTGGCGCGGTCAGCGTGGTATCCGGCCATATTCGCGGTGAAACCAACACCATGCCACTATTGGTTGAGATTGCTTATAACGATTATAACTTTACCGCCGCCTTTGCCTTATCGAGCTTACTTGCTGCCTTGGCGCTGGTGACGCTCTTGATACAACAAGTGATGACTAAATTGCAAGAGCGCAAATTTACCAAGTCTGAGCGTTTGGTCAGTGCGCCTGAGTTGCCCGTAAGTGCCAATGCTAAGAATGCTAAAAACGCTAAAAATGCTGACAATGTTAAAAGTGCTAACGATACTAAGCAGGTAAAGAATGCTGATACTGATGCAACCATGGCGAAAAGCACAGGTAATCTATAAGCGTTATTCTATAAATCAAGCAGCAGCATTAAGGCCATCAGCCACGCCAAAAATATAAAAAGAGAACCCATTATGAGCATCGAGATTCGCAACGTTAATAAAAAATTTGGCAATTTTACCGCCTTAGACGACATCAATATCACCGTACCGACGGGTAAATTGACGACGTTGCTCGGTCCGTCAGGCTGCGGCAAGACTACCTTGCTGCGTATCATAGCCGGTTTAGAACATGCAGACTCTGGGCAGATATTGTTTGACGAGTTGGACGTGACCGATACACCGGTGCAAAAACGCCATATCGGCTTTATGTTTCAGCACTATGCGTTATTCCGCCATAAAAACATCGCCGATAATGTCGGCTTTGGCTTAACCTTGCTGCCAAAAAACGAACGCCCAAGTAAGGCAGATATTAATAAGCGCGTTGCAGAATTATTAGAATTGGTACAGCTGCCGCACGTTGCCAATGCCTATCCGCACCAACTATCTGGTGGTCAGCGTCAGCGTATTGCGCTGGCACGTGCACTGGCCGTAAAACCGAAACTACTATTACTTGATGAGCCGTTTGGCGCGCTAGATGCCAAGGTACGTAAAGAGCTGCGCACTTGGCTAAAAAATATTCACCACGAGCTTGGCATTACCAGCATCATGGTCACCCACGACCAAGAAGAGGCGCGGGCAGTATCCGATGAGATTGTGGTGATGAATCATGGCCGCGTCGAGCAGGTAGGGACGTCAGAGGAGCTGATTCACCAGCCAGCAAACGCCTTTGTCAGTGACTTTTTGGACTTAGTATAATGTAGCCCTAAAGGTAAAGGTGTATTTACATTAAGGGCGTATTTTAAGACAACGCTTAAAAACGAAGCTTAAAAACAAAAAAGACCTCTCATTGATAGGTCTTTTTTTTGCGCTTAATTATTTGTTGTTAGCCTTTCTTAACCCACTTCTTTTAATATTAAGCAGGCTTTGGCATATTGATATCTTTGGTTGATATTTGCTTATAGGTGATGTCCAAAATGTCTTGGCACCATTCTGGCAAATCATCAGATACTTCATACCACATCCACGTCCCATCACGAACGCAGCTTAAAATACCCAGTTTTTTTAGATGATTCAAATGACGCGAGATGGTTGGTTGCGGCTGATCGAGTATTTCTACCAATTCACCAACGCAGCGTGATTCTTTATTAAACAAGATTTGAAAAATCTTTAAGCGCGTTGGGTCAGACAATACTTTAAATAACTCAAGCGGTTGTATCGTAGAATTATTATTAGACATAGAACAATTCCAATATAGATTTAATTAATAGGGGGTCAATATAACAGCAGTTATGCGTAAAATCGATTAAAAAATGAGCAAATCTGCCGTTCGTCGCCATTTTACTACCTTTGGTACTTTGTGGTTACACCTAAGACTGTATTCAGTTACATGGATAAAGTAAGCGTAATATATCTTTGTAGCAGCTTTGGATGTGACTGATAAATATAGCAAATACTATTGTAAATGGTAATAATTATCGTTATTATAAAGGATAACAAGCGAGACATTCTCAGTAGGAGCCGCCCATGTACGTATGTATCTGTAACGACGTTAAAGACAAACAAATCAAAGCTGCCATTGCCTCAGGTATTGATACATTAGAAGGGTTAAAAGAAACCCTTGATGTCGCGACATGCTGTGGCTGCTGCGAGCCCATGGTCAATGATTTTCTTGAAGAACATCATGCTAAGCTTGATGCGTTGGCCTATGCGGTTTAAGTGGCGGTTTAAGCCTTTGCTCCCACATCTATCTATGAATAATCCGCGACCAATCCGCTCAAACTCCTTTTCTGCCTTTCGTTTATCTGTAATGCTTTAGCCGCTATTTTGCCTTTATTCTCGACTATCTCATCGTTATGGTTAAAAGTTATCACTATAAAGATGATACATAGTTTAAAGGGCAGAGCGGCTAGCACTCATATCTGCATTTAGCTATCTTTAGCTCCCTTATCGGCACGGTCACTTCTTGCCGCAACACTTCTTAAATTTATAAAAACGCTCGCTAAAACTTTCTGCTTGAGCGAGTTAATTATAATTCTCAATTAGCATCTTATTCTTAGTTCATATCGTTACAAGCGTTATGGCGTCTCTATGCTACTATATCTGTCTAACTTTGTAAGACGTTTGGTTGATTTTAATCTTTACTGATTAGTTTACGAATGCTACTTTAACTATATTTATTATTGTGAATGTATTTTTAGGCATATAAAAACTTTGCAGGCACATAAAAACACAGGAGTATGAGTCATGATAGGTAGCCCAAAGGTTATTGATTATTTGAATTTTTTATTAGGTGGTGAGCTTGCGGCTCGTGACCAGTACTTCATTCATTCTGAGATGTATGCAGAATGGCATTACGGTAAATTATACGACCGTATCCACCATGAAATGCAAGATGAAACGCAGCACGCCCAAGCGATTATCCGCCGTATTTTAATGTTAAGCGGCACGCCTAAAATGAAGGTGAACGAGATTAACATTGGCACAACGGTTCCTGAAATGCTGCAATTTGATCTTGATTTGGAATACCAAGTTCAGCAGCATCTAAAAGACGGCATTGCGCTTTGTGAAGAAGAGCATGATTATGTGACGCGCGAGATGTTGGTTGAGCAGCTAAAAGACACCGAAGAAGATCACGCCCACTGGTTAGAGCAGCAACTGCGCCTTATTGACATGATTGGTCTGCCAAATTATTTGCAAAGTCAGATGGCGGAAGTGTCTCCTGATATTGTTTAGTATTTTATTAACTAACTACCTTTAACTATCATTAACATTAATAAAATGAGTAAGCAGGACAGGGAGAAAACCATGAAAGGGGATAAAGAAGTTATTCGCGCACTCAATCAAGTGCTCGGTCAGTCATTAATAGCCATCAATCAGTACTTTTTGCATGCGCGTATCGCACGACACTGGGGCTTAGAGGCGCTTAACGATTCGCTGTATAAGCAGTCGATTGCGGAGATGAAATGGTCAGACGACCTTATCGCACGTATTTTATTGCTAGGCGGTCTGCCAAACTTGCAAGATTATGGCAAGATGTACCTTGCTGAGGACGTGCCAGAGATTATCGACTGTAATTTGCGTTTAGAAAAACAAAAATTTGGCATTATTACCGATGCGATTACCTTATGTGAGAGCAAGCGCGACTATGTATCACGTCATTTACTCGTCACTTTAAAAGACGGTAATGAAGAATATCAAGACTGGCTTGAGACCCAAGAGGACTTGATTAAAGACGTTGGTGTGGAAAACTACATCCAATCGCAAATGGATGACGATCATACGCCTTAAAATAAACGATCAAAAACATAGAAAAAATCTATACCTGCCAGCGCCTACTCAGATAAGTTCTAGATTGACTTTTTTAGTAGGCGTTGGCATTTTTATGTTTAAGGCATTTTTAATATAAAAGCTTAATACAAGCCGCGCCCATCTTCGGGTTTTAGGCGTAAAAAATATAAGCCTGAAAGAATGGTCAAGATACCGAGCACCCAATAAGTGGCTTGAAAGGCGGCCAAGGTATCAAGCTGTAAGCGCTCACGCAGCAGATTTAGTACCGCCGCGCCAAAGGCAATACCAAAGCTGATGGCCAATTGTTGATTGACGGCCATTAAACTGTTGCCGCTACTGGTCTGCGCGCCTTCCAAATCGCCGATAGTAATGGTATTCATTGCACTAAACTGCATGGAGTTACAAGCGCCCATAATGGTCAAGATGGGGATAAACCAAATCCAATTTTTGGCATCGTTAAACTGCGTCAAGACAATGATCAGCAAACCTATCAATAAAGTATTGACCACCAACACCTTACGATAGCTAAAACGCTGAATAATTTTACTCACCAAAGGCTTGATACCGATTGCCCCGACAGCGATGGGCGCAAGCAGCCAACCAGCTTGCGACGGCGAGTATTCAAAGACCACTTGCAGCAAGAGCGGCAACAAAAAGGGCACGGCACTGATGCCTAAACGCGTGAATAAATTGCCAGTAATACCAATACGAAAGGTACGAATGCTAAATAAGCTCAGCGGAAATAGCGGGGCTTTACGGCGCTTGGCATGCCAAACATAAGCGCCGATCAGAATACTGGCTCCCACTCCAAGCAGCAAACCGTAAAGTCCGCGCCCTGTCTGCGAGCCAAATTCCACCGCAAGGGTAAAACCGCAAGCCGCCGCCGCAAATAATACAAACCCCGTCCAGTCTAAGCGCTTGGTGTCTTCAAATAAAGCGGGAACCAGCTTTTTGCCCATGATAAAGCCAAAAATGCCCATTGGAATATTGATTAAAAATATCCAATGCCAGCTGGTGTATTGCACGATATAACCGCCTAATACTGGCCCAACCAAGGGCGCAATTAGCGCTGGTATCACCGCAAAGTTCATTACCGTTAAGAGTTTATTGCGTGGATAAGACTTGACCAATATCAGCCGCGCGACAGGGGTCATCATGGCGCCGCCAATGCCTTGGACGACGCGCGAAGCAATCAAAAGCTCTAACGTCGGCGACGCCGCACACAGTAGTGAGCCAATACAAAAGATGACAACGGCGTATAAAAACACCCGCCGAGTACCATATTTATCGGCTAAAAACCCGCTAATGGGAATAAAAATCGCCAAAGTTAGCGCGTAGCTGATAACCGCC
Organism: Psychrobacter sp. UBA5136; assembly: GCF_002414005.1. GTDB lineage: Bacteria > Pseudomonadota > Gammaproteobacteria > Pseudomonadales > Moraxellaceae > Psychrobacter. Next base: position 40,192 of record NZ_DHYG01000008.1, read on the forward strand.
CACTGCATTTTTAGCGGTGATTCTCCAAGTGCTTGCGCCATTTGCGGCAAAGAGGTGTTTAAGATGGTCGCATCTAAAATTTGCATAAATAACGCCACCGCTAGGACATAGGGCAGGTATTTATCTTGCGTTGGAGTGAGGGTTACCATATTGACATCGCCATATCTGCTGACCACTGCTGTTAAGTCAGTCTTTAAAAAGCCGTTAAGTTGGGATAGTATAAAAACAACCGCCTATGAGTTAAATAGCAGCAAAGTAACGGTGTGCGCCCAGCCCTTGATGAATTCCTCTTTATAACTTTGTTTTTTGATCTTTTAAGATAATTAACCGCACTTAAAAAATAGGTTACAAGACAGGACTTTAACCCAAGCGCCGCTATAGTAGAATTGGCATATATGATGACGCCGGACTGAGAAAAAACTAAGACAGATTTTTCTGGCTTAGTGTCGCTAGCCAGTAGAGGCTGCAATTTAAAATACCTGTATTTAAGTCATTTTTAATAAAACAGTTTTAATAGAACAATAAAAAATAGGAAGTATTATGAGTAATAACAATAGCTCGTCTGATAATTCGTCTAATAACAATCTATCGAACAACAAGGTATCGAACAACAATACCAGCAGCTACACGCTGCCAAGGGTATGGAAAAATGACACCGAAAACGGCGGTAAGTTCGCGAGCATCAATCGCCCAACGGCCGGTGCCCGTCATGAGCAAACGCTGCCCGTAGGTGATGCCCCTTTACAGCTGTATTCACTAAATACGCCGAATGGTGTGAAAGTAAATATTTTGCTAGAAGAGCTTGCCGAGCTAAACGTTAAAGGCGCTGAGTACGACGCCTATAAAATCGACATCTCTGAGGGCGATCAGTTTGGCGCAGGATTTGTTGCTATCAATCCAAACTCTAAAATCCCTGCCTTGGTGGATCATAGTGCAGTGACTGAAAATGGCGAACCTGTTGCGCTCTTTGAGTCGGGCGCTATTGTATTATATTTAGCGGAAAAATTTGGTAAGTTTGTGCCGCCAGCGGATGGCTCACAAAACAAAGCGCGGGCAGATTGCCTGTCCTGGCTTATGTGGCAGATGGGCAGTGCACCCTTTTTAGGCGGCGGTTTCGGGCACTTTTATGCCTATGCGCCTGAACCACTAGAGTATCCTATCAATCGCTATACGATGGAGACCAAACGCCAGCTTGACGTTTTAGATATCCACCTCAAAGACCATGAGTATATGTGCGGCAACGACGAGGCAGATTATAATATTGCCGATATGGTTATCTGGGCATGGTATGGTCAACTGGTCCTTGGCAAACTCTATGATGCAGCGGAATTCCTGCAAGTAGATGATTATAAGCACCTGAAGCGTTGGGCGCAAAAAATCGCCGAGCGCCCAGCGGTTAAACGCGCCGTAGAGTTAGCGCTTAAGCCTATCGCCTAACGCCTAACGGAAGCTATAGCGCTGAATAAACAATAATACACAGGTTTAATAAAGGTTAATAGACAATTTGCTTATTAACCTTTTGCTTGTTATGCTTTAAACAATTATATTCATTATTAAAAATATATTTATTTATATATCTAGTTAAGGTATGATTTATTCATTACATAATGACACATTATTATAACGGATAGAAACAATAATGCGTTAAGATAGCAGTTACTGCTTTAACGGGCAGTTGTTGATATTTATTTTATTGATGAGTAATGATTATGAAAAATAATAATAAAATTAAGCGTACATCGCTATCCTTGTTAAGTGAGGGGAAGGTGAATTTTGGTCATATAAATACTGTTGACCCTATAAATAATAAGCGCAATAAGCCGCGCCATAAAATATCTGACCGCTTAAGTGATGCTGCTTATTTTAAAACCGTGCCTATAAAAATAAAAAAGATAAACCTATTCATGCCAAAGAAAATTTTATTGCCATTGTTTGCCGCGATGAGTACCGTATTATTCAGTTCGGCGACGTTGGCGAGTGCGCCTGTGAGTTTTAGCAATCAAGATTGGGAAGTGGCGTGTGACAATACCCGTACTTGCCGGCTAGCAGGTTACCAAGCCGAAAACAACAGTAATTTACCCGTGTCTTTATTATTGGTACGCCGCGCGGGAGCGAATGCCACAGTCGATGGTAAGGTAAAACTTGGCGGCGCTAAAGAAAGCTCGGCCAAAGCGCTGATGCAGCTTGGCAACCGTCATCGTATCTCGCTATTTATTAACGATAGGGATTACGGGGAAACCAAACCTTATTCAGTGGCGGCGGGTCATGCGGAGCTCACCTCAGCACAGGTCAGCGCGCTACTTGATGCGTTGACCAAATCTAGCAAGATTGAGCTGGTGATTCGCAATACACGTTGGCAGTTATCGGATAAAGGTGCCAGCGCTGTGATGCTAAAAGCCGATGAAGCCCAAGGCCGAGTAGGAACGTCAAGCGCCTTTATCGCAAATAACAGCGCCAGCAAATCTAACAGCAGCGTTTTGGCACCTCAGGCGGCACCCTCCTTGCGACTGGTCACGCCCAACCCTAAAGCCATCTCTAGCAGTAAGAAAAAATTTGCTATGCGCTCATCGCAGTTGGCTGAGATGATGAAAACCACCATGAAGGATACAGGTACGGACTGTCCAAACTTGGCAGATAAGTCACCTTGGAAGGTCAGCCGCCTAAATAGTAAGCAGCTGCTTGCCCAGCATGATTGCTGGACTGGCGCCTATAACACGGGCACGGGCGTTTGGGTACTAAATGACAGTAAGCCGTATAAGCCGACATTGGTGACAACCAGCGCGACCGATTATAGCAATGGCAAACTGTCTTCAGTACAAAAAGGTCGCGGGCTTGGTGACTGCTTATCTAAAACCGACTGGGTATGGACGGGCAAAGCCTTTGAAAAAAGTCATGAAAGCACCACCGGAATGTGCCGACTAATAGAGGCGGGCGGTGCTTGGCAGCTGCCAACCTATGTAACAGAGGTTAAAATTTCGCGTTAATTAAAGATGGCCATAGAACTTATTTTTAGCATAAATAGAAAAATAGGTACTGATTGGCGTTATATTGTGCTATACTACGTCGCCACGTTAGCATAGGCTGGCGTGAATTATGAGATTGATAACATCGCCTGCGATTTTGGGTCTAGGATGACCATAAGTAATTGTTGCCGATGATTTTGTGTACTTAAATAACCCTTTCTATTGATAGTGAAAGATTCGTTATTTTTGACTCATATCTTATCTACTAACCTTTATGACGGTTAGATTGGTTGTTAATTGTCTTTATCTGCTTTGGACAAAGCAAAGATAATGCGCATTTGGCAAACAAGGATGAGACACTCGGCACTACCACCAAAATACGTCAGACAGCACGAACGCCTTTATATAATAGTGACAAGCTTTATCAGCTTGGCTATTATTGTTAAACCCTTTTTTGGGTGACATAATGAATATATAAGCGTAGCGTGGTGAACGGTTATCAGTGGTATGCATCAAGTTTGCTGAATTTACAGCAGCTTATACTTACCAAGGATTACTATGACTGACATCTTATCTGCTATCGCCGCTGAAAACGGCATCATCGACAGCACTGATACCTCAAATACTGCCTCAAATACCGTTACTCAAGCGGCTACTACTGACGCTGCCGAAGAAAACAAAATCACTTTTAGCGATCTTAATATTGCCAAGCCGATTTTGACTGCGCTTGATCGTGTTGGTTATACCAACCCAACGCCTATTCAAGAACAAGCCATTCCTTTTGCCCTACAAGGCCGCGACTTATTATTGTCAGCGCAAACTGGTAGTGGTAAAACTGCGGCATTCGTTATCCCAGTACTTGACCGTTTAAGCCGTGCCACTAGCTTTGACAAATTAACCAAAGCCCTTATTTTAACGCCAACGCGTGAGCTTGCTCAGCAAGTACACGACAGCGTGCGCACCTATTCTAAAGACATGCGTGGCCTATTTTGTGTGCCATTGGTCGGCGGCGCGCCATACAACGGTCAGATTACCGCGCTAAGAAAAGGCGTTCAAGTAATTGTTGCGACTCCTGGTCGTTTGCTTGATCATATCAAAGCAGGCCGCGTTGATTTATCAAACCTTGAAGTACTCGTACTTGACGAAGCGGATCGCATGCTTGACATGGGTTTTGCTGATGATATCAACGATATCTTAAAAGCCGCACCTGACAGCCGTCAAACCATCATGTGTTCAGCCACTTGGGATGGCCCTGTTGGCAAGATTGCTGCGAGCTTCACCAAAAACCCTGAGCGCGTTTCAATCAAAGTTGAATCGGCTCATATCGAAGAAAAAGTATACTACTGTGATGATTTTGATCACAAAAACCGTTTGCTTGACGAAATCGTTTGCGACAAAGATATGGAACAAATCATCATCTTTGCAGCAACCAAACGTAGCACGGAAAAATTAGCAAAACAGCTGCAAGAAGCCGGTCATAAAGCCAGTTTCCTCCATGGCGATTTGCCGCAAAGCAAGCGTAACCGTATCGTACAAGACTTGCGTAATGGTAAATGCAAAATCTTAGTAGCCACCGACGTTGCTGCTCGCGGTCTCGACGTACCAGCGATCTCGCACGTGATTAACTACGACTTGCCGCGTCAAACGGAAGATTACGTCCACCGTATTGGTCGTTGTGGCCGTGCTGGTCGTACTGGTATTGCTATCAGTCTATGTAGCATGGATGATCGCCCACAGCTAAATGCTATTAACCGTTATTTAGATCGCAAAATGGAAGTCTGTGTCATCGAAGGCATGGAGCCTAAGAAGACTTATGTACCGAGCGAAAACAAAGGTAATGGTCGTGGCCGTGGTCGCGGACGTTCTAACGGTGGCGGTCAAGGCCGTGGTCGTTCAGCAGGCGGTTATGCAGGTCGCTCAAACGGCGGCCGTGGTCGCTCAAGCGATAGCTCGGCAACCGGTCAACGCGCCAGCAATGACAGCGGCTATCAAGGCAAGCCAAGTGAGCGCTCAGGTGGCAAACCATACCAAGGCAAACGCACTGGCGCGCCTAGCCGTGGTGACGGAAACAGCGCACCACGCGGTGATCGCGCTGCAACCGGTCGCGGTCGTCCAAGTGGCAGCCAAGGTCGCCCAGCAAATCGTTCTGACAGCCGTGGTCAAGGTCGTCCAACAGGCGGCAACCGTGGTAGAAACTCGTAATAAGTTATGATGAAGGGTTAATAGTGGTTTAAATACATGTCACTATTAATCATATAGCGTCATATTAAAAAGCCAGATACTTGTTATCTGGCTTTTTTGTGTTTAATGGTTGTTAAGGCTTATCTATAATCGCTTTAAAATAAAATCGAGTCGTTAATATCAGATCGCTGCTTGCGCGTCTTTTTTGCCTTGTCTATACTGACAGGCTTTTCATCCTTATATGCTGCGGAGCCATTTGATGCCCGACATTTCTCATTTAGCAATTGACAGTCTGCCATTAGCATTTGGCATCATTATGGCCATTATCGGTTTGGTATTTTATACCCAAGGATTGCCCGGTAAGTTTTGGCGCCGCTTTTATGCCGTTCTGCCCGGAATTGTTTTATGCTGCTTTATCCCAGCAACGCTAAATAGCTTAGGTGTCTTTGCTGATGGCATAGGTTCACAAATTTATGGGTTTACCGCCACGTATCTGTTGCCAGCAAGTTTACTGCTAATGACGTTGTCGATGGATGTGCCAAAGATTTTGGGTTTAGGCTGGAAAGCCATTGCCATGTTTTTTGCCGCCAGTATCGCCATTATTATCAGCGGTCCAATAAGTTTGGGTGTGGCTAAATGGGTATCGCCTGAGATGTTTACCGATGATACTTTATGGCGCGGATTTTCAGCGGTCGCGGGTAGCTGGATTGGCGGCGCGGCAAACCAAGCGGCGATGAAAGAGCTGTTTGGCGTTAGCGATGACTTATTTGGCATGATGATTTTGGTTGATACCACCAACGCGTCATTGTGGTTATTGGCTATTTTGGTCATGGCCAAGCACAGCGCCAAGATAGATAAGTTTTTACGGGCGGATAGCAGTAGTATTGATAAAGTGGTTGCCGCAGTTGAAAGCTATGAGCGTGACCATGCGCGGCCCGCGACTTTGAATGATTTGATGGTGATGTTTGGCTTGTGCTTTGCCATGGTTGGGGTGGCGCATTTTTTAGGTGGTCAAATCGCAGAGGTTTTTGCGCCTTATCGCTGGGCGGTACAATATAGCTTTGCCAGCTCATTTTTTTGGATGGTAGTGATTATTACCTTGATAGGGGTAGTTTTCTCGTTTACTAAAATCCGTCGCCTCGACCATGTTGGCGCCTCCAAAATGGGTACGGTATTTATCTTTATACTGATTGCGGCTATTGGTATGCAAATCAATCTTGCCGGTATTGTCTCCCAATGGCGCCTGCTGTTAATCGGTCTATTATGGATGAGTATCCACGTCGTCATTATTTTTGCGGTCGCAAGACTCATTCGTGCGCCATTTTTCTTTTTAGCGGTCGGCTCCAATGCCAATACTGGCGGCGCGTCATCAGCACCGATTGTCGCCACAGCATTTCACCCATCGCTAGCGCCTGTTGGCGTGTTTTTGGGTATTTTAGGCTATGCCGTGGGCACTTTTGGCGGTTATATCAGTACGCAGATGATGCGACTGGTGGTGGGGTGATAGTATTTTTATCAGTATTGACGGCTTTTACAACTAATAACCAAGAACGAATAATAGCCATTCTAGGATAAGTACATGACCCCTTTACACATTGCATTAGCAGTACTGGTTGCCTTTATTTGGGGTGTAAATTTTACCTTTATTGCATGGGCGCTTGAAAGCTTTCCGCCACTGATGTTAACCGCGCTACGTTTTTTCTTTACCGCCGTGCCGTTGGTTTTGTTCCTTAAACCGCCTAAGTTCAACCGTACACTATTTATTTATGCTATCGGCACCTTTGTCATGCAATATGCCTTTGTATTTACCGCTATGCATTTGGGTGCATCGGCAGGATTGACGGCGCTATTGCTACAAGTTCAGATTTTTATCACGGTACTACTGGCCTATGTCATTTTGGCTGAAGCAGTGAGTCGCATGCAGATTATCGGTATGCTGGTCGGTGTACTAGGGCTGGGTGTGATTGCGCTGAATCTCGGCGGTGATATGCCCTTGGTTGGCTTTATCTGCATATTGATTGCGGCCATAGGTTGGAGCTTTGGCAATATCGCTTCAAAACAGGCCTCAACGCAGCAAAGTATTAGTAATATTACTACTGCCGCTCCTGTTAATAGCAACAATAATGCTTCAAAAAATAAAACATCAAATAAGACATCGGCTCTGTCTGCGGTATCACTGGTGGTATGGGGCGGCCTGATTGCTTGTGTGATTTTGACTTTAACTTCTCTACTATTTGAAAATGAGGCATGGACGCTTGCGACATTCACGCAGGTATCTCTCAAGTCTTGGCTATCACTTGGATTTATCGTCTATATCTCAACCCTGATTGGTTTTGGATTGTGGGCGCATTTGCTTAGTCAAAATATCGCTTCTAAGGTGATGCCATTTGCTTTGCTGGTGCCCGTATTTGGTATGGTAACTTCCGTGCTGCTCATAGGAGAGGTGGTTACATGGTGGAAAATGCTAGCAATGGTGCTCATTTTATCTGGACTGATATTGGCTAATGTAAAGATAGAGCTGGGAAGAAAGGCGACTCGTACCTAGAATTAAATAACGTATCCAATTTATTTTTACATATCACTGATGTGATTAGAGTAAGAATAGACAAAAAGAGCAGTGCATCACATATGAAGCATTGCTCTTCTTTATGCTAAAAGCTTTATATCCCACTACGATAAAGATGAAAACAAACTTTTTATAGCTACATCTGTACACTCACAGTCAAAAACTCTGCACCCACAGTCAATCTATTTGGCCAAAACCTCGCTATAGTGAAAAAGCTTGATCATTAGGATAGATGATAAGCCAGAGAAAGCGCGCGCTGAAAGGTAAGGATAAATGGTCATATAGACCGGTATATTCTCTTATTTCACCGATGCAAATGCGCTTGTTCTGACCCAATTTCTCGACAAGGAGTCTTTTATGAGCAACGCTCACCCCTCTATAGATCCCATTACCTTGTCTGTCGTACGTGGCGCCCTAGAAACGGCGCAGCGTGAGATGACAACCACCTTAGAAAAAACCGCCCGCTCTAGTGTTTTTAACTTAGCTCATGACTATAGTAACGCGCTGTTTGATCATTTGCCTGAGATGATTTTGCAAGGGCAAGATATTCCCATTCATCTAGGTTCACTCATGCCCGCTATGAAAGCCGTCGCCGAATATTACGGTGACGATATTCATGAAGGCGATGTGATTTATCATAACGACCCTGTGATGATGGGCAGCCATATCTTAGATTGCTGTATGTATAAACCGGTGTTTTATAAAGGTGAGCTGGTTTTTTGGACGGTTTGTAAAGGTCATGTCACGGATATCGGTGGCCCCGTACCCGCAGGCTATAACCCTGATGCCAAAGAGATATATGCCGAAGGGCTGCGCATTCCGCCTATTAAACTTTGGGAAAAAGGCGTCAAACGCCATGATGTGATTAATTTGCTGCACAGTAATATGCGCTCACGCCGTAACCAAGAAGGCGATCTTAATGCGCAGTACGGAGCGTGCGCTGTCGGCGAGCGTAACATGATTGCGCTGCTAGACAAATACGGCGTCGAGACGGTACGCGGCGCGATTGAAGAGCTAAAGAGCATGGCTGACCATCATATGCGCTCGTTAATTTCTTCTATCCCAGATGGCGACTATCATGGCGAGGCGGTGTTAGAAGATTCAGGTCATGGTTTGGGCGATATGACCATCAGCGCCGACATTGTCATCAAAGACAGCGATGTGCATATTCAAATCACCAGTCCGCCACAAGTTCCTTATTTTATCAACTCTTATGCTGGTAACTCGATGTCAGGGGTATTGCTGGGGCTGATGATGTTTGCCCAAGTGGAGCCGCCGTATAACGAAGGCTTATACCGCTGCGTGACCGTTGATTTGGGTGAGCATGGCACCTTGTGTAATGCCAAAGAACCGGCGCCGCATGTCAATTGTACGACCACGCCGATGGAAACCTTAACCGATGCGGTACGTATGGCATTTGAAGCAGCAGCACCAGAGCGCGTTACCGCCTCTTGGGGACATTCGTCAGGGATCAATATCGCTGGTATCGACCCAAAAACTGGCGAGCAATACGTCACCATGATTCTAGCATCTATTATTTCAGGGGCCGGAGCCACGCAGCAAATGGATGGCTGGCACGCTTATGGGCCATTGAGCTGCTTTGGGGCGTTAAGCTCAGGGGATATCGAGCTGTTAGAGTACCAGTATCCTATCTTAATTCATAAGTATGGCTTGGCAGAAGACAGTGGCGGCGCAGGCGAGTACCGCGGCGGCTGTGGTACGGTTTGGGAAGTTGAGCCCTTAGATCATACCATGACGGTTATTGCCTTTGGTGAAGGTCGTCAGCATCCTACCATGGGCGCAGGCGGCGCGGAACAAATCTCACCCGAGCTGAAAGTTGGGCGTCTAGAGATACTACATAAAGATGGGCAAACGGACTTATATAGAAAAAATACTGTCACGGAAATCACGCCGGGTGAACGCGCGCGCAATACCAATCCGGGCGGCGGCGGTTACGGCAGCTCGTTTGATCGCGATATCAAAGCGGTTATTAAGGACGTGGAAGAAAGGATTATCTCAATTGCAGCGGCAAAAACCGAATACGGCGTGGTAATAGACCCCGATACCTTGACGCTCAATGAGACTGAAACGGAATATTTACGCCGTCAAATAATCGCATAAAACACATTGAATTTTCATGATTGAGTTAAGGATGACTTATGAACAACGATTTTCGTATTGGCGTTGATGCTGGCGGGACTTTTACAGATTTTGTCTTGGCAGAAAAAACTGGTGACATTCATCTGTTTAAAGCACCATCGACCCCAGAGGATGGCACCTTAGCCATTGCTAATGGTCTCCAGCAAATTGCCAACAAATTTAACCGCCCTATTGAGGACATTATTCAAGCCTGCGACTTGTGTATTAATGGTACGACAGTCGCGCTAAACGCACTGATTCAGATGACAGGCGTAAAAGTGGGCTTGTTATGCACCAAAGGCCATGAAGACAGTATCGAGATACGCTTAGGGCACAAAGAAGAAGGGCATCGCTACGATGCCAGTTACCCGCCAGCGCCGCAGATTGCCACACGTGACCGCCGCTTTCCCATCGGTGGCCGTATCTTAGCGGACGGCACCGAACACGAACCGCTAAATGAGCAAGATATCCTTGATGCGATTAAAGTATTAAAAAAGCAAAACGTGCAAGCAGTTGCCATCTCTTTTGTGTGGTCTATCCGCAATGTTCAGCACGAACAGCGCGCCAAAGAGCTGATCGAGCAGCATATGCCGGGGGTGTTTGTCTGCTGCGGTAGCGAAGTCTATCCGCAGATTAAGGAATATACACGCACCTCAACGACGTTGGTTAATGCTTATTTAAGCCCTGTCATGGCCTCTTATGTGCATAAAATTGATGATTACTTTAAGGCGCTTGGCGCTGAGCAGCCCGTGCGTTATTTTCAGTCAAATGGCGGGCTTGCTGTTGGCAATATCATGCGCGAACGAGCAGTTAATGCCATTAATTCAGGGCCGGCATCAGCGCCGCAAGCGGGTTTATACATTGCCAGCGCCTTTGATATTGATAATATTATCACCGTCGATATGGGCGGGACGTCTTTTGATATCACCATGGCCAAATCTGGTCGAACCATCTTAAACCGTGATATTGATTTTTTGCGCAATCGTATTGGCGTGCCGATGATTCACGTCGAAACATTGGGCGCAGGCGGCGGCTCGATTGGTCATGTGAATAATTTTGGTATGTTAGAGGTAGGCCCACAAAGTGCTGGCGCGACCCCAGGCCCAGCGTCTTACGGTAAAGGCGGTGAGCTGCCGACAGTAACGGATGCCAATCTGGTCTTAGGCTACCTTGAGCCAAATGCCGTGCTTGGTGGCTGCGTGACCTTGAACAAAGACAAAGCCCAAGAAGCGGTACAAAAATACATTGCCGATCCCTTAAAAATTGACATAGCGCATGCCGCCTTTGGTATCAGCGCCATCGTCAACCAAAATATGGCAAACGGCATTCGCCGTATTACCATTGAAAAAGGCTATGATCCACGCGACTTTGCCCTTATCTGTGCTGGCGGCGCAGGTGGTATGCATATTGTTGATTTGGCAGAAGAGATGGGTATTGGTACTATCTTGATACCGAAAATTGCTTCTTGTCTGTGCGCCTTTGGTCAAATCATCTCTGATATTAAATATAACTATCTGGCCACGCAAATGATGATTATTGCGCCAGATTCAGAGCTACAGTCGCTCAATGCCACCTTACACGAGCTCGAAAGCTTGGGGGTACAAAAGCTGCTTGAAGATGGCTTTGCAGAAGACGATATTATCATCGAGCGTACCATGGAGATGCGCTACGTCGGGCAGGTGCACGAATGTAATGTACTGGTACCAAATGGCAAGCTTGATGCCGATAGCGTACAAACGATTTTAGAGGCCTTCCACCATCGTCATAAAGAGCTTTACACTTATGATGAGCGCGATAATAAGGTGGAGCTGGTCAATATCGAAGTGGCTGTTATCGGGAGGATCAGTAAACCCAAGCTGCCAGAACTTGCTCAGCAACAAGGCGATATCAGTCAGGCTAAAGTAGGCAGCCGTGCGATGATTATGGATCAAGACTATGAATGGATTGATACGCCTATTTATAATGGTGAGGCGTTTGGGGCAGGGGCATTTATTGCAGGGCCGGCGCTTATTCAAGAACCAACCACCACGATTGTGATTAAAAAAGGCTGGCAAGCAGAGCTGCATGAAACGGGTACTTATAAGCTGACCAAAGCGGCTTAGAATGGTATTTTTTATCTAATTAAAATGGCTTTATAAACTTTCAGTCAGGCACTAAACCCAGTTTAATGCCTGATTTTTGTTTTAAAACTTATTGTAGGTGTGATATTTAGACCTCTTATTTAGTAAATCAGTTTAGAAACCCAGTTGCCCTACAGGTATGATATAAAGGAGAATAACTTTTACGAGTATTCAAGGATGAATGCAAAATTAACACCTTCCTTATGGTTACCTTCAGGACCACTTCTAAGCGCTCCTCAAACGTTAGACGCGTTTGATTGGAAGCGCACCATCAATGACACCTATTTTGATCTCAATGTAAGCTTTCGCCAACCAAGCCAGTTCTCTGGTTATTTGCAACACGCTAAGCTCTTGGATATCGGGGTGTCCCACTATTATGCCAACACCGTGCATTACAAACGCAGCTTAGTAAGCAATCAGTGTAGTGACGGTATTAAAGATGCTGACAGCAACAAGAACAGTAATGATAGTATTTTAATCACTTTTCCTGTGACGGGCAGCGTTCATTTTATACAAAAAAATCGCCAGTTAACCTCAAGTGCGGGTCAGTTCTTTATCGAGCTATCACACCTGCCTTATGAGTTTTATCATTTGCAGGTAGCATCGTTATATGTAATTAAGGTGCCTTTAGCGCTATTAACCCCGCAAATGGGTACGATAGAGCGCCAGTTTGCTCGCAGTCTGACCATTGATGAGGGAGCGGGTAGGTTGCTTGTTTTTCAAATCAGGCAAATATTAGAGCTCATTGAGCACCATCAATTGGCAGATTTAGAGGTTAAAATTCTAGAGCAGCAGCTGCTTAATCTTATTGTATTGACATTGAGCGCACCAAAAGAAGTGATGATGAGTACCAGCTCGTCTATCCAATCTGTGCATTTAAAACGTATCGAGCATTACGTTTATTTGCATCTCGAAAACCCTGCTTTAACGCCAGCGCTGGTTGCTACTGCTTGTCATATTTCTACCCGATACCTGCATAAACTGTTTGCCGACTTGCCATATAGTTTTTCAGAATGGGTAAAGGAACTGCGTTTAAAGAAAGCCAATGATATTTTAAAGACCAAAAGCTACGTAACCATCGATGAAGTGGCGCATAGAGTTGGTTATAGCGATCAAAGTTATTTTTCACGCATTTATAAGCAGCATTTCGGTTATACGCCGCGAGATACGCCAAGCTTAGACACAAACACAAATATAGAATAGTCACTGTTATGTACTCTGTCATGCAGTCGCTGTATGATTTGCCTATTAAGAATAATAACCACAGCGCAAGCATTTATATTGGGATTAGGATTGGGGAGAGAGCTGAGATGCTTAACGTTATGAATGATGATGTGGCAAAAGTAGAGATATATGAAAGCGCTGATGGAAAGGCACAGGTAGACGTTCGCTTCAAGCAAGAGACTGTCTGGCTTACGCAAGCACAAATGTCCGAGCTGTTTGGTCGTGACCAATCAGTGATTTCGCGTCACATTGCCAATGCCATAAAAGAGGAGGAAATCGCTGAAAAAAGCAATATGCAAAAAATGCATATTGCAAATTCTGACCGCCCCGTGACATTTTATGACTTAGATGTGGTTATCTCAGTGGGGTATCGCATCAAATCTCCCCAAGGTGTGCAATTTAGACGCTGGGCAACCCAGCGCCTACGTGAATACTTGGTTCAAGGCTATACACTCAATCAAGAGCGCTTTGATAAAAACTCAAGCGAGCTCCAACAAGCATTAAACTTAATCAAAAAAACCGCGCAAAGCCCCGATCTTAAAACCGATGAAGGACGCGGCTTGGTTGAGATTATCAGCCGTTATACGCAGACATTTCTATGGTTACAGCGCTATGATGAAGGCTTGCTTGATAATCCAGCTGGGCAAGAGGGCGGTATCTTACCCAGTCCGACCGAGGCGATGGTAGCGCTCACTAACTTAAAAGCACAGCTGATAGATAGAGGCGAGGCGACTGAGCTATTTGCCAAACCGCGCGGCGATGGTTTGGACAGTGTGCTGGGCAATTTGGCGCAAACTGTCTTTGGCGAGCCTGCGTATCCGACTATCGAGAGTAAAGCGGCGCATCTGCTGTATTTTATGGTCAAAAATCATCCTTTTACCGATGGTAATAAACGCAGCGGCGCTTTTTTGTTTGTAGACTTTTTACACCGTAATAATCGCTTGCTAAATGATAAAGGTGATATGGTCATCAATAACACTGGGCTTGCCGCCTTAACCTTGCTGGTCGCTGAGTCTGACCCCAATCAAAAAGAAACCTTGATTAAATTGATTATGAATATGCTGTCGTTAGAAGCTTGATAAAAAACGCAGCCTAACGACGAGAATTAAAGGAAATTGAGTATGTTTGGCATCATAAAAGAATGGCGTGAGCAGCGTATTTTGGATAATAGCGAATTTACCCATACTGACTGGCTGCATGCGGCTAAGCGTATTGTCATACTTGATAGGCTCGATGAGGACGAGTTAAACCGTTTGTTTAATCTAGCGACGTTGTTTTTGGCGGATAAGTCGATTACTGGCGCCCAGGGTTTTGAGATTACCGATGCGGTCAAGCAATCCATCGCCTTACAAGCTTGCCTGCCGATTTTAAACCTAAGCCTTGAATGGTACGCTGGCTGGTCATCTATTATTATTTATCCTGGCTCCTACAAAAGCGACAGTACCACCGTCGATGAGATGGGTATCGTCCATGAAGGCAGTCAACACCGCAGTGGAGAAGCGTGGCTGCGTGGTCCCGTCATTCTGTCGTGGAAGGATGCCAAACACTCAGGTGAGCGCGATGGTCACAATGTGGTCATTCATGAGTTTGTGCATAAGCTTGATATGTTAAATGGCCGCGCCAATGGCTTTCCGCCGCTGCAAGCGGATATGGATCCTGCACGCTGGACTGAAATTATGACGCGAGATTTTGAGGATTTTCAAACCCATCGTAAGTCGGGACTCGATCGCTATGGCGCAACCAATCCTGCGGAATTTTTTGCGGTATTAAGCGAAGTGTTTTTTGAAACACCGCAAAAGCTTATTGATGCTTATCCTGATATTTACGACATAATGGTGAAGTTTTTTCGGCAAACGCCACTTTAAACGAAAACGTAAACATTAAGGTTTTATAGCGAATAATGAATATAACGTAATGCAAACAAATAAAAAGGGCAGTCCATCATATAAATGCACCGTCAATTTTAAAAAAAATACTTTTAAAATCAAAAGTTTACTTTTTGTTAAACCGTCCATTGCTCGTTTACAATAGCGACCAAATAGCGTTTTCCTTGGTATTCATCAAACACCAAACGCATGATGCGCCAGTCCATACCTGCATATTCTTCTGAACCTTTATAATAAAACTCAACGAACTCGGAATTGGGATAAATTTCTTTTAAATTATTGATCATATTGCCGCTGTGCTTAAATTCATTGACGCTGATACTGGCATTGTTATAGGTATCGCCATCGACCCAAGTTTCCAAGTATTCTGGGAGCGGAATCACTAGCGGCTTACCAGAGCCGTCAAGTTCGCCCCAAGTAAAGCGGATTTTGGGCTGTTTTAGGTACTGGGCAAATTGCTCGCGGCTAAAAACTTTATCGCTCTCAGGGCGCACATAAGCATACATTGAAAAACGCACGCCACGGGTTGGATGGATATCATTGATGATGCGAGCAAAGTCGTTATTCGCTAGCGCGCGCTGGATACGCAATGCTTGCTGTCTGAGCGTTTGCTGGCTCATATCTGAGACGACAGGCGCTGCGGTATTTCCATTTTGTGGATTTGATAAGTTGACACTGGACTCAGCAGAAGATGAGCAGCCAGTCGCGACAAGTATGGAAGCAAAGCACGCAGCAGTCGTTAACTTATAAATACCAGATTGAAAAATATTAAGACGAGATGACGGTGGCATAAAAATATCCTTATCGTATAAATCTTGACTGAACGTTAGCAAAACCAATTTGAGAAAAACTGAGCTTGTATAAATGATGATCACCAGCGTTAGGATAATTTTTGAGAGAAGTTTTAAATTCCCAAAGTCATATTAATTTAGCAAAGTTCATGGGGATGCATTGTAATAATTGGTTGAGCGCACACACCTTTTAACCGTTGGTTTGTTTTCGCATAATGTATATTATGTTAAATAAGCACTATTTAGTATTACCGTGTATGTTAGTCTCTTTTGATATTGTTTATTATTATGCTGCTAGCCTCGGTGTTCCTGCACGGATTAAATTAAACCGCGCAGGAGGCATTCTACCTGTTGCTTAACGAGTTGGGGTTACCCGCCAGATGGTGTTAGAAAGGTCATCGGCGACAATAAGTGCACCTTTTGGATCAACGGTTACACCCACCGGACGACCAAAGGTTTTGCCATCTTCGCTTTGGAATCCAGTAACAAAGTCAACCGGGTCCCCGGCTGGCTTGCCGTTATGAAATGGCACAAACCCGACCTTGTAACCCGCCGGATCTGAACGGTTCCAACTGCCATGCTCGCCGATAAATGCGCCTTCTGAGAACTTGCCACCCATGGTTGCCGTTGAGAATGACAGGCCCAAAGGAGCTTTGTGCGAACCAAGGCTGTAATCCGGAGCAATCGCGGCGGCTACCATATCGGGCTGCTGCGGCCTGACGCGAGAATCAACATGTTGACCCCAATAACTGTATGGCCAGCCGTAGAACGCGCCGTCCCGAACTGAGGTCAGATAATCAGGTACCAGTCGCGAACCCAGCTCGTCACGCTCGTTCACTACTGCCCATAACTGATCAGTGCCTGGCAGAATATCCAGTGCCGTTGGATTACGCAAACCGGTTGCATAAGCCCTGTGAGCCCCACTCTTAGCGTCGATCTCCCATATCCTAGCGCGATTCTCCTCAACATTGAGGCCATTTTCCGTAATGTTGCTGTTTGAGCCGATACCAACGTACAGCAAGCGCCCATCAGGGCTGGCAGTCATCGACTTGGTCCAGTGATGATTGATCTCGCTGGGCAGGACGGTAAGTTGGCGTGGCGGCCCGCTAGCTTCGGTTTGGCCGGGCTGATAATCGAACTGCACTACCGCATCTTGATTGGCGACGTACAGCTGGTCGTTGATTAACGCAAGTCCGTAAGGTGCGTTCAAATTTTTGGCGAACACAGTGCGTCTCTCATAAGTGCCATCATTATCGCTATCTCGCAGCAGGGTCAGACGATTGCCGCTTTTGACCGAGGTAGTGCCTTTAGATTTGAAATAACCAGCAATAAAGTCTTTGGGACGTTGCTTGGAGGCGTTACCGCCCCGCCCCTCGGCCACCAGAATGTCACCATTCGGCAAGACCAGCGTCTGCCGTGGAATCTGCAGGTCAGTGGCAATGGCTTTGATTTCATAGCCTGATGGCACTATAGGCCTGCGATCTCCCCAGCCTGCGGGATCAGCGATCTTCAGTGTTGGTAACAAGCCGCGTTGAACTTCAGGCAGCTCTGGATCTGGTCCAAGCTGTGCGGAGTCATCTACTTTGCTTTCGCTGCATGCGCTCAACAGCACAGCGATTATAGTGGCAGACAAAATTTTAATCGGCTTCATCATGCACATCCACTACGCCAGCTAGCGAGGCCAATCCAGGTTGCAGCGCAAGCTAAGATGACAGTGATTACGGATAGGACAAGTCCGGTCGGCATACTGGCCCACGCGTCCTTTGCATGAATGAACGAGTTGATGACGCCCAGCACGAAGGTCGCTAATAGCAACAAAAAATAGATCAGTGGTTTACCCATTCGCTCATGCCCGCGAATCAGAGATACAATCGAGCCCAGCAAGGCGAATCCATTGAATACCAGCGCACCTATCAGCAGCCAGGAGGCGAAGTTTTTCCATTGCAGCACATAGCTGGACCAGTAAGCGTAATCACTGAGTAAAACTCCGATAAAAAGGGGCACCATCCCGGACAGAACAAACGCATGTAGCGGATGCAGGGGGTACAGGGCGGTGCCGGAGCGTCGGGCAACAGCACTGATCATAGCAATTTCCTTATTGCTGGCAAATGAGGATTCGATCGTCCGTACAGATTTTACCGGCCCGAACTACGCTTTATAGAATTTATAACCCACAAAGAAGTAAAAGCGTTGCTTAAAACATACCAAAGCCAAGAGGGCTCTTCAACCTTTTTTCGAGTTATTTCCTGAAAATCAGTCGGTTATTAGCTCTTGGATGAGCACTTGCTATCGTCCTCAATAATTATCCGCTCAAATCTTTCTAGTCTTTAGCTAATGACAATTTGGCTATAAGTGTCTGTTGATGCTAAAGGTTGTTGTGAGTTTTGCACCGACCTCGTTGCTCCGGCAGCGCGTTTAATCAGCAGATCAACTGGCGCATCAGGGCTCAATGTTCCAAAAGCAAGGCCATGCTCGCCTGTAAGCCGTGAGCGACAAAATGCGTCTGCAATCTCCGTATTGTCGCTTAACAATAAAATTGAGGCCTGCAGCATTAATGCTAAGCGCTCAATTACGTAGCGACTGCGAAATTCTAAGGTTTCAATGTCATCAAAGCGTACTGCTAATAGGCTAAGCTCGGCATCATAATGTGGGTTCTTGCCAGCGGCTTTTTGTAACTCGGTAAATAGCGCGTTACGGGTTTCGGGCTCTCTTTTTAAGGCGCGCAGCACGTCCAAACATTGCACATTACCACTACCCTCCCAGATGGAGTTTAGCGGCGCTTGGCGATAGAGACGCGGCATGATATTTTCTTCAACATAGCCATTTCCTCCCAAACATTCCTGTGCTTCATTGATAAGAACGGGCGTGCGTTTGCATATCCAATATTTACCAATAGCGGTCGCAATGCGCGCAAGGGCGGCTTCATGCGGGTCATTTTTTATCATACCTACCGCGCGCGCAATGCGCATAGTAAGCGCCAAAGCCGCCTCCGACTCTAGTGCTAAGTCAGCAAGTACATTACGCATAATCGGCTGGTCAATCAATAATTTACCAAAGGCTTCGCGCTGGCTGGTGTGATGAATGGCCTGTACAATCGCTTGGCGCATTTGTGCGGCAGATCCAATCATGCAGTCCAGCCGAGTCAGTGCCACCATCTCGATAATGGTTGCGATACCGCGGCCTTCGACGCCGACCAATTCGCCAAAAGCGCCATGAAACTCGACTTCCGATGAGGCATTTGACCAGTCGCCAAGCTTGTCTTTGAGACGCTGAATACGAACGGCATTTTTTGTACCATCGGGACGAAAACGTGGCACCAAAAAGCAGCTTAGCCCATTCTCAGACTGCGCTAACACCAAATGAGCATCACACATCGGCGCTGAGAAAAACCACTTATGACCAATAATCTCATAAGTACCGTCTTCTTGCCGTGTTGCTCGCGTGGTATTGCGGCGTAAATCTGAGCCACCTTGCTTTTCAGTCATGCCCATACCCATGGTACAACCCAATTTTTCTTCCATGGGCAAGCTGCGTGGGTCATATTGTTGCGATAACAATTTGGGCAGCCATTTCTCCGCAAGCTTTGGCGAATGGCGTAAAGCAGGAATCGCCGCGTAACTCATAGACATTGGGCACCCAAAACCTGCCTCAGGCTGCGAGCCTAAATACATGACAGCGGCCCGCGCTACATGAGCGCCTTCGCGGTCCTCATTGCGCCAAGCAAAATTATTCATCCCGTATTTCACGCCAGCCGTCATCAGCTCATGATAAGCTGGATGAAACTCCACCTCATCTAAGCGGCGACCATAGCTGTCAAACGCGCGTAATTTAGGCCGATTTTCATTGGCTAAAAACCCACTAGCCATCATATCACCGCCCGTACGAGCGCCAAATTCACGTAAATGCTCTTTTGCCCACCCTGCTCCCTCACGCGCCACCGCCTCCATAAGCGCAGTATCCGTCAGCCAAGCGTTATAGTTCGCGAGCGCAAAAGGTTGATTGTTGACTTCATGCGTATTAAATTGATTTGTCAGGGCCATAACTGCTATCTTCCTTGATTTCGGCTTATAAAAAGTTTCACAACAGTTAGTATTACATCTTACTGTTTATTTCGTCAAGGAATGTAATATGAAAAAACCCAGTCCTCGTTTACTCCTCTTACGTTTATTGACGGTAGCGGATAACCATACCCTTAATGTTAGTGAAGCTATTTTGGCAGGCTCAGTATTTGGTATGACAGAAAACAGCATTCGCGTCACCATGGCTCGGTTAACCCAAACAGAGCTTGCTGAGGCAATCGCACCTGCTACTTACCGATTAGGTCCCAAAGCTCGAAAACTAGGCGATGATGTGGCTTTGTGGCATACATTCGATAGAAAAACCATAAAATCGGACGGTTCATGGATAACGGTAGCAACGAGCGGCTTACCACGCAGCGATCGCAAGATACTCCGTGCTCGTGACCGCGCTTTATCGTTATTAGGGTTTCGCGAGCTAGACAAAGGGCTCTATATTCGCCCAAATAACCTACAAGGTGGTATCGATGGCGTTCGTAAGCGTCTATTAAATTTAGGATTGGGAGAAGAAGCCATCGTCTTTAAGGCTTGTGACTTTGACGATAAGCGACAAAAAAAGGCTTTATTGCTTTGGTCAGATATGCAACTAGCCAAACATTATGAAGAGATGTCTTATCAATTAAATCATTGGTTAGAGCATAAAGAAGGTTTAAGTGCAGATGTGGCGCTACGCGAGGTATTTATGCTAGGAGATGCTGGCATTCGCAGTGTGATATTTGATCCATTATTACCTGCACCTTTAGTAGATGAAGCTGCACGGCAACAATATTTCAATACAGTACGGCGCTTTAACGATGAAGGCCGTCGGCTTTGGTTGGCGTTTTTTGATGCAAATCTTGCAAAGATCGATGAAACTTAATCATTGGTCTCACGGTATAGTGTACTTTGTGATTCTTGCCTAAAGTCTTCGTAAGTAATGGCGGGCTCAGCCTCCGCTTCATTAGTCATTACCGCTGTGGGTTGTCCATTTGTGCCTTTTGCATTAGCAACTTTGCTTTTGTCAGTAGTATCTTTAATAGCATCTTTATTAGTAGCGCCCTTATTATCAGTATTAACGTTGCTTGGTACGCTGGTTTGAGCCTCTTTGCTCGCTTGATTGCTGATATCAGTAGCGCTTTGCTGAGCGTTTGAATTTTCTTGTCTAGCATTAGTAGCAGACGCCCTATTTGCTGTATTTGTCTTCTCACTGTTCGGATTGGTTGTAGGCGCTGGGGTTGACGTTGACAAAACACCGGTAAAGATAAGCGTGACGACCACGGCAGCAATCAATGATGAGCCAACAATCATCCCTACAATGAGCGCTTTTTTGCTACTTGCCGGCGCACTCTCTTTTAATAGATTACCTTCTTTTAATGGAGCGGGTTGAATTGGGCTTTGTATGACTAAATCGTTACTATCACCGACAATATCAGGGCTTTCAGAGTTATCATTAGCCTCATGACTTAAAGGGACTTCCTCTCTTACGACAGCGTCATTAGGCGCGTCTGCACTACTTACACCTAGCCACTTATCTTCATCAGCAAAATCTAAATTAACCCCCGTGCTTCTGCTACCGACACTACTGTCTCCCTGTAGACCAGCCTCTTGCTGCCTCTCACCTTGTTGAGTGGCAAACAACGCTAGCTCTGCTACGCTCAGCGGCTCATATGAGGACAGTTTATCAGCATTTTTTAGCGGAGCGAGCTTGCTCTCGCCACTAATGCCATTAGTTTGTTCGCGAAGACCTTCATTATCAGTGCTATCCACATTTTCAACGCGCGTGATAAAGCGCTCATAAATATTATCTTTACGCGCGCGCCTTCGCGGCTTAGCATTAGCGATTCTGGCCAAATTTGCCTCTAAATCTGCACTTTTCTTACTTTTTTTGTCGCTCATGAAGTGATACCAGAACAGTTAATGCCACCAAAATTAGATGATTGCTAGAATTAAGGTAAAAATGGCGTATTTGCACGCTGTATTTGTGTGGCTAATTTACATCAATTGTTTGCTAAATTGTAACACTATCGTTGCCACACAATATAGTAGGTCGTCTCTTCCTCTTCAAGTATAATTTTACGCGGGTCGCTATATTGTATAAAACAGCTAAAATATCTGATTAAATAAGCGTCATAAACAGATGGGCATCACAATATGGGTTTAAAACATGGATTTAAAACAACTCAACGCTTTTATTGCTATCGCTGATGTCAAAAGCTTTAGCGCAGCTGCTAGCAAGACTGGATTGTCACAGCCAACCCTTAGCCGTTTGCTAAAGCAGCTTGAGACCGACATGGGCGTAGAATTAATCGACCGTTATCATAGGCCGCTACATCTGACCGAAGCGGGCGCGTTTTTTTACGATAAAATCAGCACGATATTGACAGAGATTGATACCGTCACTAGCATGACCCAGCGCTTATCTATGCCAAGTAGCGGATTAAACATTGGCTTTGTGCCATCGGTGCTGTACGGGTTATTGCCTGAGGTTATCGCTAAGCTCAAGCAGTCCAATCCTGATATCGAAGTCAATCTCAAGGACATCAGCTCCTATCAGCAAATTGACGCCCTAAAAAGCGGTGAGATTGACATTGGTTTTGGGCGCTTTGCCCATCAAGACCCATGGATTCAGCAAATACTATTGCGCCACGAGCGCTATATGGTGGCGCTACCTAAAGCGCATCCGCTTGCTGATAGCGATGAACAGCGCTTGATTGATTTGGCGAACAATCGCTTAATTTTATACCATCAGACGCATCTGCCTATAGCAACGACTGCGGCTGCTATTAATGCTACCACTAATAAAGGCGACCGAAACAAGGCATCATCTAATAAGCAGCCATCTCTTGCACCTGTGACCGAGCCTTTGCTGCATCTGTTCGCCCAATATGGCATCTCGCCATTTATGACCACCACGGTGAGTGATTTACAGGTGGCGCTCGGCTTGGTTGCCGCTGGTGAAGGCATTACTTTGGTGCCTGCCAGCCTAAAAACGGTGCGTACCGAGCAGATCGTCTATCGTCGCCTGCTGCACGAAAATGCCACCTCTCCTATCTACCTCCATACCCTCAAAGACTTCGTGCACCCAAAAATCCCCGATTTACTAAGCGCGATTTATGAGGTATACGAACGCCGCGGTATTACCTATCGGCAGCAGAGTTTTACCTCACAGCGTTAATCAGCGTGAAATTGGCAGATATCGGCGGCATATTGTGTTATAAAGAAACGGCAAAAAAACTCAGAGCTAGCTCTTGATATTCATAGCTGATTATGCTAACTATCGAGAATGGCGGTGCAAACAAAAAGTAATAATAATGAGAATAATCATTCTCCTGAATAGCAGCAGTATGCTAAAGTCGATACAAGATGAATCGTTTTATATTTCCATAACCAGCACTGATATTCAGCACTGGAAAAATGATATAAAACCTTTCTCTCATGATCACTGGCAAACTGACACAGGTAAGTGATGATTTGCCGTTCCAACCATTTCGAGGTATTCATGACCACACAACGACTCAATAACCCAAGCGCTACCGACGATACCGTTGCCCTGCAGCAAGAAGGATTTAGCTGGCGGGCCTTTGGTCCCGGTATTTTAATGGCGACCGCTGCTATCGGTGGCTCGCATCTGATTTCATCGACACAGGCGGGCGCTTTGTACGGCTGGCAGTTGGCGATTATGATTATTTTAGCCAACGTCTTTAAATATCCATTTTTTCGCTTCGGCACCGATTATGTGTATGACACCGGCGAGAGCTTAATCGCAGGCTATGCCAAACGCTCAAAAGCCTATCTTTGGATTTACTTTATCCTATCTATCCTATCAGCGGTAATTAGTACTGGCGCGGTATCCTTAATTGCGGCGGTCATCTTAGGCTTTATGCTGCCTGCTTCTCTTGAGCTCTCAACCATGAGCTTGTCTATGATTATCGTCGCCGTATCGTGGTTCTTTTTGATTGCAGGTCACTATAAGCTGCTCGATGGCGTCACCAAGTGGATTATGATTGCCCTGACCACCGCAACGGTCGCCGCCGTGGTGATTGCTGCTGGCAAGCCGACGGTCATGGCGACAGATTTTGTCGCAGCGTCTCCTTGGAATCTTGCAACCCTCGGCTTTATCGTGGCGCTCATGGGCTGGATGCCCGCGCCGCTTGAGTTTGCGGCGATTACCTCGATGTGGACGTCAGCAAAAAGAAAAACCGACCACACCACCCACCGTCAAGGACTATTGGACTTTAATGTCGGCTATGCCGTTTCGGCTATCTTAGCGCTATTTTTCTTAGCATTGGGCGTGTTCGTACAGTATGGTTCAGGGCAAGAAATTGAGATTGCCGGTGCCGCTTACATCAATCAGCTGATTAATATGTATACCAGCACCATCGGTGAATGGTCACGGCTACTGGTCGCTTTCGTCGCCTTTATGTGCATGTTTGGCACCACCATTACCTGTGCTGATGGTTATGGGCGTGCCAATGCCGAATGCTGGCGGTTGATTAAAGGTCAAAGCGATATTAATAAAAAACAAATCGCCTTTTGGACCACCTATGCAATTGGTGGCGGCTTGGTGATTATCACCTTCTTTACTGGCCAGCTGGGCTCAATGCTTAAGTTTGCCATGATATCGGCATTTGTCTCGGCGCCTATCTTTGGTTGGCTTAACTATTCATTGGTTAAAAATCATAAAAAACTGTCTGCTGGTATGAATGCTTTGTCGATTGCAGGACTGATATTCTTAGCAGGTTTTGCGCTCTTGTTCTTAGCGAACCTTGCAGGCTTTATTGGCTAAAAACGTTTCCACCAGTCATAGCTCTCTATGATAAAAGCTCTTAGCTCTTTATGGTAAAAGCAAGAAAAGCCCTTTTAGCCCAGCTATGAGGGCTTTTTACTGCGAAATCACTTATTGTAGTTAAAAGTGCTCAATACCAAAAACAAGGCTATTTGTAACTAAATGTAAATTTCATAACAATAAGAAATTTATGATTTTAGCAATCTGAATAATGATTTTGTTAAATGTTTAATAAATGGATATTACTATGTCATAAATGAATGGTTTTAGTATAGTTAACAATACATTAAATTATTTTTAATAATTCCTGTTATGACAACGCTTTGCAGCCCTGAATAATTGAGTATAATCAAGCACAACAATTTTATTCCTTCTCATTCAATAAGATTATTCCTCCACGTAAGGACGACGATATGACCCTATCCGCTGGCGCTCGCTTTCGCAGTGCATTGAAACAAAAAAATGATAATAACCAACCGCTCCAGATTGCTGGCGCGATTAACGCTTATACGGCGATGATGGCAACCCAAGTTGGGCATCAAGCGCTATACCTCTCTGGTGCGGGCGTTGCCAATGCCTCGTTTGGTTTGCCTGATCTGGGAATGACCAGCCTTGATAACGTGCTTGAAGATGCACGCCGTATTACCGATGCGGTTGATACACCGTTACTGGTCGATGTTGACACAGGCTTTGGCGGTGCTTTTAATATCGCCCAAACCATTAAAAAGATGGAAAAGGCAGGCGTGGCAGCCGTGCATATCGAAGACCAAGTGGCACAAAAACGCTGTGGCCATCGCCCAAATAAAGAAATCGTTAGCATCTCAGAGATGGTTGATCGCCTAAGAGCGGCGCTTGATGCCAAAACTGACTCTGACTTTGTAGTTATGGCGCGTACTGATGCTCTATCTGTTGAAGGGCTTGATGCCGCTGTCGAGCGCGCCGTTGCTTTTCAAGAAGCCGGCGCCGATATGATTTTTGCCGAAGCATTGACCGATATCAAGATGTATCGCAAGTTTACCGACGTCCTTGATATTCCAGTCCTCGCCAATATGACGGAGTTTGGTCAAACCGACCTTTATACCACCGAACAATTATATGCGGTTGGGGTTGATATGGTGCTTTATCCATTATCAGCGTTTCGCGCGATGAATAAAGCAGCTTTAAACGTGTATCAGCATCTGCTTGATGATGGTACGCAAGAACAAGTCGTCGACACCATGCAAACGCGTATGGAGCTTTATGACTTCTTAAACTACCATGAGTTTGAGCAAACCCTCGATAAATTGTTTGCTGATAATAAATAAGCGTTACGTCAGCCACAAGCAAAATCATCCGCATTATTTGGTTTTGATTTTGCTTTTCAACGTTTTCACATCCTTTATTTTTTAAACCAAAAAAAAGGCTACCAACAAAAGGAATTTAACATGGCAGCACAGAAAGAACTTTCCGGTGCAGGTCTACGTGGTCAGGTCGCTGGCAAGACAGCACTATCGACGGTCGGTAAATCAGGCTCAGGTCTGACCTATCGCGGTTATGATGTGTCAGAATTGGCCGATAAATGCGTCTTTGAAGAAGTGGCTTATTTGCTACTGTACGGCAACTTGCCAACCCAAAGCGAGCTTGATGCTTATCAAGCCAAACTCAAAAAAATGCGCGGTCTACCGCAAGCATTAAAAGACGTGCTTGAGCGTATCCCAGCGGACGCGCATCCGATGGATGTACTGCGTACTGGCTGTTCGATGCTCGGCAATCTTGAGATGGAAACCGACTTCTCACAGCAGAACGATAAAACCGACCGTATGCTGGCGGTATTCCCATCTATCATCAATTACTGGTATCGCTTTACCCACGACAACGTGCGCATCGAAACAGAAACCGATGATGACACCATTGGCGGTCACTTCCTGCATTTGCTCAAAGGTGAAAAACCAAACGAGCTCCATGAAAAAGTGATGAATGTTTCACTCATCTTGTATGCAGAGCATGAGTTTAACGCCTCAACCTTTACCGCGCGCGTGTGTGCCTCTACCCTATCTGATATCCATTCTTGCATCACTGGCGCGATTGGCTCATTACGTGGTCACTTGCATGGCGGCGCGAATGAAGCCGCAATGGATATGATTGAAGGCTTTACTTCTCCTGATCAAGCAGAGTCCGAGATGATGGCGATGCTGGCGCGTAAAGACAAAATCATGGGCTTTGGTCATGCTATTTATAGCGAATCTGACCCACGTAACGTGGTCATTAAAGGCTGGGCGGAAAAGCTGGCTAAAGATGTCGGTGATACCGTGCTATACCCAGTATCAGTACGCTGCGAAGAAGTGATGTGGCGCGAGAAAAAACTCTTCTGTAACGCCGATTTCTTCCATGCCTCTGCCTATCACTTTATGGGCATTCCAACCAAACTGTTCACGCCAATCTTTGTTTGCTCGCGCCTAACCGGCTGGGCGGCACACGTGTTTGAACAGCGTGCGAACAACCGTATTATTCGCCCAAGTGCGGAATATACGGGTGAAGAGCTGCGCCCAGTACCAGAGATGAGCGCGCGTTAATTTGTCTTGAAATAAAGAATTTGTAGGGTGTGTCGTCCTCACCTGTTTTTACTAAGTTTTACTAAAAACTGTGCGTAAAGCGCACCCTACAACTCCTTACCTTTAACTCTTCAAAAGTTTTTTTCGCAAAATTGAGTTTTATTTTAATGATTTTGCTAAAAGAATTTATATCTTTTTCCCCTGATTCAAACCAGCCAACCGCCAAAGGTGACTTATGGACAACGCTCTCGTACAACCGATGAATGAACAATTTAAAAAACCATTACCGGGCACAGACTTGTATTACTTTGATACCCGTGAAGCCATCGAAAACATCGAAGCTGGCGCGTATGACAAACTACCGTTTTGCTCAAAAGTACTCTGTGAAAACTTGGTACGCCGCTGCCCGCCAGAAGACTTAACGGCAGCGCTTAAGCAACATATCGAGCGCAAACAAGATTTAGATTTTCCTTGGTACCCTGCTCGCGTCGTTTGCCATGATATTTTAGGTCAAACGGCGTTTGTTGACTTGGCAGGCCTTCGTGATGCCATCGCTGAGCAAGGCGGCGACCCGTCAAAAGTAAATCCTATCGTGCCGACGCAATTGATTGTTGACCACTCGCTAGCGGTTGAGCATGCAGGCTTTGAAGAAAACGCCTTTGAAAAAAACCGTGCCATCGAAGAGCGCCGTAACGATGACCGTTTTCACTTTATCAACTGGTGCCAGTATGCCTTTGATAACGTCAACGTTGTCCCGCCTGGTAACGGCATCATGCATCAAATCAACCTAGAAAAAATGTCGCCAGTGGTGCAAGTGGTACAAAACAAAGCCGGTGAACAAGTGGCCTTTGCCGATACCTTAGTTGGTACTGATAGCCATACGCCGATGGTTGATGCTTTAGGCGTTATCTCAATCGGGGTTGGCGGCTTAGAAGCGGAAAGCGTCATGTTAGGCAACCCGTCTTATATGCGCCTGCCTGATTATGTGGGGGTTAAATTAACCGGCAAATTGCAAAAAGGCATTACTGGTACCGATTTGGTCCTTGCTATGACCGAGTTCTTACGCGATGCTGGCGTGGTATCTACTTATATCGAATTTTTCGGTGACGGTGCGCGCCAATTGAGCGTTGGTGACCGTGCGTCTATCTCAAATATGACGCCAGAATATGGCGCAACCGCAGCAATGTTCTATATCGATGAGCAAACCATCGACTATTTACGCCTAACGGGTCGCAGCGAAGAGCAAATCAAACTGGTCGAGCAATACGCTAAGCAGACTGGCCTATGGGCTGATGGCATGGAAAATGCCGAATACGCGCGTGTCCTTGAGTTTGATTTATCAAAAGTCGTCCGTAACATGGCAGGTCCTTCGCGTCCGCACGCGCGCGTTTCAACCACAGATTTAGTCGAAAAAGGCATTGCGCATGGTAGTGACGAAAAACTACCTGAACCAAAGGACGGCCTCATGCCAGAGGGTGCGGTGATTATCGCCGCGATTACCAGCTGTACCAATACCTCTAACCCTCGCAATATGGTGGCAGCTGGCCTCGTTGCCCGTAATGCCAATAAAAAAGGCTTATTGCGTAAGCCTTGGGTGAAATCATCCTTAGCACCCGGCTCAAAAACGGTGAAAATGTATCTAGAAGAAGCTGGCCTGATGCCTGAGCTACAAGAAATCGGCTTTGATGTGGTTGGTTTTGCTTGTACCACTTGTAATGGCATGAGCGGCGCGCTAGATCCTGATATCGAGCAAGAAATCATCGAGCGCGACCTATTTACCACAGCGGTGCTATCAGGCAACCGTAACTTTGATGGTCGTATCCACCCGTATGCCAAACAAGCGTTTTTAGCATCGCCACCACTAGTCATTGCCTATGCTATCGCTGGTAACATTCGCTTTGATATCGAAAAAGACTCGTTGGGTAAAGACCCGGATGGTAATGACGTATACCTAAAAGACATCTGGTTTGATGATGACGAAGTCGATGCTATCGTTGCCAAAGCCGTCAAGCCTGAGCAATTTAACGCTGTTTATATCCCGATGTTTGATGAAGCCAAAAAAGATACGGGAAAAGCATTAAGCCCACTTTATGATTGGCGCGAGATGACCACTTATATCCGTCGCCCGCCGTATTGGGAAGGCAAAATGGCGGCGATGAATAAGCTAAAAGGTATGCGTCCACTGGCGGTGCTTGGTGACAATATCACTACTGACCATTTATCACCGTCCAACGCGATCCTGCCAGATTCAGCGGCTGGCGAGTACCTTGATACCATGGGTTTACCAACGGAAGACTATAACTCTTACGCCACCCATCGCGGCGACCATTTAACCGCGCAGCGTGCGACCTTTGCCAATCCAAAACTCTTAAATGAGATGGTGCGCGATGAGGAAGGTAAGGTAATTCAAGGCTCACTGGCCAGAGTTGAGCCAGAAGGTCAGGTCATGCGCATGTGGGAAGCGATTGAAACCTATATGAACCGCGAGCAGCCGCTAATCATTATCGCAGGCGACGGCTATGGTCAAGGCTCGAGCCGCGACTGGGCTGCCAAAGGCGTGCGTTTGGCAGGGGTTGAAGTCGTGGTTGCAGAAGATTTTGAGCGTATCCACCGCCAAAACTTGGTCGGAATGGGCGCACTACCTTTGCAGTTTAAAGAAGGGGTCAATCGTCACACCCTAAACATCGATGGTACTGAAATATTCGATATCGAAGGCGAAGTATCCGCTCGTGGTGAGATGACGCTGGTCATTCATCGCAGAAACGGCAGAGTCGATAAAGCGCCTGTTATCTGCCGTTTAGATACTGCTGATGAAGTGAAAATGTATAACGCTGGCGGTATGCTGCAGCGCTTTGCCAAAGAGTTTATCGATGGCACGCTAGATATCGCGTAATCATCATGAGTTTTGAATAATTAAAGAGCCGATGTTGTATGAATTATACGGCATCGGTTTTTTACCATCGGTACATTGAATCCTCTACCTTAATGGCGTAATATGTACAATTGATTGTACAAATAAAGGAGTCTGTGATGAGAGTAATCAGTTTTTCAGAAGCCAGAAAGCATCTAAAGTCTGTTTTTGACATGGTTAGTGATGATGCCAATGCTACTATTATTACCCGCCGAGATGCGGATGATGCTGTCGTCATGTCCCTTGATTATTATAATAGCTTGATGGAAACCGTCTATCTATTAAAGTCTCCTGCCAATGCCGCACATTTAGCAAAATCCATTGCTCAGTATCAGTCCGGGAAGACCGAAGTACATAAGCTTATTGAGACGAATGATAATATTGAAGACGCTTAATTGAGGTCATATGATGAGAAAGCAATTAGCGTGGACCAGCGAGGCATGGAAGGATTATTTATACTGGCAATCACAAGATAAGAAAACATTAAAACGCATCAATAAGCTTATTACAGAATGTATGCGCACACCGTTTGAAGGCATTGGAAAACCTGAACCTTTAAAGGAAAATTTGTCAGGGTTTTGGTCTCGGCGTATTGATGATGCCAATCGTTTGGTGTATGCCGTCGATGACAGCTATCTGACGATTATTTCTTGTCGTTATCATTATTAACTTTTTAAATTTATCCAAACCCAAAAGGCTCAATTTTACCAGCTGCAACCTCTGCTTGAGCAATTAATAACTGACGCACAAACTCGTAAGACAAGTCAGGGTTATTTTGTATAATTTTTCCGATTTTTGCCAAGTTCTCACTTTGTTCCTTTTCTAAACTCGTAACATCCTCTATTTTAATTAATCTCTATCACTCTATATTACCAACAAAACTATAAACAAATCATGAATATATAAAGGATCCCCAAAAATGACCCAATCGAAACCAAAATTCGCCCCGCAAATATCCATCCCTGCCACCTATATGCGCGGCGGCACGTCAAAAGGGGTGTTTTTTAAATTATCAGATTTACCTGAGCGCTGCCAAGTGGCTGGCAAGGCGCGCGATAATTTCCTCTTGCGGGTTATCGGTAGCCCCGACCCTTATGGTAAGCAAATCGACGGCTTGGGAAATGGCAGCTCTAGCACCTCAAAAACCGTCATCTTGTCTAAGTCTGATAAGGCAGACCACGATGTGAACTATCTGTTTGGTCAGGTTAATATTGCTAAACCTATGATTGATTGGGCGGGAAACTGTGGTAATTTAACCGCCGCTGTTGGTGCTTGTGCCATTAATATGGGTCTGGTCGATGCCGATAAAATTGCTAACAGTATTGATGAAAGTAGCGAGAGTGGTATTTGTGAAGTCCGTATTTGGCAAGAAAACATCGGTAAAACCATCATCGCCCATGTGCCTGTTTACTTAGATGAGAAAAGCAAGGTGCAAGTGCAAGAAACGGGCGATTTTGAGTTAGACGGTGTCACCTTCCCAGCGGCAGAAGTCAAAATTGAATTTATTGATCCTGTTGACTCATCAAGCGATATGTTCCCGACAAACAACTTAGTCGATGATTTTGACGTCTCTGGCTGTGGTTTAAGTACCGATAGCGTCAAAGCAACCTTTATCAGTGCGGGCATTCCAACTATCTTTATGAAAAGCGATGACTTGGGCTTTACTGGTATAGAACTGCAAGGCGATATCAACAGTGATAGCGAAACCTTAGCTAAACTTGAGAAAATCCGTGCCAAAGGCGGCGTGGCGATGGGATTATTTAAAGACGTGAGTGAGGCGCAAAGCAGTCAGCATATTCCAAAAATTGCTTGGATTGCTCCTGCAAAAAGTTACAGCGCGTCAAGTGGTAAACCAGTTGATGCCGCAGATATTGACTTGGTCGTCCGCGCGATGAGCATGGGACAGCTGCATCATGCGATGATGGGCACGGCAGCGGTGGCGATTGCTGCCGCAGCAACGACGCAAGGGACACTCGTTAATCAGGCAGCAGGTGGTGGCGAATTAGGCGAAGTTAGATTTGGTCATCCTTCTGGAACGCTCTTGGTTGGTGGTAAAACCGAGCAAGTCGATGGACGCTGGCAAGCCAAAAAAGTGTCGATGAGCCGCTCTGCCCGCCGTATTATGGTTGGTGAGGTTTTTGTGCCAGCGGATAGTTTTTAATCAGTAAATTTTGGTATGGGGCGTAAAGTCTTTATAATAACTGTCGATTGAGCGAACACACGACAATCGCTACCGATAGATAAAGCCCGCTAACGGTAGTGATTTAATTGACATTAAACAGCGCCTTAGTATTCATATTATGCCCACTCCGCCACGCCGCGTACCATTAGACATCAAACCGCCCAGCAAAAAAACAGAACGGGGGGTTTTGCTGTGGTCGATTCTAAAAAGGCTGGGCGAGTTTGCCAGGCCCTATCGCGGGCTTTTTATTTTAACCTTGATATTGACAGTATTAGGGTCGTTTACCGCGCAGGTCAACGCCTTTGTCCTGCAATATACCATTGATACTTTGACCAATGTCGTCGGCTTACCTGACCCGTGGGTAGAAGGTATAAAATTACTCACGCTCATTAGCGTAATTTTACTGGTGAAAGAGGTGCTGAACGTCCTCATCACCTTTGGGCAGCGCTACTTTGGCGAGCGTATCCGCATTAACTTATCGCGTGATTTATCGCAAAAAGTGGTCGACCGTATTTTAGCCTATAAAATGGCCTTTTATACCAGTGATGAAAACGCCAGCGGTAAGCTGCAAACCCGTATTGATTTGGGCGTTAGTAGCCTCACGACCTTGGTGCAAAACTTCTTTATTGATATGCTGCCGCTGTTTGCCAGTGCCATCGTGTCATTAATCATTATGTTTAATGCCAACTTTTGGGTTGGCATGGTCGGTCTTATTATTGTGCCGATTTACTTTTTTGTCAGTCAAAAACAAGCCAATCGTCTACAAGGGTTTCGCAAACAAATGCGCCAATACCGCGAAACCAAAAGCGGCTTGGTGATTTCGATTATCGACTCTATTACCGTCATTAAATCCTTTGTACGCGAGCCGATTGAGTCCGATAAACACTGGGAAATCCAAAAGGATATGACCGCCAATCAGCTCCGTATTCGCAGTATCGCGTTTATGTATAACGCGGGCAAAACCTTTATCGAGCAAATCGGCGTGGTGGCGATTATTGTTTTGACCTCATACTTTGTGCTCAAAGGGCAGATGACCATTGGCGCGATTATGTTTCATATCTTACTGTTTCAAAACGTCGCCGCGCCCATTCGCGAATTGCACCGTATTTATGATCAAATTAATAATGCCCTCACTTATGCGGAAGGGTTTTTTGATATCCTGGACGACGACCAAGCAATTGAAAACGCAGGTAAAATCGAATGTACCGATTTAAAAGGTCATATTGAATTAAAAAACGTCAGTTTCTCCTACCCAAATGGCAAGCAGGCGCTCAATGACGTCAGTTTTAACATTTATCCCAATCGTATTACCGCTTTGGTTGGGCTCTCTGGTGCAGGTAAAAGTACCATTATCAATTTATTGGTCAAATTCTACGACCCAAGTAGCGGCACCATTTGTCTCGATGGGCGCAATTTAGAGGACTACAGCACCCATGATTTGCGTGAGCAAGTTGGATTGGTGCTACAAAAAAATCATATTTTCTCAGGCACCATCGCCGACAACATTCGTTACGGGGCGATGGATGCGAGCTATGAAGAGATTGTTGAGGCCGCCAAACAAGCCTCTATCCATGAGCAAATTATTGGCATGCCTGATGGCTATGAGAGTGAAGCCAAACTGCTCTCTGGCGGTCAGCAGCAGCGTATCGCGCTGGCACGGATGTTTTTAAAAAACCCACCGATTGTGTTTTTAGATGAACCAACCGCCAGCCTTGATGCCATTGCCACCCAGCAAATCAAGCACAGTTTGGATTTAATCAAAAAAGACCGCACGGTGATTATCGTCTCGCACAATATCTCACAAATTATCGATGCTGATGACTTGGTGGTGATTGAAAATGGCCGTGTGATGGAGACCGGCACGCACGAAGCGCTTTATGCCAATCACGGTAAGTACTACGAGATTTTCAATGCCATGTCTGATAGTTTGAATTTAGACAAAATCAGTCAAACCTTAAATAGTTAATGCGGGGCGAAATCGTTATAATGCTCAGGTTTTGATCCATTATAAAAGCCCTTTAAATCGTTAGAAGCTATTTGACTATGACCTGTGAATTTTCTATAAAAACCTTTGATGAGCTGACCACCGTTGATCTTTATCATATTTTAAAAGCCCGCTCGCAAGTATTTGTGGTCGAGCAAAACTGCCCGTATCAAGACATGGACGAGGTGGATTTTGATTGCTTGCATTTAGTCGCCCATCAAAACGAAGCTTTGGTTGGCTATTGCCGCATCATCCCGCCGCAATTTAATCACAAAAAATCCTCGGTCAATCCGTCGGGTCCGATACCGGCAATTGGCAGAGTGCTTGTGCTCGCAGAGCACCGCGGCAATGGCGTTGCCCGTCAAATGATGCTTGAGGCCATCAAATACTGCCGTAAAAAATATGGCAAAAAAACCATTATTATCTCCGCCCAGTCTTACTTGCTAAACTTTTACGAATCACTGGGGTTTATTCCTGAAGGTGAGCGCTATCTTGAAGATGGTATTGAGCATGTCACCATGGTTTTACCTGTCATTAAAAAAGTAAAGATAAAAAAAGAAAGTTCGGGAATGGTCAGCAATATCCTCAGTTTTTTACTCTTGATACTGGCCGTTTTATTTATTGTGGGTTTGGTTTATCTCATGGTGTAAATCATTAAACAATAAAACAGTCTTACACGACTTCACTGTTGTTCGATATTGAGTATGCTATTTTTGATGCATCACTGATTGATAAAACATTTAGCTTATTAATCGCTCAAATATTGGTTTCAAGGAAGAGGTAACGACTATGTCCATTCAAAATGCCACGGTAGAGAGCAATGTTCGTCCCGAGTATGACGATGAAATTCAAAAAATCGCCGATTACGTGCTTAATTACTCTATCGATAATGACTCGCCTAATAGCGCGGATGCTTGGAATACCGCCCGTTACTGCCTGATGGACACCTTAGGCTGCGGATTACTGGCACTGCGCTTTCCTGAATGCACCAAGCACCTGGGACCCGATTGCGCCGATCAAATCACCCCTCATGGCGCACGCGTGCCCGGTACACCGCACAGGTTAGACCCCATCAAAGCTGCCTTTGATATTGGCTGTATGGTGCGCTGGCTTGATTATAACGACACGTGGCTTGCTGCTGAATGGGGGCATCCTTCGGACAACTTGGGTGGGATTTTGGCAGTGGCGGACTATATCAGTCAGCAAAATATTAGCCAAAATAAAGCACCGCTCACCATGCGCGACGTATTAGAAGCAATGATTATGGCGCACGAAATTCAAGGCGTGCTTGCTTTAGACAACTCCTTCAACCGCGTCGGGCTCGATCATGTGTTTTTAGTAAAACTGGCCTCAACGGCGGTGGTTGCTAAACTCTATAAATTACCACGCGAGCGCATTATGGCGGCGATCTCGCAAGCGATTGTCGATGGTCAGGCGCTGCGTACCTATCGCCATGCGCCAAATGCTGGTAGCCGCAAATCTTGGGCGGCAGGCGATGCGACCAGTCGCGCGGTACGCTTGGTCGATATCACCCGCCGCGGCGAGATGGGTATCCCGGGCGCTTTGACCGCACCGCAATGGGGGTTTTATGATGTCTTATTTAGCCATACTAATAAAGACCTCGCACTCAAACCTGAAAATGAGCGCCGTTTTACCTTCCAGCGCGATTTTGGCAGTTACGTGATGGAAAATATTTTATTTAAAATCAGCTTCCCTGCCGAGTTTCATGCTCAGACTGCGTGCGAAGCGGCGGTTATCTTGCATCCACGCGTCGACGATAGAGTCGATGAGATTGAAAAAATTGTCCTGACCACGCATGATTCAGCCATTCGAATCATCTCCAAAGAAGGCGCGCTTGCCAATCCTGCTGATCGCGATCATTGTTTGCAATATATGGTTGCCGTACCTTTATTAACGGGCGATCTGATGGCAGAGAATTATGAAGACGATTACCACGCGCAGCATCATATTTTGATTGATGGTCTACGGCGTAAGATGGTCGTCGTCGAAGATCCCAATTATTCAAAAGACTACCATGACCCAAGCAAACGCTCGATTGCCAACGCCATTCAAGTATTTTTTAAAGATGGCAGTAGTACCGATAAAGTTGCTATCGAATATCCTATTGGGCATAAACGCCGCCGCGCAGAAGGCATCCCAGTACTCAAAGCAAAGTTTCGAGCGAGTTTGGCAACGCGATTTATTGACAGTCGCTGTGCAGAAATTTATGCTCTTTGTGATGATCAAGAGCGTTTAGAGCAAACGCCAGTTAATGCATTTATGGATTTATTTGTCGCCAATTAGTAGTTTAACCATGCAACATGGCAACCTGTAACATTGCGACTTTATAACTTGCTTTTAAAACCTTATAACCTAATTGGGCAGCGCTCATATTAAGCTTTTATATGGATATCACCGCATTATGCTATCACCCCAAGACCAATTGACCGAGCTGGTACGCACGCTTGAGACGCAGCAACACGTCTTTGCCACCGATCCGCTGCTCATCACAGAAAAGCTGCAAGGTGAGGAGGGAAAACCCATCCAAAAGTTGCACCGCCGCGCCTCGCGTATCGATAGTAATGGCGCGTTGGCACGGGTTTTGGGCAAAATTGATGGGCGCATCAAAGCCATCATGCTGGTTATGAGCGTGGCATGGTGCATTTCAGGATTTTTGGGGTTATTTACCCTCCTTCAGACCAAGGTGGTTAATTTCTTCTATGTGCTGGTCTGCCTGCTTGGGTTTCATACCGTGATGCTAGTGGGCTGGCTCGTCATGACTTTATTTAACCAAGGCAAACAGTCGTCAAATTGGTTTGCCAGTTTTGTCAGTCCAAGCTATCTGATACGCGGAAAGGATGATGTGACCAAGGCGGCAGTTGATTTGTACGAGCGCCAGCTACAACACAGCGGCATGCGCTGGTATTTGGGGCGCTTTAGTCACCAATTGTGGCTTGCTACCTTGACCGGCATGCTACTGGCGATTGTTTTTTTATTGATTGTGCGTCAGTATAGCTTTAGCTGGGAGTCGACATTATTGTCTGATCAGGCGCTGATTACCCTCACCCAAATCCTTGGTTGGCTGCCAAGCAAGGTTGGATTTACGGTGCCGGACAGTAGCGCTATCGTACAAAGTCGTTTGGTGACCGATGCCATGCCGTTGTCGATGGCGCGGCAGTGGGCAGGTTTACTGGTCGGCAGCTTGCTGATGTACGGTATCGTACCAAGGGCGCTTGCATGGGCATTTTGTGCATTGATGTTTCGCCGTAAAAAAATGCGTTTGGATATTAAACAGCCCTATTATCAAAAGATTTTAAATTTTTGGCAACGGCAAGTGACGGATGCCGATGATTTTAAAGAAGCGCCCGCGCCTATCGCCCCAAAAGCGACGGTCAGCGCTGGCAAGAAGTTGGTTGCGTTACTTGAGTATCCATCAAAGCAACAAAATTGGTGGCAAGCGGGCCTTGATGAGGGTCAACATGAAGTGGAAGATTTCGGTATCTTGGATGACCGCGATGATATGGCTTGCTTAAAGGCTTACCTAGATAAGCATCCGGTACAGGTTTTGATTGGTATTCATAGCAGCGCGCTACCTGATCGCGGCACCTTGCGCAAACTTGACCAAATCGCAAGTCATGCAAAAGATGGACTGATTGTACAATTGCTAAGTAATACGAATCTCACCGATAATCAGCCTGATACCGTTAGCTTAGATGATGGTTTAAATACTTCAAATAGTCCAGACCTCACAACGCAAGCATCGAAGCAGCTTTTAGAAAACCAAAAGCTTCGTTATCAGCAATGGCAAACCGCCCTTGCCGCTCGAAAAATCGGCTTGGTTTAGCTTGGTGACGTCTTTTAATACCGATACTCAATAATATTAATAATAAGATTCTATTATGAATAGTGACCATAACAGCGACAATAATAATCAACAAAATAATACTGATAATGACGAGATCTCGTTAAGTAAATTTGCTGCGCCTATTAATACCGCTAATAGTACCGCTAAAAAAACCATTGCCAGTGGCGAAGCCTTAAAATTAGCAGTCGTTGGTCATACCAATACCGGTAAGACCTCGCTACTACGTACGCTATTACGTGATGTGTATTTTGGGGAAGTGAAAAACGAAGCCGCCACCACGCGCCATGTCGAGCGCGCACAATTAACAGATAGTCAAACGGGCGAAGTGCTGGTGGTGCTTTATGATACGCCGGGGTTAGAAGATGTTTCAGGACTGATGGATTGGCTCGAAGACAATACTGCCAGTCGCCGTGATGGTATTGAGCGTTTGCAGCAGTTTTTGGCAGCCGACATTGCCCAAGGCAGTGATGCGCTAACTGGCAATGGTAGCAATGAGGACTACAGCCAAGAAGCCAAGGTTATCCGTCAGCTGCTGGCAAGTGATATGGCCATTTATGTCGTCGATGCGCGTGAGCCTGTCCTCGGTAAATATAAAGACGAGCTGGCCATTTTATCTTGGGCGGCGATACCTGTGATGCCGGTATTTAACTTTACCGACAGTCAGGATGCCAATATCGATGAATGGCAGACGATGTTGGCAAGACGCAATTTGCACATCTCAACGCGTTTTGATTCCGTGGCTTTTGAGTTTAAGGATGAGATGCGCTTATGGCAAAATCTCGCCACCATGCTCACCCATTCGGAGATGCTTGAGCAATTAATGGCACGCCGTACAGAAGAATGGGCCCAGCTCTATGATGAAGCCAATATCATCATTGCAGATTTTTTATTAAATGTTGCTTCTTTTGTACGTGAAATCAGCGAAGACGACGACCCAATGCCCGTGCTTGAGCAAATGCAAGAAGCGGTTAGGCAAAGTGAGCGGACGATGCAGCACAGCCTGCTCAACTTATATAAATTTTATGATAATGCCGTGGCAGCAACGCCGCTTGAATTAAAAGCCTATCAGCAAGACCCATTTGACCCTGAGCTGCTTAAGAGCTACGGCATTCGCACCACATCGGGTGCAGCAGCTGGCGCGTTATTGGGTTTGGGCATTGATGCGGCGGCACTCGGCACAACGTTAGGCTTGGGCGCGGCCATAGGTGGTATCGCAGGCGGGCTACTATCGAATACCAGTAGTATTGCTGATAGAATCACGGGGGTAAAACGCTTATATATCGACCCTGCCACCCTAACCTTGCTTGCCACGCGCGCGATAGATTTACTCACCGCCTTGCGTCATCGCGGTCATGCCGCAACCGATGCCACCCAACTGATATATAGCGGCGCAAAAAATGATGCTGACATGTCAAATAACGACAATTTAAGTAACGATAATAAAGACAATATCATGACGCCATGGCCGCCGCATAAATTACCCAGTGAGCTTAAAAAAGCGCGCGGCAAACCGCAATGGTCCTCGCTTAGTAGTGGTAAGTCCGAACAAGCTCAGTCACTACGTGCTGATATGGCGTGGTCGCTGGCAAGTAAACTCCAGTCATATAAACCTGAGACTTGATATCGTTATATGCTTTACGATAATGGGCGTAATAATGCACCTAGTGCCTCAGTACCGCGTACGTCTGTTTGCTGTAGATAAATCGGATATAGTGGGTAATTGGAAAAACTGTTGTCAATATCCTGCAGCAGTTGCTGTTGCCGCTCAGCACGCAGCCGCCAAAACTCATCTGACTGCGCAGGCGCTATCAGCTGATTGATAACTATCGCAGATGGGTTAAGTTTACTCTCTTCTAACTGTTCGATAGCGCGTTTGGTTTCTGCCAATGGTAGTACATCGGCAGTCATGACCAGGACAATCGCTGTCTTTGTACGGTCATGAAGTAATATTCCTGCTTGCCGAAAGAGTGCTTTACGTTTTTCTAGGACTGCTACCGCTTGCTCCCAGCGGTCAGGTTTTTTTGCGGCAAACGGATTTGGCACATCTTTTTTATCTATTTTTTTATCGATGTCTTTTTGATTGCTCTTTTGATTGTGACTGTCTAAATGGTTCGCTACTGAGCGCAATTTTGCCTGCCGCCGTTGCTGTGCCAATAGCCCATCTGTCCACGCACCCATCATCTCAGGCAATACGAGTAAGCGCAACGTATGGCCAGTGGGCGCCGTATCAAAAATAATATGTTGGTAATTGGCATCTGCTGCCGTGATTAAATGCTGACACATAGATTCGAGCATTGCCGCTTCTTGGGCGCCAGGTGCCGATTTTGATAACCGCAGGTGCTCACGGATTTTGGGCATCATATCTGGATTGGCGTAAGATTTAATGGTAGATTCAATTTGAGCAAAATGCGCATCGACGATGACATCGGGGTTGAGCTCGATAGCATCAAAATAAGGGGTGACGGCAGTTTTTTCGTTATTAAGCCTTACATTTAGTACATCACCTAAGCTATGCGCCGGATCGGTTGAGACAATCAAGGTCTTTTTTTGCTGGCTAGCATAATAACTGGCCAGTGCCGCAGCCGTTGTGGTCTTGCCCACCCCGCCCTTGCCGCCAATAAAGATAATAGGCTGCGTTGCTAATTGATCTACCAAACCGTGTAGAGCGTGTAATGCCATATTCGTGTCTCAATTTTAATTCGTATAACTTTTATCTTTACCCAGTCACTACCCGGCCACTAACAGCAACCAACGTGGTCAAAGGGGCATTTATCCATACCCATGCGCGTATGCCACTCATGGAAATTTTCTAAAAATAACGGCTGCAACTCTAAGGTATAAAAGCTGGCAGGATTATCAATCCCTAGGCTTTCTGCAAACATCAGCAGCATAAAAAAATCTTCTTCATCACGTGCCGCCCGTGCCATCGTTTGGCGATACGGTGCATGATAAAACTCATTGAGTCCCGTCACAAAACGCTGCCACCATGGCAATGTGTTTTCTACATTTTTTGCAGCTTCTAGCGGCTCGTTTTTTTTGATTTTATTGTTCATAATTTGCTCAAACAGTTTGCTCGTCTTTTCCGTTTTTTTCTCATTCTTTATCATATATCATGCCTATCTCTATGATGCCTGCCTCACACAAAAAACGCCAGCAATTGCTGCTAGCGTTTTTTTTATACAGATATGAGTTATAGATTTTAACCTTAATTAAGTATCCCTTTTGTCTTTATATGACGTCCACTCTTTACGCAGTACGGACAGACTCTCAAACGTCACTAAAATCGTTGCGATTAAAATGATGATATCCATAAT
The DNA here is from genome assembly GCF_002414005.1 of Psychrobacter sp. UBA5136. GTDB lineage: Bacteria > Pseudomonadota > Gammaproteobacteria > Pseudomonadales > Moraxellaceae > Psychrobacter. Next base: position 81,690 of record NZ_DHYG01000008.1, read on the forward strand.
GATGAGCAGCCAATTACCCTCAGTATAAAAGGTTTTTAGCTGAATCAATAACGCAAAAACGGTCATAACAAGTAAGAACGACAAAGGTGCTAAGGTGTACCAAACTGCTCTGCCTTTACGTAATAAAATAACTGTGACAATCATCAGGGTTAAAGCTGCCATGAGCTGGTTGGTGGTACCAAATAATGGCCAGATAATCATGCCGCCTGCACCGTCAATGCCGCCTGCACCAAACGCCAATAGCAGACAGCTTCCAACGGCAAGTAAAGTAGCTACGACACTCTTGCTTAGCACTGGAATATTATAAAACTCCCCAAACTCTTGGAAGATATAACGCTGCAAACGTACGCCAGTATCCATCGTGGTGCCGGCGAATAAAGCCGCCATGACAGTGAGCATCGTTTGTGATAGCACCATATCGATACCAACGCCTGCATTTAATATGGTTGCACCGCCATCGATAAAGGCACCGATAGAGCCGTCACCAAATTTTTGATACACCGCCTGCCAATCGCCGAGCGTCGCAAAACCTGCGGTGGCAGCAAGAATGGCACCCAGCGCGAGCATGCCTTCGCCCATGGCCCCAAAGTAACCGACAAAACGTACGTCGCCTTCTTTATCAATCTGTTTAGAAGTCGTTCCGGTGGCCACTAAACCGTGGAATCCTGAGATAGCACCGCAAGCAATCGTAACGAACAATAATGGCATTAATGACGGCGTACCGACGGGCAAATCATGATTAATCGCTGGCGCGACAATGTTTGGCGTCGCAATAAATACGGCGGCATACAATAAAATCAAACCAACAAATAACTGTAGCCCATTAATATAATCGCGCGGCTGCAATAGCATCCATACCGGTAACAAAGACGCAATCGCGGCATAGGTAAATAAGATAATGATCCATAAAGCGTTATCAGGTAGCCCCATAAAAGTTTCTGGTAACACGACTGGGAACATGGGACCCAGATAGATAAGTCCATATAGGGCGACGACGCCGATGATGGAGACCCAAACCAGATTCATCTTATAGCGGTAAATACACTGACCAATGATAAAGGCCACGACCAATGCGCCCCAGACAGGTAGCACAGAAGACGGCGTTTTTATCATCATATTGGCGATAGCAACGCCGAATACCGCGTTTACCATCAATAGCAGTAAGAAAATGATGACCATCATTAAGCTACGCACGCGTGTGCCCATGACGGTACCAGCAATCGAGCCAATAGATTGACCCTTATTGCGCATACTGGCCCAAATGGCTGACATATCATGTACGCCTGCCATAAAAATGGTGCCTAAAACCACCCAGATAATGGCCGGCACCCAGCCCCAAATAACCGCAATCGCAGGACCAATAATCGGCGCTGCCCCTGCTACTGAGGTAAAATGATGCCCCCACAATACATATTTATTGGTGGGGATATAATCGACCCCATCTTTCATCGTATGGGCTGGCGTGGGACGACTGTTGTCCAATGCCAAAATCTTAGTGGCGATAAATTTTGAGTAAAACAGATAACCGCAGAGCATCGCGGCGACACCAATTAACAGTACAATAGCACTATTCATCTTATCTCTCCCTAGACAAGTAGTAGATAGCCTTATAAGTTCAAGCTTTTTAAATTAAAATCCAAAAAATATGCTAGATTAGTGAGCAGTGAGAGACTCGGCTCACTGCTTATTAAGAGAACAGTTATCAAGAATAATAGTTATTAAAAAAAACAGCTATTAAGGAAATAACAGCACCCCTTCAAATCATTATTGGTTAACAAAGCATTACATTTTACAGTGAAGACAGGCGGCTAAGCAGTCATAAAGTATGGTGAGTCTTTACTTATTCTGTGCTTAGCGTTCTATGTCTTGAATAGTAACTTATTTAACAGTAATTGTAACGTTGGTGAAACACTAAAAACAATAAATACAGGAGTTATAATGACCTATTATTTTGGGTTCATCCCTTCAGACAAGTTAAAAGCGCTAATTATGGAAGCCGAGCAAGTGGTTGCATCCGATGAAAAAGTAGATTATTACCTTTATCGCGATGCCCTTACCCATCAAACGGCGCGTGATCTTATCGATAATTTATTGGTGGGATTGGTTGAGATTATTCCAAATCCGGAACGCCAAGCCTCTATGCGTAAAGTGGTCGGCACGGTCGAAAAAGCGACGGATACCTTGCTGAATATCTTACTTGGTAAAGAAAATAACGAGGAAGTGTTGCCAAGCTTTCATTTTTTGCGGGACAAAGCGACCTTTATTGATAATGAAGGCGAGAAGCGTATCGGTTTTAAATTGTCCGACGCAGACGCTCAAACCATTGAGAAGGGTTTTGCGGCTATCTCCCCTGAGCACGTAGATATGAAAACGTTTAAAACCGCGCTTGAAACGATGAACGAAGAGACATTGACGCACTTTATTAGCCGCTATGCCGAAACCTTAAAACTCGGCATGATTAAACGCAAATCTGTGCCAGTTGCCAAAGCTGCTATCGATAAAGGGATGACCATGGCTTTGAATAAGTTACTGCCTGACCTGCCAGATGCGTCATTAAACCGTTTGGCCAATTATTATCGTCCTTTTATCGTAAAAAAGCCTGAATAGTGGCTATATTAGCAACTAATATGTTTTTATTAAGGCGGTAGTGTTGGGCAAATTTATTAAAATTTGCTAAAATAGGCGGCACTTTTATCAAAGGCGCAACTCATGACCCAAATTAGTAATCAAGAAATCGAACAAACCCTGCGCAATTCAGAGTGCCTTATCAGCAGTATCGAAGTAGCTGCTGCTTATGAGCGCTTGGCCGCCCAGCTCAACCTACATTATGCCGGTTTAAACCCAATCGTTATGGTCGTTATGAACGGCGGACTTATCCCAGCCGGTCAACTATTGACCCACTTGACGTTCTACCATCGCATGCACTATATCCACGCGTCACGCTATCGCGATAACGCGGGCACCAGTGAGCTGAACTGGAAGTTTAAGCCCGATGTCAGCATTGAAGGCGAGCATGTATTGCTGATTGATGATATTTTTGATGAAGGCATCACGCTAAAAGCCATTGTTGAAGAACTGGGTCGGGAAAACCCTGCATCAATTAACTCTTGCGTGCTACTCAATAAAGTTCACGACCGCAAAATTAATGACTTTAACGTTGATTTTGTGGGAATTGACGTTGCAGACCGTTACGTCTATGGCTGTGGTATGGATTTTCATGGTTACTTACGTCATTTGCCGGGTATCTATGCCATCAAAGAAGACAAAATCTAAATACAGAGTGTTCAATATAAAAAAGCATCCAAAACGGATGCTTTTTTATTTGGTTATAATTTTAAACGCTAAATAAACGACATCTTTTAGATGAATCAATTAGCGGGTTTATCCACCGCTATCCTTAACGTCGTTTTTCTTACGATGCCCTCTACTCTACCAATTTTTCAAACTGTAAACTCAAGCCCGTTTGACGCATCGTTGGCGTTGATAGTGCGCGAGTTAATGCCGAATTGGTACTAAAAATGGAGACTCGTTTTTTGGCTCGTGTCACAGCGGTATAAATCAACTCTTGGCTTAGCAAGCGCGCATTACTATCATCAAAGCTAACCGCCACATGGTCAAATTCTGACCCTTGGGATTTGTGAATGGTCATGGCATAAGCAGTTGCAATCATCTCATCACTGAGCATATTAATATTAATACCCTGCTTTTTGTTTTCAAAGAATACCTGTAAGCGCCCTTTTTCGGTTTGTAGGCAGATACCGATATCGCCGTTAAATAGACCCAGCTCATAATTATTTTGTAACACCATGACTGGTCGTCCGTGATACCAAGGCGATTTGGACAAAGGTAGCTTTAACAAGCTCTTATGCTGCTCGCTTAGATAGTTGTTAATGTAATGGTCACCGCAGCGGCCATGATGTCCCGCTGTTAGTACTCGAAAGTGATTGAGTGTATCCATAAGCTCGCCAAAGTCAGTAAGGCATTCTTTAGTTGGCATGGATTTCGCTGTTTTGGTTTTGCTTAGTGTTTTTTGGGTTTGCTTGAAGTACTTGAGGTGGTTATTAAATAGTTCTTTAAGGTGTTGGTAACTACTTAGGCTATTTTTTATCTTATTAGTTGTTATATCACTGTCGGTTTCTTCATGAGCACCAGTCATTAGATGATAAAACTCTAATGCCGCATCTTTTTCAAGCAGCTGCCAAACGGCTGACATTTTCTGTGTACTGCTCTCGCCTTTATCTGTTTGATTAATCAGTTTAGCAAGCTGACCAATGCCTGAGTCTTCTTTAAAACGGCGACTGGCGACTAAGCGCTGATGCACGTCTTGTAGCGCTGGTATGCGACACAAATCTGCCAATACTGCCCCTGCATCGACCGCGGCAAGCTGATTGGCGTCTCCAAGTAGTATCAGCCGCGCGTTAGGCTTTATCGCACTCACTAGATGATTGGCGAGCTCTACCCCAAGCATAGAGGCTTCATCGACGATAACGATATCTTCGCTGAGCGGATTATCCTTACGATACCGCGGTCGCCCGCCCTGCCCAATGCCAAGCAAGCGATGGATGGTCTTCGCCTCTGGCAGCTGTAAAGCAACTCCGGCTTGCTGTATGGCGTCCTGTAACGACTCTTGCATACGCTGAGCGGCCTTCCCCGTCGGAGCAGCCAGTGCTAAGTTGGCTTTTGATTCGCTGCTTTGCTGGCTCGTAGCTTGTTCTTGCTGCAACGCCATGACTAACTGCGCCACGGTAAAGGTCTTACCCGTTCCTGGCCCGCCCGTGATGATGCTAAATGCAGAACGGTTTGCCATGTGAATGGCATCCTGTTGTTCGGCATTAAGTAGCGGGTTAAGCGCTATTGGTAATTCTATAAGGGTTTGGTTTTTGATACGTACGACATGCTGCGCTAAGGCGTACTCTGCTTGCCAAGTACGATGTAGCCATAAGGTAATTCTGCTTATATCGTTGTTTGAGTTTTTATCTACTTGGAAGATAATAGGTTTTGCAGTGTCATTTTCTTTACTCTCTTCTTTTGTGTTGTTGGTAAGGAGTGAATGGTTATTTAGTATTTGTTTAAACTTACTTAGGCTATTTTCTATTGAAAGAGCGTTATTTGCAATGTCTTTTAGTGAGAGATAAAGCTTAGCGCAGGCGTTTCGGCGCTGACTTAATAACCGCTTGTCATATATGGTTAATGTAGACTGACGCAGCGCGGTATCCCAAATCAACTCGTCTTCTAGCAACTCAGCAGCCGTTAAATTCGTCATATCGCTGCTTAAAAATACGGATAAAAGTGGCTGTAGTAAAGGCTGCAATAACTGCTGCTGCCAAGCAAATAATCTCGCATCATCGTCGAGAAATTCCACATCAAGAAAATCAACACGAATATCATGAGTAGCAGTATCAAGCACCAATACGGTATGCCCCTCTTCTAAACGCTGCACCAGTACTTCAAATAGCGTCTCAAACAACCAATTTTGATTGTCTTTAGTGTCAGTCGCCTCACTCTTTAGCAACTGATTTTGGTAGGCTGTTTGGGTTTGCGCGCGGCGCTGCAATAAATACTGACTGATCGTTGTCGCCCAACTGCTGCCCACATCCTCGCTCACGAGGTTTTGAGGAGTATTGGTTGCTTTTTCCTGCTTGCCTACGCCGTTCATACTTTTAACATTACTCATCGTTTATCCGTCTGTATCATTATTCTTAGATTATTTATTTAAAAAACACTGGGGCTACCAAACATCTCATCCAACGCATCAATTAGCTCAAATGGTATTTGCCACTGAATCCGTCCATAATCCTGCGTACCTTGTGAGTCGATACCGCGCAAGAATACATACTCTACGGCGCCCAAATACTGTGTTTCATTGCCGATGTAACCCTTTAAACGCAGACGCAAAAATCGATGTAAAGCAACCTGATAAATGGCAGCCTGTAACCAGTACCCTGCTTTATTCATGGCTGCGCTTAGGTTTGTTTGGTTGTAATTGCTTAGGCTATTTCCCAAATAGTTACTTTTATAATCGACCACGTAATACTTGCCAGCGTACTCATAGACAAGGTCGATCTCACCGCGCAAATAACGATAAATATGGTTAGTAAACTGCGCCGTAAGCTCAATATGCTTCTCAGGCTCATCAGGTAAATATTGTTTGAAGACGCGGTTGATATGCTCAGGGGTAAAGTCCTCTGACAACCCCATGTTAAAGCTAAGCTCAGCAATACGCTGTCTAGTCGGTATGGCTTTTAAAGGCTGACCAGAAGCCAATAACGGGGCGGCCAATACATCTGCTACCCAAGTCATCAGCTCATCATGGGTAGCACCTAGTTGATTGGTTTCTGTTAGATTTGTGCCTTCATCCGTCTCTGGCGCTGCTTGTTTTTGCTGCAATCGCTGTTGCGTCATAGCACTGGCATAGCTAATCGGCAGTTGATACTGACGAATGCTTTGGTCAATAATCACTGACCATTTGCTATTATCAGTAAAATCTATTTTTTCAAAGATCTCATGCAAAAAGGTACCAGCATTTGCCCCTTTTACAAAGCGAAACCGAATGTTATCACTGGTGATGGGGTTGCCAGTATCGCTACTACCACCATTGAGCAAGCCCTGTTGAATCTCCCTGTCATCTACAGAGTTAGTAGCCAGATTTATACTGTCGGTTAGATCTAAATCATCCTCTACCCCATCATCAAACACAGCCAACGCTTGGCTTTGCTCATTCAATTGCCGCGATAGTGCGGTAAAGCTGGTCTTAGCCCAGCCCCTAAACGTGCTAAGTTGTATCTGAGCATAAGCGCTTTGGTAATCGATACGCTTTATTGAATCTGCCTCAGAAAAAGAATCCGCATTGTCAGACTGTTGAGGCATTTTTTTGGTCTTAAGCATGCTTTCAGCGATGGGCTCAATAACTGCGCATTCTAGCCAGCCGATATAAGGCTGCAATCTATCCGGCAGTGCAAACTTATGATCCGCGCAGCTTAACCATTGCAGGCTTGGCTTACGTTCAGCATCGGTTTTGTTATAGCCATCTTTAAGCACCATGTATAACTGCTCACTAGCACGCGTAAAGGCTACGTAGCCCAATCGTCTCAGCTCTTCATAGTTTTCTGTGGTTTCAAACTGGGCATAATAGTCTGTTGGTTTGTCGCCTTTAGCAGACTTACTATAGCGCTTACCCTTACAGGCAGACAGACGGCGTTCTGTTTTGTTCCCTTCTAATTCATAATCATATAAAAACAAATTATGGTCACTACGGCCGCCCGCTTTAGGACTGGCGCCATCCATGCCAACGACATAGACAATCGGGAATTCAAGCCCTTTAGACTTATGAATGGTCATAAGCTGCACCCCTGACTCGGTCGGCAGAGGCTGCTGCTGGGCCCACTCTGGCGTGCGGCGGCTATTCATGTTTTTCTTATACCATGCCAGCAGCTCATGCTCACCGATATGCATGCCATGCTGCGCCAAAATATCAAGCAGATGCCGCAAATCCATCAAGTAGCGCGCGCCGTCTTCTAAGTCAGCAAGACCAACCCAGACGTTGTGGCTTTTTGCTTGTCTATCAGATAATAGGCTGCCTTGTTTATCCTCTCCGCTCACCATAGGATTGCGGCCAAACAAATAATGCAATGCCGATAAAATACCGTTGTGCTGCCAATGCGAGGCAGCAGTCTTTAAATACAACTGAAAGTCCTGATAGCGCTGTTTTAACTCGGCTTGTTCCGCGTCTATTTCGCTGTTAGTGCTCGCTTTATCAAACTGTCCGCTCGTTTGGTCTGTATTGGTCTCACTTTCATCATTATCATCGTCAAGCATCAATGCTTGTACATCGTTCAGACTCATCTGATAAAAATTACTGGTCAATACGCGGTTAATGATGTCGCGGCGATGAGGACGTAGCATTGCTTCTAGTAAAGCCGCCAAGTCAGCAGCAATAGGCGTATCAAAGACATTTTTTTCAGCGGTTTCTAGCGTTGGGACACCAAGCTTGCCGAGCATATCCTCAACTTGCTTTAGCTCATGCTTGCGGCGACCAAGCACACCAATGTCATTTGGCTTGATGGGCCGTCCTTCTATCGTTTGCTCGCTTGCCAACAGTGCCGCAATGTGCAGCGCGGTTAGCTCAAAAGCATTATGCTTGGCGTGCTTGTCATAGGGCAGATGAATCACACTTACAGGGCTATTGGATAAAATGCCAACATTTTCCGCTTGCTCCTTGATTTCACCTTCTACAGACGTTTGCCATGAAAGGCGCAAATCCGTATTGGCGGCCGTGATATGCTGATAGTAGATGCTCTTACCCAGCTGCGCCAATTGACTGGCTGTATCAGAAATAGAGTCTTGTGAAATAGTATCTTGTGAATCTATAACAGGCGTCGGTCTACCAAACCAGTGATTTAACGCCGTAATCAAACGCTCATTAGAGCGCCGATTGACATCAAGAGTCATAATCCTATCTTTAGTAAACTTCGCTTTCATGGCGTTATAATTGGCAACGTCACCGCCGCGAAAACCATAAATCGCTTGTTTTGGATCGCCAACCAGCAAAAGAAAGCCGCGACCACCGCTCTGGTTCACACCATCCGTATTTTTTGACAAGTAGATACGCTCAATCATGCGCGCCTGCTCACCATTGATATCTTGCGACTCATCAATCAAGGCTACCGGATAATGATGGCGAATATAACGTGCTAAGCGCTCGCCTTGTCTGCCTGATAAAGCTTGGTTTAAGCGCACCATTTGCAAGGCAAAAGTGGTCTCGCGGCGCGTTTCTAATATCGAAGGCAGCTTTTGTCGCACTTTTAGGGCGATATCACGGTTAAGGTTTTCTATAAGGGCGTCAAGATATTGCTCAATTTGCTCGGTATAATGACGTAATGCTGCTAATAATTGAATACCTCTAACATTAGCGAGTATTTGGCGCTGTTCATCAAATTTCTTTTTAAAAAGTGTGCCGCCATCTTGTTCACTGATGAAAAGATCAGGCACTAAGCCATAAAAACTTTCAGAATCAGCATCTAAATTTGCGAAAAAAGCACCATCATATTGATGAATCAATTTTTGAATAGTAACAATAGCGTATATCGTTTTCCCAAATCTACCCCCTTTTTTTAGCCCTTTTTCAATACCAAACTCTATATCAAAATACGGCTCAACATCCTTTAAATCACAATTTTTAAAGGCATCTAATGCTTGCTGATAAGCCGCAAAGTCGATTTCTTCACCCATCTCAACCGTTTCAATCGGCGTTGAGATAAACTGCATGGATTTTTGCGCGACGCTAATGTGGTCGGCAGGCGCGGTCAAACGCTTGGTGTGCTGCAACAACTGATAAATTTCAGGCTTTTGATTGTATAAATAGCTGTGATGCGCGCGTACCGTGTCATGAATGATGCTCTCTAGGACTAACTGTTCTTGGTCGCTGATTTGGATACCTTGCTGATATCCGGTCTCGGCGCTATATTCAGACAGCCACTTTTGTGACAAACTATCTAAAGTACCGACAAATAGCTTATCTAGCGTCGTTAGCACCAAAGCGCAGCGCCTCATGGCATCTGCCAACGGATAATCTTCGGTATGATCCAAAAGATACATTAATAAATAGCTATTAATAGGATCCGCTAGCAAATTTGCATTACCTGACAGTTTGGCTTTTTCCGCTAACCACTCTTCACGTTTCTGTCGTTGCTCTGCGCTGACTTTTTTATCTGGCTGCTCGTTTTTTGACAAGCTATTGTCTAACGCTTCAGCATTAGCATTGGCATTATTTTTATCCACAAAAAGCTGCGGGTAAAGAGTAGGATGCGTGCTTGGGTTTGCTTGGACGTTATTTAGCCATTGTAATAACTGATAAAAATCAACCAAACGGTCATGGATACGCTGGCGCATTTCAGCAGCAGCAGCGCGGGTGAAAGTGGTGGCAATAATATGCTCAGGCGCCCGTTTGGCTTCGATAAGTAGGCGCAGAACAATACCGGTCAGAGTCCACGTTTTACCCGTACCAGCTGAGGCTTCTATCAGATACTTACCGTTTAATTTGATACGAATCGCTGGCGGTTCTACTGGCTTATTCGCACTCTTATCAGCTGTGTCATTCGTTAAATCGTCATTCGTTAAATTGTCGGGTCTGGTATGGCTATAATTATCATTATTATAATCACCACTATAGGTATGGCCGACATTATCTAAGCCATGAGCAGTATTGATAGCGTTGTTGTATTGATCCATAAAAAATCACTTGTTCAAATTCGTACCATTAACATCATTATTATTTACTATTAAAAACAAACCGCCTTATAGCGCTTGTAAGGATTCGACCATCGTGCCAAATAAAGGCGCTGACAATGCTGGTAGCGCATCTTTTAACTTGGCAAAAACATCCTGTTTATAAAGAATGTACTGCCATAGCTCATGCTGCGAGCAAGTGTCATAGTTAACCTCACTGTTAAAACTTGGCCATAACCAACCCTCAAAATCACTGCGCTTTGGCTGATAATCCGTGTCTTTTGCTTTGGCATCATCAACTTTATCAAGGTAAGTAAGCGCATGGACAGGTAGCACCGTCATCGGCATTTTGCCAGCCAGGTGCGCAAACCTGACCCATTTAAGCAGTTCTGCTAAAGCTTTGTCATAAGCAATGGGTGCAAGCTCAAAGGTGGTTTTACCTTTAAATTTTTTATATTCATCGCCGGCTTTATTGAAGCGCCAAATGCTCCTACCATCGCCAGCGACAACTTGCGCCTCGGTAGTACGGCGCGCAACCTGCCAATACACATGCGCCAACCAAAAACGCAGTAAATATTGGGTACGCGCGCTATTGGGTAGGATATTCAACCAAAGCTCAGGCGAGGATAACTCGTCCTCCAAGTTATGATGAGTAGCAGACACTTTGACGGGCACTATGCCTTTAATCTGCAATTTACCTTGTCGGTTTATGTCTGGGGTCATAACCGTGGTCATGGTTTCAGCACATGGGGTTAATAAAACACGGCTCGCACCGCTGTGCGCCTCTATTCCTAATGACGATAGCTGCTCGGCAAACTCTTGGCATTGCTGTTGCAGTTTTAATTGCTGATACTGCAGTGTGGATTGCCGCGCCACGCCAGCGGGCATGACGGGGTCGTATAATAGTTTGCTAAGAGATTTAATAGAAGCGGCATCGCTGTCTTTATTGCTGTCTTTATTTAACTCATCAAGCAGTTGTGAATTCACCTCATACGCACTTAAGCCTGATAATGACAAAGGCTCTTGGTGCGCCATCTCATCTGCAGGCAACACCACATGCACCTGCTGCTCGCGTAAAAAATGTTTGGCAGGGTGACGCACTTGATAATACAAAGACTGCATATCGACTTGGTTGATCTCAAACCCTTCATCAATTCCTTGTACTTGCATAGGCATAGCCTCATGCGGTGACGTACTATCCAACGCAATACGCCGCGCAATAATGGCATAATCTTCTGCACTCGGTAGGTTAACCTTAAGTACTGGTAAAGTAGCATCGTCTTGAGAACTCAAGCGCTCAAAAACCTCATGCCATACGCGAGCTGGTGCATTGGTACTTTGCTGATAGGCTTTTTCTTTTTGCATCGCACGTGTCAGTAAGTCCATCAGTACTTCACCATCATCTTCATCGGTTGCCAAATTATTTGCGTCAGATGACTCATTAAGCGCATCTGGTTGCACAAATACCTCTTCGGCAAAAGGCAATGCTGGATGACGGGTCACTAGCCACTGCTCGATAAGCTTAGGCAAATAACGCTGAACTTGCACCGCCAACGCTGATTCATCATCGCTATCATCATTCATTAACGATTGGGTTTTACGCGCCTCAATTTTTAAAGGATTCCACTGCCATTGCACTTCACCCTGTAAAAATTGCAACAACTCACTCACCGGATTGGCTGGCAGGTGCTCATGAGCATCGGTCAAGCGCTGTCCATTATAAAAAATCCAGCAGGCATTGCGCGCGCACAGTAGCGCATCTAAAAACGCCCCATTATCATCATCTTCGCTAAATCTATCACCGCGGCGTGCCAGCCCAGCTTTCATCAAATCATAACGGTTGTCGCGGTCACGGTTGGGGAATTCAGCCAAATCCATATTAAGCATCACGACCAAGCCAAACGGTACGTTACGCAGCGCCCCAAACCGCCCAAAGGTTATCACGCCCGTTGGCTCGGCACTGACCTGCTGGCTTTCTAACTCATCCTCGATACTGTCCAGCATAAAGCTTAGCTTTAAGGGCAAATTGCTAACTTGCGATAATTTTGATTGGACTTGGCTGGCTTCACGCTGCAATGAATGTGATTGGTCATTAGGTGCTTCATTGTCCGCTGTCGCGCGTGAGTGATTGTCGTTTTCGCTATGGTAGCGCTGATAATGACGGTTGGCACGTAAGCTGCTTTTAAAACCATTCATCGCGTTAAAAATAGCGCGCATCGGACGCGTTTGATCAAGCGCACCAAAGTAAGGATGAATGATATGGTTTTCAATATTATTGAGCCACTTTTCGGCATTATGACGGGCTTCAAACTCGTAGCGGCAATGATGCAAACCATTATAAACGCGGCATAGCGCTTCAACAATCGCTGCATCCGCCAAACTCACCGCCGACATGGGCACAGTTTTTTCTGCTAAGGCATTATCCTGCCAGTTATCAGGATAAAGACAGTCGCTAATCTGTGCCTCGGGCATCACCAAACCTAGTGCCACCTTGTCTAGCGCATGGGCAAAGCTAAACCGATAATCATAATCGTTACCATCAAGCGTTTGCTGCAAATGCGCTTCATCAAAACCGCGTACAAATCCTGCTTGCTCTAGCAAATCACAGGCGCGGCTCATCTGCTCATGCGTTAAACCAAGGCTTTCGTATAGCGGTGGCAGCATCAACCAGTCAAAAACCTCAGCCGCTTCAAAGCGAGCACTTTCACTACCTAACAGGTCATAAAATCCGCGTATCGCTTCCCACAGTTGACGAATTGATTTGTCGACGACGCCCGTCACTTTAGCCGGTAGCGTCAGACCATCTTGCCCCTCGCCATTTACAAACACCGAGTTAATCAGTTCATGATGACGATCGACATCAGGAAGTAGCACGACGATATCAGACAGATGACGCGCGCTGCCATCTTCGTTTGGCTCGTTTAACCAACGTCCAATCATACCGCGCAGTATTTCAAGCTGACGTTGCAGGTTATGGCAAGAATGAATGCTTAGGCTATTATCATACTGCGATAATTGCCATTGTCGGGGCTGCTCGTAGCGCTTACCTCTTAAATGCTCGTCGCTATATAATGAGTCAATATTATCGCTTAGGCTATTTTTAGAATCTTGCAGTTGCGTACTTAGCGCGGCACTTAAACGTCCAGCGGTCGTTTGCTGCGTTGCGCTTTCATCGAGCATAAGGACGTCTTGTTGCAGGTGTGCAAGCAAACTTAGCGGCCGTTCAGATTGTGAAGCAGGCTGGTAGTCAACATCGAACCTATCTTGCCAATCAAGCTTAAAGCCGTTTGTGTCTTCGTTGCCCGATAGGCTTGCCAGCATAGCAAAGGTCTCGCGCGACTGCTTGCCCAAACGCGACAATAGCGTGTGGCCATAATCACGCAGAAACACGCTTTCGGGGTTAATCACCTGCTGACGTTGTAGCCACTGTTTATCGACAATATCTGCCCAAAACAGTTGCGATGGATTGTAATGCAACAAAGTGATATCCATGTAAGTGGATAAGCGCTGTAAGAAGTTTAGCTCATTTTGCGGTAATTGCTGAATGGTAAAAATGTGCAGCTGCGTGGGCAATATCGCTTGTATATCGACCCCACTATCCGCTTTATCTTGTTCCATAATTTGCCAAAAACGTGTCTCAATCGAGGCACGATGCTCATATACCGAAGCAAACAACAGCCGCCATAAATGCCGCTGGGCGACCTCAAGCTCAGTGTAATGCGCAACCAACCAGTCAGGCGTGCTGCCAGCGTATTTATCAAACTCCATGGTGAGCTTGTCTTTTTCAGCGATGAGCAGCTCGACATCAACCGCTTTATTAGCCGACCATAGGGTTAACCAATCCTCCCGGTGAGTCAAATAACGACTAAACACCCGTGAAAAATCTGTCGCCAACGACCATAGCCGTACATCTTGCTGACTACGGTCCGCCTCTTCATCGAGTAATGCCGATAGCAGTGGATACAAAGGATGCTTATCATCGGCCATAATCTTTGCTTTATAATAGGTAAAATAACCGAACAGCCGCCACTGCATCACCGCACCCGTCAGCACCGCAACTTCTGGCACCGTCACAATTTCTTGCGTGCGCTGATTGGCCTCAAGCCAGACATTGTGCTCGGCAAGTACCTTTTGCATCAAGGTCCATTGATACTGACCCCAAAACTTAGTGGTCACCAAAGTGCTAATTCCCGCTTGACTGGCAATGGATTTATCCAACCAATCACCCAGCACCATCGACGGCACGATGACGATAAATTCTGCAAAAATAGGCAAGTTTTTAGACTGATAAGCGGTCAGTAATTGCTCAACTAAGTGTTCGGTACGGTGCGACTGAATAATGGTAAACATAAAGAATGTAATCTGATTGGCGTAATAAAACTGGAATAGTAAAAAAGAGACCGCGACTAAAACGTGCTATTCATGTCGAGGCTGATGTTTGCATTAAATGCTTGCATCAAAGCTGATAGTAGCGTCATGGTTTCATACTTTTTATAGAGAAGAAACGCAGCAGACAACACTCGACAATCTATGTTTGGTGGTCGTTAGACTATTGCATTTCTGCTAGCATAATGCCCACTAATAATTATACCTATTAATAAAACCGTGTGAGTGGTGATAAAACTGTCGGTAATAGTAAAACGACTAGAAATGGTAAACCGATTAGCGGCGATAAGAAATAATAACGCGCGTAACTTGCTGATCAGTGTGCCATTGTTTACGGCGGTTTACTAGTATATCACCTGTATAGCAAAACCGCCTGCGACAATGGATGTCGTTACATCTTTTATCTGAACTTTTTGTCAGCGAGATATCATAATACTATGCCCATGCGCCCCATTGATGCCATTTTCGTTCATCCTAAACGGCGGTTATATGTTGTATACTACCGCGGAGAGCTGTGGCAACTGCCACGTATGAAAATTGATGATAGATCGTGGCAAAACAGACAGCCTTATACCGATGATAGCAGCGGCCTCTATCTCAGTATCCATCAAGCCATAAGCGACCCTGTGCTTGCACAAAAGCTACGTACTTTGAACTTACCGATAGCGGTACGCGGTAGCACGTTACCGCGTTTTGAAGCATGGTGGGAGGCACATGGTTTTAAATGGCTCAAAGACAAACTCACCACAGGCGAATCGCCATTAGCCGCGCATCAAACGGTAGCGGCTAAAATTGTAGAAACAATGGCAGGAGCAAAAGCGATTGACAAGCAGACGGCTTCCCCTTCAAACTACCAAGCTGCGTCAGCAGATAACAGTAGCGCCATGAAAAAAGACAACGCTACTAAGAAAAAAAATAGCGCGCAACAAGCACCCGCTACTGTCGCAAAAGAGACAGATATCTTTGCTAGTATGCTGGCGGACTTAGCAGACGAAGTCTTAAACCAGTATGAATAAATCTGCTACGGGCATTTCTTTACCTTATTGATTACATTAACCAAAAAAGAGCGGTAACTTATGAGAGACTACAAGCTGCTATTAGCGGGGCTTATTTTACTGCTGTTGATTATTTTTATCGCTATCTTTACTTGGTTATGGGCCAGCAACCGTAAAAATATTGACCCTCTACCGATCATGGTAAACGACAATGACCCGTCGATAGCAGCAGACGATGACGAAAACGCCATTGTCAAAAGCACGTTGCATATCCAAGCAGAAGAAAAGCTCCAAACGCCTTTAGACGCTGTCATCGCAAGCTTCCAAGCACGCTACCCTCGTGTACAGATAGAGACAAATTATGTCTCTGCTACTGACCTTCTGACCCTATCAGACGTCAATGACACAGCCAGTAATCGCCCTGATAATGGGCGCGCGTCTTTTCTTGTTGATACTGATGTGATTATTGCCAATAGCCATTTATCGAAAGCGCGTTTAGCACCTTTACAAGAACAATTACAGGCCGCTCAAGATAAGCGCAATCAAAACACAGTAGAGAGCGAAGACGTCAATTCTAATGATGATGTTAATGCGGAAGCGCCACAAGCCAAAAACGACAACAGTGTTACCCGAAGTCTGGCGTCGTTTAGCTATGCCTTGCAAGATACGCAAGCAGTGGATGGCGTTGTCTTAACCCAAAATCCTGCTGCTATTAGCTTTAGAAACTTTTTGCTCTCAAGTACCGGACAAGACATCTTAAGCCAGTATGATTATGACAATATTGACGGCTATAAGAATGATATGGACAATTTATTTAAACCGACGTCACGCCCCAAGCAAGCAACAGGTGAGCTCTCTGTGGATGTCTCCGACGCCCTTAGCAATGGTAAGTAAACATAAAGTCCGCTGCCTAGTGATTACTCATTGCTTTTATAAACCCTTTTTTCTACAATAGCACTCCACCATTAAGCGCCTATAGCTCAACAGGATAGAGCAGTTGCCTCCTAAGCGATCGATCGGGGTTCGAGTCCCTGTGGGCGCACCAACCATTTTCTTTCGCCATAACCTCGTATTACCTCAAACCCCTTAAACGCCTACCGTACCTAGCAATTACTGTTTATTAAACACTTGGCATTACCTGACAGCATCTCTACAATGTTGTTAAATAATATACGACGTCATTTTTTGTGGTTAATTATGCAGTGAGGTTGTTGTTAAATCTCTGAGCGCCTTGAAGTATAAGCCATGATGAGAAGACAAGACTATCGATTAACTGATGCTGGCGTGAAAGCAATCGCTAAACAATCCCCGCCTATTAAAGTCATGCGTCATGGTGATAGCAACAATTTATATCTTATACAACATCCAAATGGCTCACTATTTTGACAGATGACTTATCGCTATCAATCTGATAAAGAACTTAAGCCTAAACAAAAAATCTATCAAATAGGAATCTACAAGCCAGCCAAACAAATCGTTGACTCTACCTTTAAACCAGAAGTTTCACTAAAAGAGGCTCGGCTGGCACGTGATTAAGCACCTTAAAATTCTAGTGTTCAAAATATAAATAACATTTAGACATGTCATAGGTCTATTTTATTTTGTTAAGTCGAAAAGGCTCTGAATGCTATCATTCGTATAGTGTATAAGGCTAAATTATGAAGTCTAGTTTTCTTAGTTGATGTTGTTAATGTTGTTAATGTTGTTAATGTTGGGGGTTTGACTATAAAACTTTTTTGACTTATGGTTAGTAGTAGAACCTCTAACAAAACCGCCAACATGGAGAGGGTTATGAGTAAGGTTGCAAAAAGATCGGTTTCAGCTATAGAGATAGCAATCGGTCTTGAAAAAGGAAGTCTTTGCCCGGTCAATCTTGTTGAAGAGACGTTCGCCAATATCAAATCTTCTGACCCTTCTATATTCACAGTGCTACTTGAAGAACGAGCACTTAGAGAAGCACATGCTTCAAAGCAGCGACGTAACGAAGGTAGGCTCCTTAGTCTGTGGGATGGTATTCCTATTGCATGGAAAGATCTTTTTGATATCAAGGATCGTGTAACGACTGCAGGCTCGGTGGTACTTAAATCTAATGCCCCTGCTACATGTGATGCAGATGTTGTCGCGAATGCCACTCAAGCTGGCCTGATATCAATCGGCTGTCTTAATATGACCGAATTTGCCTATTCAGGTCTCGGTCTCAATCCTCACTTTGGAACACCCAAAAACCCCCATGGTACTGGCCCTACTCGTATTCCTGGTGGCTCTTCCTCAGGCTGCGGTGTCGCTGTAGCCCGCGGACTAGTACCACTTGCTATCGGCAGTGATACTGGGGGTTCGATACGCATTCCTGCGGCATTAAACGGCGTAGTTGGCTATAAAGGTTCTAGTATCGCATTCCCAAAAGGTGGCGTGTTTCACCTATCAAAGACATTGGATACCTTTGGTCCACTTGCTGCTGACGTAAAAAGCTGCATCGGTGCGGCGAAAGTTCTCAATGGGCAAGCTGTTGCAATGCCTAAACCAACAGCTATCAGCCAACTCAAATTCTTTATTCCTACCAATGTTGTCTTTGAAGACGCACAAGATGCTGTGATTGAGAATTTTGAAGCCAGTGTCCGTGCTTTAGAGGCGGCAGGGGCAACGGTGACACGCGGCGTTTGCACTGAGTTTGACCAAATAAGAACGCTAACCGCTGAGCATGGTTATCTGGTTGGCCCAGAAGCGCTCGATCTGCATTGGGATTTGGTGCATTCTGCCAAAGCGGCTGATATGGACCAACGGGTTCTTGAGCGCATCCTTGATGCAGGAGATCTATCAGCTCGCGACTTGATTGTTATATTAAGAACACGAGCACGGTTAATAAAAGAAAACCGTCGAGATTTAGGCAATCAAATCATTTTATACCCAACAACACCTATCACTGCGCCCAAGCTTGAACCTCTAGAACAAGATGATGAATTATACCAACGTATGAATAAATTAATACTGCGAAATCCTGGGTTCGGCAATTTTTTGGATTGGTGCGGCGTTGCTCTACCAAATGGTGTGGATAGAAACCAGATGCCTACTAGCATCTTATTATCAATGTTAGGCGGCTACGAGAGTGACTTACTCTCTGCTGCTCTTGCTGTTGAAAGTGTGTTATCCAGGGCTAATGATTATTTATAGAAGGAATGGAACTTCCTGTAAAACTATCAAAGGAGTCAGACATGGCTCAAATCATCAAGGAGAGAGACATGAGTAAAAAAACTATTATATGCGGCTTCGGTACAGATGTAGATTCAGTAGCAGGATGGATTGGATCATATGGTGGCGGTGAAAGCCCATCAGACATTCAGCGCGGGGTCTGGGCATCTGAAGTTGGCGTGCCGCGTCTGTTAAGGCTTTTTAAGAAATATGATCTACGCACCTCATTTTTTGTCCCTGGTCATAGCCTCGAATCTTTTCCAGATATTGCCAAAATGATTGTGGATCATGGTCACGAAGTAGGTGTGCATGGCTATCTGCACGAGAACCCTATTGCTATGACGCGTGCTCAAGAAGAAGCCGTGATGGAAAAATCCGTTGAGCTAATTACTAAGCTGACTGGTCAAAGTCCACGTGGTTATGTTGCTCCTTGGTGGGAGATGTCTAAATCTACCCCTGAAATTCTTGCTAAGCATAATTTTAAGTATGATCATAGCCAAGGCTATCGTGATTTCCAGCCCTTCTATGCTCGAGTTGGCGATGATTGGAACGTTATTGACTACTCAAAACCTGCAGAAGAATGGATGCACCCTATGACTCATGGCGACGAGATTGATCTTGTTGAGATTGGTGCCAACTGGTGCGTGGATGATTTACCACCAATGCTGTTCATGAAGAATGTTCCTAACAGCCATGGATTTGTCAATCCACGTGATATCGAGCAAATGTGGCGTGATCAATTCGACTGGGTATATCAAAATATGGATTATGCTGTGTTTCCCTTCACGATTCACCCCGATGTCTCCGGACGTCCACACGTACTCATGATGCTTGAGCGTTTAATTAACTATATCAACGGTCATGAAGGTGTCATTTGGATGCCGTTTGAAGACATTGCTGAAGACTTCCGTAAGCGCTACCCGTTTGAAGGCGGTGAGCGCCCAGAAGTTATTTAACAGCACTGAAAAGTAGTGGATCTTAAGAATAGCGGTGTTTGACATTGGCTTTGATAACGCTAGCAGTATTGCTATCAAAGCCAATAATAGGGAGAAGAACCATGTGTAATGCATGCGGCAATCCAGCAGCGCCAGGACACTGGACAGAAGCAGGTGCACAAAAGGGAGGTATTCGCCTCAGAGCAATGTTTCATCGAATATCGATACTAAAGCGAGTGCTAAAACCCTATGGGTTTTCAGTTTATGCGGATGGTGTAATCCCGCAGATTCAGCTGCTATGCCCAGGCGGTGCGAGAGTTATGGTGAATAACTTAACTGAGCTGTGGACTGAAGTAGAACGCCGTCAAGGTTTTGCAATTGACCCCTTAACCACTCATTCAATGGTTTGATCTTAATGCAAACCTCACAAGACAACCGACTTGATATCGTTCTATTGAGCGGCTATTTGGGTTCAGGTAAAACCACATGGCTACGTCATGCGTTATTTACTAAAGCATATGGCAACGCGCAAGTGTTTACTCAAGAAGCAGCCCAGCAGCCCGTTGATGACTTGCTGTTGGGTGAAGCGACGAGCGTAACCGTTTTGACGGGGTCAGCGGGTACGCCAAAAGGTAAGGAAGAGCTGATATCAGCACTACTTGAAGTAGCTGAGTCTCGAACAAACAGTTTAAGTATTGCTCAGCCTGATACTCTTACCCCCAATACCTTAGTTATAGAAACCAGTGGCTTAGCTGACCCTGAAGAAATCATCATTGCGATTAAAGAGCATCCCATTCTGATCTATCATTTCGCTCTCCAAGAAACCATCATCATGGCTGATGCTTTGCATTTTCATGTTGCGCTGAAGACTGATGCATTATGTCGTCAGCAAATTCTATCAGCTGATCGCGTAGTTATTGCAAAATCAGAGGAAGTTCCCCAGCAATCCTTATCGAACCTCGTTTCAACCATTAGTAAAATCAATCCAACTGCACCGATTTCCTTATCCGCATTCGGCGTCGAAAGTCCTGTACCTTCGCTACTAGCGCCAACCGAAATATACGAATCGATTCTAACGAATGGGGGAACATCAACGACTGTGGTCTCACTACCGATTCCTAAAGAAATAGATTGGGTCGAGTTTACCGTTTGGCTTTCAGCGTTGCTTCACGCTCGAGGTGATACCATCCTACGCGTTAAGGGTGTTTTGAATACCGATGAAGGCACGCTTTTATTACAATCAGTACGCAAAGTCATGCAGCAACCTGAGGTTTTACCTATTGAGCAAAGCAATGCTACTGCTGGAGATATCGTGTTTATAGGGGAAGATATGAATCAAGAGTTGTTGCTTTCTTCTATGTCTTCCTTTTTAAGGTAAAAATTTAAGTATTTGCTACGGTTGACCATCGGCAAAATGCTGCTAGCATAGGTTTGACGATGCGACCAACGTAAGTAGCTATTTTCGGTAATCCAAAAGCAGGCAAATCCTTGATGCCATGTCAGCAAACACTAGCGATTAACTTGCCACAAAAAATACTTAATAGGGAATATTCTTCAAATCGAGTAAGACTCACTTATCACAATCCTGGCTATCTAGAATTAAGACATATTATTCAACAGTATGATGATCCTAGTAAATTCTCTATCCCCCTTATGAAGTTAAGTACAGGAGCTACTGCAAAATAAAACAAAGTAACATTGATAAGCTCTCGTTTTATTTTTTTTATAGTGACTATAGTTCTAAATTACATTACATACGTTTTTATTCTTCATGAGCTATGACACTTTATGGAGCGTCGTCATAACAATAGGTTTAAAGCTTTGTTAGATATTCAGATGCCTGATTGGCGATCAAGACGCGATTTACTTAATCGCTTACCTTTAGGCCAAGAGAATTGGAAGTTGCGAAGTATCTTATACCAAACCCAAAATATATA
>NZ_DHYG01000027.1 GCF_002414005.1 Psychrobacter sp. UBA5136
TTATCCCGAACTGGGGTTATTAGACAGTCAATTATCACTCATTCAATCGTAGCGTCTAGTAACCACGACTGGCGCTACCTTGTCACATCGACTATGATAAATCCTTGAGCTTTTCTTACGCTTAAGCGCGCTTACGTCATAATATGTAAAAAAACTCAGTTAACAACTGTACATCGATTGCTCATTGCGGTGAATATAGGTATCATTAGCAATTACCAACACAATATTTAGTTACAACTATTTTTTTCTAGAATTTAGTACAAGGCCAAATTAAAATTATGGATATTGAAAAAATACGCACCCTGATCGCACTCATGGAAGAAAGTGAACTGGTTAATTTAGAAATCAGCTCGGACGACGAACATATTAGCTTAACTCGTCACTATGATGCGCCGGCACCGACGATGATGGCCGCACCTACCGCTGGTGCAGCGCCAATCGCTGCCGAAGCAAAAGCCGCCGTCAAAGCAGGCAGCGTTGAGACCTCGCCGATGGTGGGTGTTTATTATTCAGCCCCAAGTCCTAACGATCCGCCATTTGTAAAAGTCGGTCAAAAAGTACAAGCAGGTGATACGCTCGGCATTATTGAAGCGATGAAAATTATGAATCCTCTCGAAGCGACCCAAAGTGGTGTCATCGACGAAATACTAGTAGATAACTCTGAAGTGGTGCAGTTTGGTCAGCCAGTCATACGCTATAAAGCGTAACGCTAGCCGCCAACCTTTATTTTGTAATGATTGCACCTCGCTATTATTGACATGGCATCATCGCTCGATTTATCTGAATTTGATGTATCGCAGTTTGCTTTTACGATGTCCAAAATAGCGACGCTATCAATGACTGCCGCTTCGACAAGGATGACCCCATGATAAAAAAACTGCTCATCGCCAATAGAGGTGAGATTGCTCTTCGTATCGTTCGAGCTTGCAAAGCCCTTGGCATAGAGACCGTTGGTGTCTATTCAACGGCCGATGCCAATTTGATGCATCTGCGCTTTGTTGATGAAGCCATCTGTATTGGCAAACCCAATGCCAACCAAAGCTATCTTGATATCAATACTATTTTGACCGCCGCTGAAATCACAGGCGCTGATGCCATTCATCCCGGTTATGGTTTTTTATCTGAGAATGCTGAATTTGCCGAACAAGTGGAAGAAGCAGGTTTGACCTTCGTCGGTCCTAACGCCGACCATATCCGTTTAATGGGCAATAAAGTCTCTGCCATTAATGCGATGAAAAAAGCTGGCGTGCCAACCGTGCCCGGTTCAGTTGGTGCAGTGACTCTCCATAACGCTGAAGAGCAAGCGCGCAATATCGGCTTTCCCCTATTGATTAAAGCCGCTGCTGGTGGTGGCGGCCGCGGTATGCGCGTCGTTGAACGTTTTGACGAATTGATTGGACAAGTACAAGCCGCCAAACAAGAAGCTGAGCTATGGTTTGGTGACGATACGGTCTATATGGAACGCTATTTGCAAAATCCACGCCACGTAGAAGTACAAGTACTTGGCGACGGCAACGGCAATGCCATTCATCTATATGACCGCGATTGCTCATTGCAGCGTCGCCATCAAAAAGTGTTGGAGGAAGCGCCTGCGCCCGACATCCCTGATGATGTACGTGAGCCTATCTTAAAAGCCTGCGTCAAAGCCTGCGAGCTGGTGAAGTATCGCGGCGCCGGTACGTTTGAGTTTTTATTTGAAAATAACGAATTTTTCTTTATCGAAATGAATACCCGCGTGCAGGTTGAGCATCCGGTGACTGAGATGATCACTGGTATTGATGTCGTTGTTGAACAGCTTAAAATCGCGGCTGGCTATGGTTTATCGTATCGTCAAAGCGAGATTGAAATCCAAGGTCACGCCATCGAGTGCCGTATCAATGCCGAAGATCCAGCAACCTTTATGCCTTGTCCGGGTACAGTGAGCCAGTTGTTTTCACCAAGTGGCGCTGGCGTACGCTTTGACTCGCACCTCTACCCCGGCTACGAGATTCCAAGCTATTATGACTCATTGATAGGCAAACTCATTTGTCATGGTCAGACCCGTCAGCAAGCCATCTCTAAAACATTGCATGCGCTTGATGAATTGGTGATTGAAGGTATCAAAACCAATATACCACTGCATCGCGATGTGATTTTGGCCGATGATAATTTTGTTAATGAAGCGCAAAACATTCATTATCTCGAACGAGAGCTATTAACGACTAACAAAGCCAAAGCGGACTCATAATCTGTTTTAAAGTCTTATTAAATAATAAAGTCAGTAAAAAACCGCTACCTAAAAAGATAGCGGTTTTTTTATATGCCTAAATTTTATAAAGAACTGCTTACTTGTAAAAGGCTGTCTAAATGTAATAAACCACGCTAAAGTGCTAAGGCAATATTCTATTAAAGTTCATAAAGCATTCTGTGCCATCAGGATCGGCGCACCACTGCATTTTATTGCCATCATGGTTTAAAAAAGCTATTAACGCCTCGCCTGTCTGGTCTATCTGATTGCCTGAACAATCGACTTCATTATTGTCATAAACCGTTTTTAGCGCAATAATCGGCAAACCCTCATCACGGTGGGTAACCAAATAGCGGCCATACGTCCATTCTTTACCGCTAACCGCCCACATCTCATTGTCGGCTGCAAAGTTATAAATCTCTCGGCATTGATTAGATTTAGCTGCTGACGCCAGCATTTTTTTATTGCTGTTTGGCTGGATATTAACAACACGTTTTTCATTTTGGCTCAGCACTCCGCCCTCTGCATCAGCGCTTACTTTTGGCTCGCTGATTTTGCCGCCTTGCAGCTTTGACGCTGCTTGTCTGGCTTCTGCCTCTTTAGTCATCGTGGTGCCACTGTCTAAATCTATCTCCCACTGTCCGGCAATAGCAGGACTGATATGGGTGGTAATCGTGGGTTTACTAACCGCTTCACCATTCGCCGGCAGTGAAGCTAAAATTGATGCCAATGTAAATGACGCAAATGATATAGGTTCCATAATTAACCTTTTTTAATATTATAATAATTAAATGATCCGTACATTAGCGTAAGTCTTAGACACCAAAAACACAAGTAACATTATGCTATTGATGCTATTGCCCGTACCGCTTTCATCAGTGACAGGCTTGGTTTAAAAAAAACCTTTATAAATAGGTCATTTAAAGCGCTATTTCTTTAATATAGTCAAAGAACTTATAAATCGCCACACAGTCATAAGAAATAAAAGAACAGTGTGTCAACACAATCTAGCCGCCATTCCTTACGTTTTTGTTTGACCCAAGCCCACATTTGCTCGATAGGATTCAAATCAGGACTGTAAGGTGGCAGCCATAAAATAGTGTGCCCTGCATCTTCTATAAGTTCAGTTGTGTCTTTGCGCTTATGGAAGGTTGCATTATCCATAACGATTACACTGTCTTTCGGTAAGCTTGGTAGCAGCAGTTGTTCAACCCAGCTATGAAATACATCACTATTGACACTGCG
Organism: Psychrobacter sp. UBA5136; assembly: GCF_002414005.1. Taxonomy (GTDB): domain Bacteria; phylum Pseudomonadota; class Gammaproteobacteria; order Pseudomonadales; family Moraxellaceae; genus Psychrobacter. The sequence goes on from NZ_DHYG01000027.1 coordinate 3,473, forward strand.
ATCATAAAGTCCAACAGCGAACAGCTGATTATTGTAAATAGCACCTATCGCATTGGTTTGGTTTTTAAGCTGCCAGTTGTATTGTCCAAAGCATTTTTTACCTCTATTAGAGTAACCGTAAGGCCTGTTTTCATGAGACTTAAAGCCACTTTCATCAAGATAGATAATAGGCTTATCATCAAACTCAAATTGCGCTAACTTTTCAAGAAATATTAAACGTTTTTTATCATCTGCTTTTGGATGAGTTAAGCTCTTTTTTTTGAGTGATGCCGATTCGTTTTAATGCAATGCCTATCGCTCTTTGAGTACAATTAAAACGCCGAGCTCGTTCGTGCTGATAGTCATCAGGATAAGCCTCTACATCCGCTCTCAGTAATGCATCGTCTATTTTAGTTGGGGTAAACTGACGTTTTTTACGCTCAGGAAATTTTTTCCAACGCTGAATAGTGTTGGTGCTAATTTGATATTCCTCGGCAAGTTGTCGAATGCTATAGCCTTCTGCCAGCTTATTGAGGATCAGTTGTCGGTAGTCTTTTGAGTATGCCATATTATATACTGTAGCGGATTTTTGTTTCTTTTACTATATTGCTTCAATAATAATATGGCCAATATTATAAGTCTCTATACACAAAAATAACGTCATGGCTTATTTGCGCGTTGCAAAAGCCATGACGTTATAGGTTATTCTACTAAGAAAAGCTAAATTAACATGAAAACTATTATGCAGCGGCTGGGCTAACGGCCTGCGCAAAAGCGGATAATGCGCCTTTAAGCATTGCTGATACGGTGCTACTACAAGTCCCAATGCCTGAGTAAACATCACCATCGACATTTAGCTGAATGTAGGCGGCAGCATTGGCATTGGTTTTGTTATCTCTATTGGTATCATCGTCGATGCCATCACCACTGTTGTGCTGCGGATTGATGGCGTGTTCGGCGTAATTGATAACATGGATAGATTTGCCTGTATGCTGTGCAAGTCCATCAATAAACGAAGACAATGGCCCGTTCCCCGTACCATCAATGGTAATGGTGTCCTCATTCATCTGTACTTGACCGTTAAAATACACCTCGCCGCCTTTATTATTGACACTATAATCTAAAAGCTCAAAGCTGCCTTGCTGCAAATAGGTCTCTGCAAAGGCTTGTAAGATTTCATCGTTTTGCAATTCACGGGCAACGCTTTCTGCTTGTTTTTGTACCACGCCGCTAAAGTCAATTTGCATCCAGCGCGGCAAATTAAAGCCATAGTTACGCTGCAAGATATAAGCAACGCCGCCTTTACCAGATTGACTATTGATACGCACCACATCTTGATAGCTGCGACCAATATGCGCCGGATCAATCGGCAAATAGGCAACGTCCCAAACGTTGTTGGTTTCATCTTGATGCTTCTCATTGTAATCAAGAGATTTTTTGATGGCATCTTGATGCGAGCCACTAAAGGCGGTAAAGACAAGCTCTCCAACGTACGGGTGGCGCGGATGTAGGGGCAAGTTATTACACTCGCTCACCACTTGGACGATTTCACTCATATTACTAAAATCAAGCTCTGGATCGACCCCTTGGCTAAACAAGTTCATCGCCATCACCATAATATCCATGTTACCCGTACGCTCACCATTACCGAGCAAGGTACCCTCGATACGATCTGCCCCAGCAAGGATACCAAGCTCAGCCGCAGCAACCGCGCAGCCACGGTCATTGTGCGTGTGCAAGCTGACGGTCACATGCTCGCGCTTGGCAAGATGGCGGCAAAAATACTCCACTTGGTCGGCAAATACGTTTGGTGTTGAGGCTTCAACGGTTGCTGGCAAGTTTAAAATCACTTCTTGACCATTTTCAGGCTGCCAAACCTCACACACCGCGTCACAGACTTCAACCGCATAATCTGTCTCAGTTTGGCTAAAGCTCTCAGGAGAATACTGGAACACCCATTCTGTTTCTGGGTATTTGGCTGCATATTCAACCAACATAGTCGCCCCAGCAATGGCTATCTCTTTAATTTCTGCTTTATTTTTACCGTATACCTTTTCACGTTGTACGCGGCTGGTTGAGTTATAGACGTGAACGATGGCACGCTTCGCCCCTTTTAATGACTCAAAGGTTCGAGCAATCAAATGCTCACGCGCCTGTACCAAGACTTGCAAAGTCACATCATCAGGCACATGGTTTTCTTCAATCAATTTGCGCGCAAAATCAAACTCCACTTGGGCGGCAGATGGAAAACCAATTTCAATCTCTTTAAAACCGACATCAACTAGAGTTTTGAAAAAACGCATTTTTTGTTCAATCGTCATCGGATCAATCAGCGCCTGATTGCCATCACGCAGATCCACACTTGCCCAAATTGGTGACTTCTCAATCGTTTTGCTCGGCCACGTGCGATCTGGCAGCACAGGTGCAAACGCAAATGGACGATATTTACGGAAATCAAAAGCGGCATTTTTTGGCGTAATCTTTGCAGGCGCGCGGTCTGCATTGCGTGTAGCTTGAGTAGGCATAACCAATCCTTAGACATGTAAAAATATGAGTTGAAGTATCGATTTTTAACGAATATCAATGAATACATCACTGTTTATCATACGAGATAATAAACACTTATGCCATTATAATAGCAAAGTTTCTGCGCTAGAAATCTGCTTTATTGCACTGTTTTTTATTAAATATTAGTGGATAAATCTATAATTTTTCCTATAATTGAATTATTTCACTAATAAGGCGCTAGAACATGATAAATAACCATACGGACGACTTATCATTGGCAAGTATCGATGATACCGACAGACAGCTGTTGCGCTTATTGCAAACCCAAGCACGGATGAGCATTACTGAGCTTGCCGAACGGGTCAATTTATCGGCGACCCCTTGCGCGCGCCGTATTAAACGCTTAGAAGATGCAGGTATTATCACCGGTTATCATACCCAGACCGATGCCCAAAAACTCGGCTACCCTTTGGCCGTCTTTATCGCCATTAGCATGGACCGCCATACCGCCGATCGTTTTGAGCAATTTGAAGATAAAATTCAAAGTTTTGATGAAGTCATTAGCTGTAGTATTGTCACCGGCCGTACCGAAGATTATTTAATCAAAGTGCGCGTACGCGACATGGCGCATTATGAGGAGTTTTTACTGCACAGGCTCAACCGCATCGAAGGCGTCGCCCAAGTGCATACCAGCTTTGAGTTACGGGAAGTATTTAACCGTAGCGTGGTTTAGTTTGACGCTGAAAAAAGAAAACCAAGACCAGTCCTACTAGTAAGCCAAGAGCAGCTACCATTAATCCGGCATTAAAATTGTCATGCTTTCCTGCCAGCGCCACCGTCACCAGCGGCCCCATAAACTGCCCTATTGCATAGGCTAAAGTCGCAAGCCCAATCAATAAGTTAGAGTAAGCGGGATTGATATTTTTAATCAAATTAAGCGTCATTGACACCATACCGACGAAAGTTAAGCCTAAAATCGCGGCATTACCGTACAAGCCTATAGCCCCGTCAAACCATATTGGTAAACCCATGCCGAACGCTTGCAATACCGTTAAACCCATCAAGGTTTTGCTCTCGCCAATACGCTTAGCAAGCGCGCCCCAAATAGGGTTTGATAGCATGGCAAAAACGCCAACGACAAGCCAAATCAGTAGTCCTGCATAGGTTTGCGTTGTGAGACGCTGCGCTGCCATTACTGGCAAAAATGTCGCCGACGTAATGTAGCCAAACCCTGCCAGCACATAGCTTGCCGACAGTAGTATGATCGCCTTAGTATGACCAGTAGCTGCTTCATATAAAGAGCGTTTAAAATTAAGATAAATTTGCTTTACAGACAGGCGCTGATTGCTGTGATTTAATTCAGCAGCTTGGGAGTTAAATGAATTTAAGCTTTTTGGTCTGATGGCATAAAGCAGCCATAATAACGGCAAACTGATCATCCCTGCTACCAGCCAAATGATATCGAAATGATAGCCAAGCGTTAATAACCACCACGTGAGTATGGCAGAAGCACTAATACCGACGCCAATACCAGCGTAATGCAATGCTGAGAGTACCGAGCGGCGCTCAATGCTAAAGCTTTGAATGACCAGCGATGAGCTTAAAATCATCGCTACCCCGCTTGCAATACCTGCTAGCAGCCGAATGACATACCAAGCATTTAGTGACAAATTTGGCAGCACCAGTAGCATGGTGGTGATAACACTTATTATCGTCCAAGATATAAGCATTTGCCATGTCAGGCGCTGAGGCACAAACATCGCAATCAGCGCACCAATAAAATAACCACTATAATTGACCGAGGCCAGCCAACCTGCAATGACCGTCGTTAAGGATAATTGCGTCATGATATCAGGTAAGGTTGCGGTAAATAAAAACCGCCCAAACCCCATAACCACCGCCAAACAATACAAGCCTATGCAAGCAATTGCCGTTTGATTGGTAATAATAGTAGCAGCACGGCTTTTAAAAGCAGTCATCATGACAGAGCCATTTTGTGGCAATAAGCACACAATCCTTTGTGTTAAAAGCAGTCAAAAGTAGTGATACATAACCAATTGAAAATAGAATAAAAGAGTTATAAAGATAATGCTTACTATTAAGAGATATTTCGGATTGGAGGACTTACCTGCTGAGCTACTTCTGTTTGTCCTAGCATTTGTACCCGTTGATCGCTAAACATATCCATATCGGGAGCAAGCGTGCGCATAAAGCGATCAAAATAAAGCATCTGTTTGGTCAATAAAGCAAAATCACGGGGGAAATGAATGCCATGACGCTTACCGACCTCGACAATCTCTAACATCATTTTATTAAGCTCGTCAGCTTGTTCTTTACTATTAAAAGGCACGCCACTGGTAAAGGCTTTGTCTTCTGCCATGATGGTTTGCATCATACGCTGCAAATCATTGCCCAATGCCACGACGTCAACTTGGTTGCCGCCATGGGTCATCTCCATATCGACCATATGACGTGCCATCGCTTGATAGTCACTGTCTTGCATTGCCTGCATCATTCCCATACAAGCGCGCCAGCTTTCAGCTTTGAGCCTACCCACGATTCCGAAATCTAAAAAGCCAATGCGTCCATCGGTCAGCAGCATCAAATTACCGGCGTGCAAATCCGCATGGAAGCTATTGCACAGCATCAAACTTGCAAACCAGGTGTTTAAGGTATCTGCCATCACTTGCGCTGGGTCAGTACAATACCGACGCATGGCCAACTCATCTATCATAGAGACGCCGTATAGGCGGCTCATGGTCAGCACACGCTTGGTGGTCAGCGTCTCATAAACGGTTGGCGCAACGACGCGTGTATTTCCTGATATTGCTAAAAACTGCTGAAAATCGCGGATATTTTGCGCCTCAGCAATAAAGTCGGTTTCGGCTAGCATGCGCAAACGAATCTCATCGATAATTGGGGCAATACTGGCAAAGCGCATCGAAGGCATTAACAGCTCAACCAACTTGGTCACACCATGTAAGACGCCCAAATCCGTTTGCATGATGGTTTCAACGCCCGGTTTTTGCACCTTTAGCACCACCTCGTCACCATTATGCAAACGTGCTGCATGCACTTGAGCAATAGAAGCGGAAGCAAGCGGTTTTAGGTCGATATAAGCAAATTTATCCTCAAGCGTCAGGCCATCAGCGGTCAGCTCTTCTTTTAAAACTTGCTCAATATAAGCATAAGATAGCGGCGTCGTTTGATCCAAACAGCTCTGAAATACCTCTACATATTCGCGCGGGAATAGTGACGGCGTACTGGCGATAAACTGGCCGATTTTGATGTAAGTCGTACCCAATTGTTCAAAGGTTTCTTTTAGCAGCATCGCATCAGGCTTTTCACCTTTAGCAATTCTAAGTGCTGAGAGACCAGCAACGCTTGCCGTTTGGCGCACACGATTAACAACATTAAAGGTGTGCTTTAATAAATGCGGACGATGAATTTTCATAAAAAACAACTATGACAATAAAAGAAGATGTGTGAGTAGTTAAAGAAAAAATGGATAAAGTAAATGTTTATTAATCATGGATTGTAAAATGCTCGGCACAAACTGGACAATGCGCATCTTTGCGATAGCCCATCAGCCGCTGCTGCATCTGGCTACCATCCCATATTAATAGTTTATTTGTCAGTGGATTTTTGGTTAAGCCTAAATATTGCAGCGCAGCATTGGCCTGCAAACTTCCCATAATCGCGGTTGTGCTGGCGAGCACCCCTGAATTGGCACACGTCCGTTCATCCGCCTCAGCATCAGGCATCACTGAGCCAAACACGCAATGGTAGCAGCCAGTATCCAAATGCGGTTCATATAGTGCCAACTGCCCTTGCATGGCTATTGCTGAAGCAGATAACAAGGGAATTTGGTAGCGGACACTAATGCGATTGATAATATCACGGGTAGCAAAATTATCCGTACAATCTAAAAGCAAATCAGGCTTGCCAGAGGCCATATCAAGCAGCTCATAAGCATTGTCTTCGCTCAGCCGAGCCACGGTACCACGAGCATTAATCAGAGGATTGATTTTATTTAGCATCTCAGCCGCGGTAAGGGCTTTAGGTTTGCCCATATCTTCAGGTAAAAACAGCGTTTGCCGCTGCAAATTACTAGCTTCAATCACATCATCATCAATCAGTTGTACTTGCCCAAGTCCTGCCCGTACTAGCGTCTCAGACGCAGGACAGCCAAGACCGCCTGCGCCAATCATGACCACACGCGAGGCTTTTAGGCGTAATTGAGCATCGATATCCCAACCATCAAGCAGAATTTGCCGCGCATAACGCAGCAGCTCTGCATCCAATAGCTGCCCTGTTTCTTTTGAGTGCGCCATATTTATCACCAAAACTTATCACCAAATTTATTCTTAAAACACTGCTTTTGAAAAACTAGCTTTTGAAAGTCTACGATGACAGTTGACCCAAAGTCACCCTGTCATTACCACCAAAATCTTTAAGCGTCTGTATGTGGGAAAATTTATTATCAGCAAATATCTGACGAACGGCTGCCCCTTGATCAAAGCCATGCTCAATCGCTAACAGTCCACTTGCCTTTAAGTACTGCGGCGCCTGCTCGACAATATGCTCTATATCAGCAAGTCCATGATTGGGTGCACTTAACGCGCTAATCGGCTCAGCGATAAGGTGTGCTAAATGCTCATCCTCCTCATCAATGTAAGGCGGATTAGAGACAATGACATCGAACAACGGCTCGTTATGATGAGACAACGCATCAAACCAACTGCTTTGGATAAACTCAATATCGGCAACGTCATTTACCGCCGCGTTGTGCTTAGCCACTTTTAACGCCTCTGCTGATACATCAACGGCAACGACCTGCCAGCTTTGTGTCTGGTCGTTCTGACCGCTTTGGCCGTTTAGATGGTTTTGTTTTAACTCATGCGCGAGACTAATCGCAATGCAGCCTGAGCCAGTGCCTAAATCTAATAGACGCTTTGGTTTATGATCGTCATCGGCACTTTTTGGTTGAGCGTCTAACCACGTTAATACTTGCTCAATCAATATTTCAGTATCGGGTCTGGGTATCAAGGTATGCTCATTCACTGTAAAGTTCAGCGACCAAAATGCTTGCTGACCTGTTAAATAGGCCAACGGCGTACCTTGCTGCATCTTCTTAATACCAGCATGAAATTGCGTAAGCTCGCTATCGGTCAATTGATAATTTTCATCCGTGATTAAAAATAAGCTTGGCTTATCAATGACACATAACAGCCAATCCGTGAACCAAAATGCGGGCAAATTGCTATTTTGACTCTCATTTAACCACTGCTGAAGCTGTTGTTTTATTTGCTTAATACTTTGTTCGTTATTAGACATTATAACTGCTCTTATTTACGGCACATTTATTCACCGTCGAACGATTCATTCATTGCCCAAAACCTATTTACCGCCCTCGCCATCACTGTCGCCATAAATATTATCATTATCGCCAATGACGATATGTTTATCGACAAAGTAAATCAGCGCCAGAATCGGGATACCAATGGCAAAGGTAAAAATAAAGAAGAATGGATAGCCCATACTATCAACGATAGAGCCTGAATAACCACCCAACACTTTAGGAATTAAGGTCATCAATGAAGAAAAAATAGCATACTGTACCGCGGTAAAACGTATAGAGGTCAACGCTGATAAAAAAGCGATAAAGACGGCGCTAGCAAGCCCTGCCGCTAAGTTATCAAATATCACTGCCGTATACATAATTGGCAAATTGCCCGGATTATACGTTAAAACCACAAACAACAAGTTCGTTGCACAAGCCAGTATAGCGCCAATCATCATGGCGTGCATGATGCGAAAACGCTGGGCTAACAGGCCGCCCAAGAAACCGCCAGCAATGGCCATAATCACGCCAACCAGTTTTACCGCGTTGGCAATATCGGTTTTACTAAAACCCATGTCTTGATAAAAAACGTTTGATATCACGCCGGCTACAATGTCAGATATGCGATATAGACCAATCAATGCTAATAACAACAGCGCTTTTTTTCCGTAGCGCCTAAAGAAATCTAAGATCGGCTCAATCCACGTTGCCATCGCGATTTCTTTTTTGACTAAACCGACTTTTACCAATGCATAACCTGCTGCCAGTGCGGCGGCTAAGCTTGTCAGCAGATGCAATGTCTCGCTGATAAAGCTGACAAATACGCCTTCAAACTCTGGCAGTACCTGACCTATCACGACATAGGCTGCGATAAACGCCACAACGGCAAACACAAACAGTAAAACCAACCTAACATAGTCTTCACGCGTCTCCGCTACCAAGGGCGCTTTATTAATGATTTTGGGTTGATTAATCATAAAATAAAGCAGTAGCAATGGCGCACAAGCAACCAGCGCTAAAAAGTAAAATTTAATACTCGGCATAGCCATCAGCGGTATCAACGCGACGGTGCTGTCAAACACCTTATTAATAAGGATATTGATAAGGTAGACGACGCCGAACAGTAACGCTGGTATCAATAGTAATGCTGAATAGATTAAAAAAACTTTGAGGTTATTTTTTTGTTTATTATTTTGCAAAATCTCAGCGGTTGGCTCATAACTGGCAAAGGTGGTCAATATCCCCAAAGTCATAACCGCTGCCATAATATAATAAGTATTACGCCACGCTTCATAGCTATAAAAAGCTTCCGTCGAACCAAAATAATCTGCCAAATAGAGCGCGCCAGCCCCAGCCACAATCATACCAACGCGGTAACCCGACACATAGATAGAGGACAAAATAGACTGCATCGATGGCGGCGCAAGCTCAATACGATAAGCATCAATGACGATATCTTGCGTCGCAGAAGAAAAGCCTAACAAAACTGCCGCGCCTGCCATATAAACCAAGACATCTTCGCTAACAGGATTGACCGTCGCCATCAAAAAGATGGCCAATACAATGAGCAGCTGTGATACCACCATCCAACTACGGCGGCGGCCCAACCATTTGGTCAAAAAAGGTACCGGCAGCGCGTCGATTAATGGCGCCCATATAAATTTAAAGGAATACCCTAACGCCGCCCAACTGAACATAGTGACAACGCCGCGGTCGATGCCCGCTTCTCTTAGCCATAATGATAGGCTTGAGAAAATAAGCAAGATGGGAATACCTGCTGAAAATCCCAAAAACAGCATGATAATAACGCGCGAGTCAAGATAAGCCTTGGCAGCTTCTGCCCATGATTTTTTGGCAATCGGTTGTTCAGGCGTTACAGGTTGGATGGCAGACATAATCACTCACCAAAAATTGAGACAAAAAAAGCAAAAGCCAGCGTTAGGACAAAATTGAATTATGGTACTTGAGAACGCTAACCTTGACTAGATGTTTTTGCATTAACTTAGGGCCGCTAGCATTTGTCTGCACCATTTGTTTCAGCATAGTAACGGTGAGTATCGCAAGCTTTCACGTATGTTAAAAATTTGAGAATTCTGTCTTTGCGTGGATTATTTTTGCGCTCATCACACTTATTTCGATAAAACTAAATTTCTATATTCCTAATTAACATAAATTCATAGCTATTTATTATATACAAGAATAATAGCTTTAATTTATACTAGCTACTTATTGAATATTTGTAGGTTTTTATTTTTTATACAACAGCGTTTGTATATTTATACAATAGGGTTAAGTGATGGCAATCGACGTAGTGGTCAATCAGCGGCATCTACAAATCCAGCTCAAACAGTTGGAAACAGTGTGGCACACGGTAATTAATGGCTATAATTTAAGTCAAGCGGCCACCGTGCTGCATACCAGCCAGTCCAGTCTATCCAAGCATATTGCAGCACTTGAAAATCAGCTGAGAACCGAAGTGTTTGTGCGCCAAGGCAAACGCCTGACGGGGCTGACGCCCATGGGCACAGCGCTGATGCCGCATATTGAATCCATCTTTGCAGAAATTCGTACGATTGAAAATCTCAGTCTTGATTTTAATAATCCCAATATTGGCACGCTGACGATTGCGACCACGCACACGCAAGCGCGTTATGTATTGCCAAAAGTGGTCAAAGAGTTTAAAGACCGTTTCCCCAAAGTCAATTTAATCCTGCAGCAAGCCGACCCTGAAACCATCGCCCAGATGGTCATTCGTGGACAAGCGGATATTGGCATTGCAACCGAATCCTTATTGCACAACGACTATCTACGCTGCTACCGCTATTACGACTGGACGCATCGCGTTATTGTACCAAGCGATCACGAGCTGGCGGGCTTAGAATCCATCGATTTACCGACGCTTGCAAGCTACCCAATCGTGACTTATCACGGCGGCTTTACGGGGCGCGGCGCTATTGATAAAACCTTTAGCGACGCAGGACTTGAGCCTGATATCGTACTCGCAGCGCTTGATGCCGATGTAATTAGCACCTATGTGGGACTAGGTTTAGGCATTGGCATTATCGCTGAAATGGCATTTGAACCAAGCCATTATCATAACTTAACCGCTATTCCTGTCGACCATTTTGGACGGTTTACCAGTTGGATGGCTGTACGCGATGATGCTGAGATTCGCCAATACGGTCGCGCCTTTATGGAGCTGTGTCAGAAACAATTTGACAACTAAACAAAGCGGTTAAAGCGGCTGTCCTACCTTACGCCTCCTTTACCGAGCTTATGCATAAGTGATAAAATACAGTCTCAAACGTTATTTAACGTTTGATTTCTTTTTTATTTCTGCATGTATTGCTGGACGCCTAGACATTGATTTGTACTGGGTGTCGATCACTGCATGTCCATTTGCCTCTATGTAACAGGTGATACCGCTCATGGAAAAACTCGTAGCGATCATTATGGCAGTTTTTGCCGCCCCTTTGCTTATTGGCGGCGCTTATCTGCTCTCTTTAGGCGGTAGTCCTTACTATCTTTTTGCTGGCGTTATGATGTTAACGACAGCATTTTTATTGTTCAAAAAACATTGGAGCGCTTACGGGGTGTACGCGATATTTATCGTTGTGACACTAGTATGGTCGCTTTGGGAATCTGGATTTTATTGGTGGGCGCTGGCAACTCGCTTGGGTTTCCCACTAATATTTGGTTTATTAATGCTTTTACCGTGGGTCTCTAAGAAGATGCACGGGAAACACGCTCAAGTAACAACCACAAACAACACTAAGAAAAGTCCTCTTTATTATTGGGGACTAATGGCCAGTGTGGTTGTGGGCGCACTGCTCTCTTTTGGTAGTATGGCCAATAATGCCACCGACAAATTGGGCGAGCTCGATTTAACTGCCAAAGATGACGGCGGTCAAAATGCCACTTCTACCAACCTTGGCGACCCATTATCCACTGGTGAGCAAACACCAGATGGTGAGTGGAGCGCCTATGGCCGTACTAACTATGGCCAACGCTACTCTCCTTTGACTCAAATCAACACAGAGAATGTCAAAGATTTGGAGCTAGCGTGGCAAATCCAAACCGGTGATGTCAAAGGTCCTAATGATGTTGGCGAAACCACTTATCAAGCAACCCCACTAAAGATCGGCAACGCTCTTTATATGTGTACGCCGCATAACTGGGTGCTAGCATTAGATGCCGACTCTGGTGAGACTCTATGGAAGTTCGATCCTAAGGTTGGCGAAAACCTCCAACGTCAGCATCAAACTTGCCGCGGTGTCTCTTATTACGCTGGTCAAGCTGGTACAAAAAGCACTACGCCAGCAGCTAATGCTAGTACCGAGACAGCTAGCGATAGCGCCGTCAGTGACACCACTGATAATAACGTAGTAGCGGCTAATAAACCGGCTGCGACTGGCGATACATTGGTGCAAAAAATTGCTGGAAATACCTTTGAAAATCCTTCCAAGCAATGCGATGCCAAGATCTTTATCCCAACCTCTGATGCCAAGCTATATGCCCTCGATCCAAAAACAGGACAACGCTGTCAAGACTTTGGTGAAGATGGCGCATTAGATTTGATGCACAACATGCCGTTCCAGCAAGCAGGCTACTACTACTCAACATCTGCCCCAGTGGTTGCAGGTGGCGTTATTATTGTCGCTGGTGCTGTTAACGACAACTACGATGTAAACTCACCCTCTGGTGTGATCCGTGCTTATGACGTGAATACTGGCGAGCTTATGTGGAACTGGGATTCAGGTGATCCTGACAACACAGCCCCTTTTGATGTCAATGATCCAACTCAAGTCTATCGCACCAGCTCGCCAAACTCATGGTCGACTGCCAGTGCTGATGAAGAGCTTGGTTTGGCCTACTTCCCAATGGGCAATCGCACGCCCGATCAGCTCGGTAGCTATCGTAATGCTGCTGAAGAAAAGTATGCAACCTCTGTGGTCGCACTAGATCTGAAAACTGGTGAAGCGCGCTGGGTACAGCAGTTTGTCCATCATGACCTTTGGGATATGGACACGCCTGCGCAGCCAACACTGCTTGACTTAGATACCGCTGATGGTGTCCAGCCTGCATTGGTGGTACCGACTAAACAAGGTGATGTTTATGTCTTGAACCGTGCAACAGGCGAGCCTATTGTACCTATCAAAGAGCGTGATGCACCGCAAGGCTACCTCATTGCTGGTGAACATGCTGCTCCGACGCAACCTTATTCTGGTTTGAGCTTTGAGCCGCCGATGTTGAAAGAAAAAGACATGTGGGGCGCAAGTCTCATCGATCAGATGATGTGCCGTATTGAGTTCAACAAACTCAACTACGACGGCCGCTATACGCCGCCATCAACCAACGGTACTTTAGTCTATCCTGGTAACTTTGGTACCTTTAACTGGGGCGGTCTCGCTGTCGATCCTGAAAATGGCGTGATGTTCGGCATGCCAACTTACCTTGCCTTTACCTCAAAACTCATCCCTAAAGACACACTTGGCGATGTTGAGACCAATAAAGGTGAACAAGGTGTGAATGCCAATGAAGGCGCAGACTATGCGGTAGAAATGGGACCATTCTTATCACCACTTGGTGTACCTTGTCAGCAGCCACCATGGGGTACGATCGCAGGTGCTGATCTGGCCACAGGTGAGATTGCTTATCAGCGCAAAAACGGTACTGTACAGGACTTATCTCCTATTCCAATCAAGTTTGAATTGGGGGTGCCTGGTATCGGCGGACCTATCATCACTAAAGGTGGCGTCGCATTCTTGTCAGCAGCAACCGAAAACAACTTCCGAGCTTATGATCTAAAGAATGGCGATGTCCTATGGAATGTACGTATTCCAGCAGGCGGACAAGCCACGCCTATGACTTATTTGAACTCTAAAGGTGAGCAAATGGTGGTATTGGTAGCTGGTGGACATGGTTCAGTAGGTACGAAGATTGGTGATTATGTGGTCGCTTATAAGCTTGGCGACCAAGCTAAATAATCGGTCTAAGTGATCGACTGCAATAACCACTCAGTTAAATAACGTCATTTTGAGAAAGCAGGTAACTTCGGTTACCTGCTTTTTTATGTGCTGACGCTTTTTATTATACGATTCTTTTTATGATGATAGACTTATTTATCAACGGATGCTGTTGCTCACCAAGTGCCTAAATCATCGATAATCTGTCTTTGTTATGATTTATTGCTACTCTGTAACACGGCTTGAAATCGGTAATGGTGACAAGCATATCAAGAGAAAATAATTAATCACTCTACTGGATAATTTATGAGTAACAAAATCCCTTTATCTTTTTTAGATCTCGCACCAGTACCTGAAGGCCATACCATCTCTGAAGGTATTGCTCAAACGGTACAAACCGCGCAGCAAGCAGAGAAGTCTGGCTTAAACCGTTACTGGATGGCAGAGCATCATAATATGCCAGGTATCGCTAGTGCAGCGACGTCGGTACTGTTATCGCATATTGGTAGCCAAACCAAGCGTATCCGCATTGGTGCTGGGGGTGTGATGTTGCCCAATCACGCACCGCTTATTATTGCTGAGCAATTTGGTACTTTACAGGCACTATATGGCGACCGTATCGATTTAGGATTAGGCCGCGCACCGGGTACGGATGGCGCTACCTTTCAAGCGCTGCGCCGGCAAATGCAAGATGCCGATCGTTTTCCGCAAGATGTACAAGAATTGATGTATTTTTTAGGTGATGGTACGGATAACAGCCCTGTACAGTCATTTCCAGGTGCAAAATCTAACATTCCGATTTGGATATTGGGCTCATCGCTATTTGGGGCGACCTTGGCGGCGCATTTGGGTCTACCGTACGTCTTTGCTTCGCATTTTGCCCCGCAAATGATGGCGCAAGCGATCAATGTTTATCGTGAACAATTTAAACCATCGGCGCATCTAGATAAGCCTTATGTGATGCTTGCGGCCAATTTATTACTTGCCGACGATGATGCCACCGCTCATTATCACTTTACCTCAGCTCAGCAAAGCTTTGTACGCCTGCGCCGCGGTGAGCGGGGACAAATGCCGTTGCCGACGCATGATATGGACAGTATTTGGAGCCCTGCAGAAAAAATGATGGTAGACAACGCTTTGTCCGTTTCATTTATCGGTTCTGTAGCAACCGTACAACCAAAACTTGCGGAATTTATCGCAAAATATCAACCCGATGAGCTGATTGTCACTGCCAACGTTTACGATCAGGCAGCGCGCCTGCGTTCACTTGAACTTACATCAGAGTTAAACTTGTTTACTTTACAATAGCGCACTGCCCTTGCATAATTATTGATAAACCTTAAGGAGATTACGGTCATGGAACCTTCTGCCTCTATCGGCTCATCAATATTTTTATACATCGCAGCATTTATTGTAGTCTTGATTATTGGCGGTTATTTGACGTACCGTGTTAGCCCTAAACGCAAACATCGCCGCGTGAATAAGCACGATAAAGACAATATAAGATAACAACAATAAATGCTAAAAGTCTCTTTTTCTGGTTTGAAAAGGAGACTTTTTTAATGGCACTATATCCATCCTAAGGCGCGCAGTATCGCCGCGCCAATCGCCATACCAAACATGGCTACCACCGTGGTAAACGCCAAAATGTTCGCGGCCAATATGTCGTTGCCGCCCATGGCTTTTGCCATGACATAACTGGCAGCGGCGGTTGGTGACGCCACCATCAAAAACAGCACACCCATGTGCACGCCTGACAAACCAAAACTTAACCCAACGGCAATAGCTACAATAGGCGCAATAACAATACGGCCAATACTGGCTTGCATGGATAAGCCGGACGGGTGCAGCATTGACTTTAAATCAATACTTGCACCGGCACAAATCAGCGCCAATGGCAATGCCACCGCTGCCAGTAAATCGCCAGTTGTATGAACAACGCCAGTAATAGGCGGCAATGGCAGGGCTTTATAAGCAAAAGCTGCTACTAACGCGATAATCAATGGATTGGTAAACAGCTTTTTGATAATCATCGTGCTGCGACTTATCCACGTATCGTCCGCGCTTTTGGACACACGGCTTAGCGTAATGACCGCTAGGATGTTAAACAATATCGTTACCACACCCATATAGACCGCACCAATACTTAACCCTTGCTCCCCATAAGCGTTAGCAACGGTTGCCAGTCCGATAATCGCCATATTGCTGCGAAAGATACCCTGTACAAACACCCCTTGGTCGGCAGGCTTATTGATAAAATACTTGGCATAAATCTCTGCGCCAATAAATAAAACAAAGGTCACGACAATACCCGCAATAATCAAGGTCATTTGCTTGGCATAATCGACCTCACTATCAACGACGCTAAAAAACAACAAGCAGGGCAAACAGTAATTAAAAACAAAACTGGAAGCCTGATCGATAAAGGCTTGACTGGCTTCCCCGCGCCTTTGCATAAAAAAACCCAACCCCATCAAAACAAGGTTGGGCAATACGATGGTAATGGCAAAAATAATAGCAGCGGTCATAAATAAGCTCAGCTTAGCAATATATCCGAAGCTATATTGTTAAATGAATAAAAAGTCATGATTAGGAGTGGGTTTAAAATGAGTTAGCTTAAATTAAAGCCACTTTATTATAAAGTATAAACGCCATTGTTGCTGTTTTGAATACTAATCTGACTTTTTTACCCACTCGCCATCATCATTTTTCTCATAACTGTTTTCAACAGCGGCCCACGCCGTAGCAAACCAACGCGATTCATCATCGTACTCTTTACTGGCACTATTAAACGCTGCCATAAAGATTTCTTGCGCGTGCTTAGGTAAGTTGTCTTTTACGGAATCTGGTAATTCTGAGCGTTTATCATAAGGCATAATGCTTCTCCTTGTTATCACAATTATAGTATTTTTAAATTTCCTTCTCTTAAAGTAGCAATTTATGAACCAGCAAACTGTTCTGAAATTGTTAAGTGTTTTACCATAAAAAAACCCGTAACGATTTCTCGTTACGAGCTTTTCCATAAACATACTTTAAAACACAGTGCTTTGCTAAGCCGTCATTATGAATTTAATGCCGCTTGTGCTTTCTTTTGTTTTTTAACCGTCATGGCCAATAGCTGAATGGCAGCTGGCGTGACACCGCTAATACGACCCGCTTGAGCTAAAGTTGCTGGGCGGATTTGTGCCAGTTTTTGTACAATCTCATTCGACAATCCTGACACCACACTATAATCAAAATCCATCGGCAAGGCGGTGTTTTCCAAACGCTTCATCTGGTCGATGTCTTCTTGCTGACGATCAATGTAGCCGGCATATTTAACAGAAATCTCAATCTGCTCGCCCACTTGGCTATCAACCTCTGAGCCAGTAATAGCCGCGATATCGTTAAAATGTATTTGTGGGCGTTTTAATAAATCATAAGCAGTCGACTCTTTAGACAGCACCTCTCCTGTCTGCGCGGTAACTTGCTGACCTAAGGCATTAGCAGGCGTTGCCCAAATATCTTTAAGTCGCGCCGTTTCGCTAGCAATGGCTTCCATTTTTTCTTGATAGGCCTGCCAGCGCGTATCATCTACCAAACCAAGCTTGCGACCCGTTTCGGTTAAGCGCTGATCGGCATTGTCTTCACGCAAGAGCAAGCGATACTCGGCGCGGCTGGTAAACATCCGATACGGCTCGGTGGTACCATGCGTAATCAAATCATCGACCAGCACGCCAAGATACGCTTCATCGCGGCGCGGCGTCCAGATATCAAATTCACTATTTTCACAAGTAACCAATGCTGCATTGGTACCGGCTAATAAACCCTGCACGCTCGCTTCTTCATAACCTGTTGTGCCATTGATTTGGCCTGCGAAATACAAGCGATCGATTGATTTGGTCTCTAAAGTTGGCTTTAGATTTTGCGGATCAAAGTAATCGTATTCGATGGCATAGCCTGGACGCGTGATATGCGCATTCTCTAAACCTTTCATACTGTGAATAAAGTCTAATTGCACATCAAACGGTAGGCTGGTCGAGATACCATTTGGATATAGCTCATGGGTGGTTAAGCCTTCTGGCTCAATAAAAATCTGATGGCTATCCTTATCGGCGAAACGGTGAATCTTATCTTCAATCGATGGACAATAACGCGGCCCCACGCCTTCGATTTTGCCAGAAAACATCGGTGAGCGGTCTAAATTTTCGCGGATAATGTCATGGGTGCGCGCATTGGTATGAGTGATATAACAGTTGACCTGCTCAGGATGCATCGACACATCGCCCATATAGCTCATCACCGGTAGCGGCGTATCGCCCGGCTGCACTGTCATCACGCTAAAATCAACACTACGCGCATCGATACGTGCAGGCGTCCCTGTTTTTAGGCGGCCAACGGGCAATTTAAGCTCGCGCAAACGGTCAGCAAGTTTGATAGAAGGCTGATCCCCTGCTCGTCCGCCTTTTGAATTCTCTAATCCGATATGAATAACGCCGCCTAAAAAAGTACCTGAGGTCAGTACCACGGTTTGGGTGTTAAAAATAATACCCGTCGCCGTTACCACAGCTGTTGCGCGGCCGTTTTCAACCAAGATATCGTCAGCTGCTTGCTGGAATATATCCAGGTTTGGCTGATTCTCAAGCGTATGACGAATGGCGGCTTTATAAAGAATGCGATCCGCTTGCGCACGCGTGGCACGAACAGCGGCACCTTTACGGCTATTTAACACGCGAAACTGGATACCAGCTTTGTCCGTCGCCAACGCCATCGCCCCGCCAAGCGCATCAATCTCACGCACCAAATGCGACTTACCGATACCGCCAATCGCAGGGTTACAGCTCATCTGTCCTAGCGTCTCGATATTATGCGTCAAGAGTAACGTTTGCGCCCCCATACGTGCGGCTGCCAGAGCTGCTTCTGTGCCAGCATGACCACCGCCGATAACTACCACGTCGTAATTTTTTGGGTATTGCATGTATGCCTCACTTGACTCGCAACGCAACCGTGCGCCAGAGGCCATGTCAAATAGCTTGGCTGCCGGTAAATAAACGTCAGTCGAATTTAAAAAAGAGATAACGACCCAGATAGAATAGACAAGCCGTTAAAGATAGGTTAGATAGCCGGTAATTATAACAATTTTTTGCCGTTTAAAAAACGTTATGCGAAAAACTATTCAAATTATCCATCAAGCAAAAAGTATAAAAGGTTTGTACACTTGGCCTAAACTTATTTACCCGGGCTAAGCGGTACAATGCGATCTGTCTGTCCACTTGCGAGCATGTGGTGGCTGCCATAGCCTTCTGGATTAATCTGCAAATAGGCATTCATTTTACCGATAGCATCGCCATCGTTGGTCGCCAAGATTTGCTCTTTTATCGCCTCAACTGGCGGCAAGGGTAAGTTTTTTAGTAGTGCCAAACGCTGATCGTTGTCACCTTTTACCACAACCAATTCAATAAGTTGCCGCGCATCGATGGGCAGATCAGGCGTATTTTGTGCCAACAATGCCAAATGATAGGCGCCAGCCGCATCTTGGTCAGCGACGATACGCTGCTCAATAGCAATATAAGTCGCTTCAGTGGCACCGCCCGCCACGCTAAGCTGATGGATACATTTAAGCGCAGAATTTGGTTCATTGTCCGCCATATCAGTAAGACGAACCGATTCGTTTTTTAAATGCTCGCGGCGTTTTTCGATAGCCGCTTGTGCCGCTGTTTCTTGTTCTTGCTCAGTGCTTTCTAGATTGCGGGTTTGCTGCTCATTTAATTGGCTATTCAATGGGTTGCTCATAAGTCTCTCTTATTATTTAATCGGCGTTTATCTTGTACCCTATATGGGGATAAAGCTTATAAAAACAATGAATTGCTTAAACAATAAAAAACCCGAATAGCTACTCCAATCTATTAAGGAAGGCTATTCGGGTTTACTTTGCTTCAATACTTTGAACCTTTTATTGAAACATATAAATGTCCAATAAAAGCGCTGAAATATAAAGTGCTGAAATATTAAGCGGCTGGGCTATTGGCTTCAATCAAAGGCTTAAGCTCGCCTGACTGGTACATTTGTAAAATGATGTCTGAACCACCCATCAATTCACCGTCGATCCATAGTTGTGGGAACGTTGGCCAGTTACCAACCTTTGGCAACGTCGCGCGAATCTCTGGATTTTCCAAAATATTGACATAGGCAAATGGACGGCCAATTTGAGTCAAAACCTCAATCGATTTGGCAGAAAATCCGCACTGCGGAAACTGCGGCGTGCCTTTCATATAAAGGATGACTTTATTGTCTTTGATTTGATCACGAATCAGCTGTTCAACATCGTTTGTAGCGGTATTTGGGGTTTGCTCGCTCATAAAAGCTCCTATTCATTAAATAATCGATAAAACATTAAACCTAGCATGTGGCTGGTACATGGGGCGATTGCGGCTATATTGCAAGCCCCATCCATAATAGTCAGCAGTGAATGACAATCAATGGCCAATAGTAATCAGTAGTAATAACAGTCAGCGGTAATAACCGTCAATGTTAATAACAATCCACCTTGTTGATTTACTATTTGGGATTAAACGCCTGTCGTATTAGAAACCAATAATACCACGGCATTGGCCATAATGCCCTCTTGCCGACCGGTAAAGCCTAATTTTTCGGTCGTTGTGGCTTTAATGCTGACATTACTCACATCGGTTTGCAAGTCGCTGGCGATATTTTCGCGCATAGCCAAATTATATGGCGCCAATTTTGGGCGCTCGCACATCACGGTAATGTCGGCATTGCCTAAAGTATAACCGGCGGCTTGCACTTTACCATACACATAACGGAGTAGGACGCGCGAGTCCAAGCCTGCGTGCGCGGCATCGGTATCTGGAAAATGTTGCCCAATATCACCAAGTGCTAGCGCGCCAAGTAACGCATCGGCAAGCGCATGCAGCACCACATCACCATCAGAATGTGCAAGCAAACTATGGCTGTGCTCAATCGGCACGCCTGCCAGTATGACATATTGCTGCTGCTCGCCCGTATTATGAAACGCATGAACATCAATACCTTGACCAATTTTTATCATTGTTATTCCAAGTGAATGAAGAGTGATGAGAATAATTTAGAATCGTTATCTAAATTTCCAAAGCGGTTTTACCAAAGGTGAGCGCGCATAGGTCGCCACCGCTTTCAATTAGCTGTTATAATGTGACGCTTATTTTATCACAATACCTAGACCAACATACCCAATCCAAAAATCATAGTAGCACCGTTAACCATTTATGCCCTTCTATGTGGCTGTTATTTTGGTTTAAAAAGCGCCTCTATTTTTGGATAACGTATAAATTGTTGAGCAATTTTATGTCAGCCATGTCAAACACATCTAGCCTACCCGTTTCAGACTTTTTTAGCCCTCAGCGTCCTCTAACGCTTGCCGATATTGACAATCCTAGCAGCAAGCATGTCATCGTCGGCATGTCGGGCGGCGTCGACTCGTCTGTCTCTGCCGTTTTGCTCCAGCAAGCAGGCTTTAAGGTGGAAGGTCTGTTTATGAAGAACTGGGAAGAAGATGACGGCACCGAATATTGCACGGCGATGGATGACCTAGCAGACGCGCAAGCGGTGTGTGACAAAATCGGTATCAAGCTGCATACTGCCAATTTTGCGATGGAATATTGGGACCGAGTTTTTGAGCATTTTTTAGCCGAATACAAAGCCGGACGCACGCCAAATCCAGATATTTTATGCAATAAAGAAATCAAATTTAAAGCGTTTTTAGATTATTCGCTGACGCTTGGCGCCGATTATATTGCCACTGGTCACTACACGCGCCGCAGCGTGAATTATGAAAACAGCAACGGCGAAACGGTCGCCCAGCTCTTACGTGGACTGGATAATAATAAAGACCAAAGTTATTTTTTACATGCCGTTGGCGGTGATAAAATTGCCAAAACGCTATTTCCAGTTGGTGAGCTTGAAAAGCCAGTGGTGCGCCAAATCGCTGAAGAGCACGGTTTAATTACCGCTAATAAAAAAGATTCAACGGGTATTTGTTTTATTGGCGAGCGCCGCTTTAAGGACTTTTTACAGCAGTACTTGCCTGCGCAAAAAGGCGATATCGTCACCGACGACGGTCATATTATTGGGACACATGATGGCCTAATGTATTACACCTTGGGTCAGCGCGGCGGCATCGGTATCGGCGGGGTTAAAGACCGTCCTGAGGAGCCTTGGTTTGTACTGGCAAAAGATTTGGACAAAAACCGTTTAATCGTTGGACAAGGTCATGAGCATCCCATGATGCTAAGCAACGAGCTACAAGCCTATAAACTTGACTGGGTCGATGGTCTGCCGCCTGCCGACATATTTAGCACGGAAGGCTTACGCTGTATGGCAAAATCCCGCTATCGTCAGCCGGACCAAGCCTGCCGTGTTTACGCGATGAATGACGACGGCTCGGAGGTGCGTGTGGTATTTGATGAGCCGCAGCGCGCCGTCACGCCCGGTCAATCAGCGGTATTTTATATCGATGAAGTTTGTCTCGGCGGCGGTGTGATTGCGGCTATTGATGCGCCGTGTGGGTTTTAGTTTTTGATAATTTTTAGCTTTTATTTATTTTGTTGTCTTTAGCTTTTTTAACATTTCAGCGCAGAA
>NZ_DHYG01000026.1 GCF_002414005.1 Psychrobacter sp. UBA5136
CTGGGATGAATTTTTTGCAGCCTCTGACGTGACAAAGTCACACAGCAAGCAAAGAAAATTTATACCAATAGCACGTCTTATTTGAGATTCACTATATTTAAAAAAATGAATTAGAACAATTCACGCGCCGCTTTTTTTAGCTGATTGAGTACTTTTTGGTACTCACTATCATTGGTTTCAAGCGTGCTTAAACGGCCATAGCGTAGCTGGCGATAGTGTTGTTGAATCTGCGCAATTTTTTCTTGGACAAGTTCTGATTGTCCGCTAGCGCTTAGCTTATTCACTTTACTATTCGGGTCGCTATTTTGAATACTGTCATCATCAATCTCGCCTGCCAAACGCGCAAGCCACGCCAATTGCCCCTCGCTATCATCACGAGCAAGTGATTTATCGGCTTTACCAAGGCGTTTTGATAATTGTGTAAGCGGTAAGTCGGCGGGATGCCAGCGTTTGCGGCGCCGTTGCCAGATAACAAAAACAAGAATCGCTATAACGCTAATGGCGCTAACCACCAGCCAAGTGATTTGCTGCATGATGGAGCGGATGTTAAACCATTTGAGTAGCGAATCGGCTTGCTTGTCCTGATCATAGCCGACGACGTCTTTTTGCCAGTAGTAGCTTGCTTGGTCTGATAGGCGACGCAGAGTTTGCAGCATTTGATACTGCTGATAGCTGATTTGCGCGCCCGCGCCATCGCCAAACATTGTAGCTCCTCGCGCCTGTGTTAACGCATCCATGCCTTGCTCGACGCGCTCAGGGGCGACAAAAGCCGTTGGATCAACGCGAACCCAGCCTTGACCCTCAAGCCAAACCTCTGTCCAAGCGTGCGCATCCATTTGCCGTACTTCCCAAACATTGCCGTTACGGCTTGGCTCACCGCCTTGATAGCCAGCAACGACGCGCGCAGGGATACCCGCCGCCCGTAGCATAAAGGTAAAACTTGAAGAATAATGCTCGCAGAACCCAGCTTTGGTTTCAAATAAAAACTCATCAATACGGTTATTGTGCAGCCGTGGCGGTGATAGCGTATAACGAAAGTTCGTTTGGTTGATCCAGCGCTCGATTGACTGTATATAGCGCACTGGGTCTGAGCCTGACTGGGCAAATAACTGCTGCGCCAGCGCTCGCGCCTGCGGGTTGCCGCTACTTGGTAGGACAAGGTTCAGACGGCGCGCCTCATCTGTTAGCGCCGTGTCGATACGCATCGGTGCAAATTGTAGGACCTCGTAGCGCAGCTGCTGGGTGACAGGTTGGTCTTTTCGCAAGGTAAAATTGGAGGTGATACTGATATCTTGCTGCTGGGTAAAAGGATAATCAAGGCCAAATAGCCAGTTTTGCTGCGTCGGCTCTAGGATAACTTGATAGCGATTTGGTGCAACTTTTACCTCATCAGGAACGCTTGCTAAGGCACTTGCCATCCAATTTGGCACTGGCGGCGCCGGTTGCCACTCGCGCTGCTGCGAGCTAGGACGCCATGTCACCCCATCAAAGTCGCTAAATACCAAACCACGCCAATATAGCTGCTGCTGTGGTGGGCGGTTTTCTGCAAATTCTACCCGAAAAGCCAGCTCGGTCGACTGGCCTAAATTTGCAAAGTCACCGGGCGCCATACTGTCGGAGACGCCCGTGGTCGCTTGCTGCCCTGATAGCTGTACTGACCATAATGGCGGTAGGCGCGGAAAGAATAAAAACAGCACGACCAATAATGGCAACGCTCCGATACCGAGCACGCCCAAAGTGCGCAGACGCCCATCACCGCGCGTATTGCCATCATCGTTGAGCGCAATAAACGCTAACAATACAACGACTGCCCCGACAACCACTTCAAAAGTGGTCACCATGCCTTGGTCCATCAAAAATAGCGACGCCAGTACAAATAGCGATAAATTTAATACCACATAAGCATCGCGGCGCTTATACAGCTCCCACAGCTTGCTGATCAGACATAGCACTAAAAACGCCACGCCCATATCAAGACCAAACGCCGTGTTATAGGTGAGCCACAAACCTACTAGCCCGACCAAGAAGCCGAGCATTTGCATGCCTTGATAGACTCGCTTTAAATGCGCGAGTTTTTTAAATCGGGCCTTTATGTGCGGCATCTGGGCGATGATACTGACCACCGCAAAACCTATGAGCCATAACGGTAGATGCGCTGCATGGGGTAAAATAACGATAACTTGCGCAATTAATACCCAGTAATAGGCTGGTAATGCAAGCAGCTTATGAGTCCATTTATCATTGCTGCTCGCGCCATCAGTTACACCAATATTTTGACCCGATGCCAACTGCTCAAAGCTTACCGGAGTTATTTTAATCTCATTTGAAGCGTTATCTTTAAATTTGCTCATGGCGCTTTTGCCAACCTTAGCAAGCACGCTTGCGCAAAAGCCTCGCCTTCACTCACTGTTGACGCTGATGGTCTATCGTTGGGCAAACGCATATTAAATGCTACGCCCAGCTCACCTAATTGTAGCGCGCCATACGCCAATTGCGCCAATTTTTGCTCATGCTGCGCCGCTGGCATATCGGCATAATCTAGGGTTTGCTCATGACCGACAGGGTCAGCAAAGTGTTTGGTAAACATGCCTTGACCGCGCGCCACGTGCCCCCACGAAACGCGAGCTAATGACTCGCCTTCAATATAATTATCAAGGCGCTCGAAGTCATCTTGCCCTTGGCGATACTGTCCGCCTGTTGGTAAATCCTCCTGACTTGCGACGGCATATTGTGCCTGCCAATCAAATGCTTCAGGTTTTGGATACACCCAAGCAGTACGGGAAAAATACACATAAGACCACGCGCGCATGATGCCTAACGGATAAACGGTTTTGATGGTTAATCTTGGTAATTTTAGCTGCCCACGAGTATGTGTCTGCACCGGCAAACGAATAATTTGCTCGTCTTGTAGCCGTGTAACCAGTATTGAGGATAGATCATCAGCGCTAGGTTTGTTTTTTTTATGGTTTTTTTTAATCGTCTTTTTGCTCTTTTGCTTAGCTGTTTGCTCAAAGCTCGCTTGCTCAAAGGCAAACAACAACTGCCGTCTTGGTTGGCGGCTGTCATTTTTTATTTGCAACGTCACCCAAACGGGTGCACCTGCTTCTGCCATGGTGACGTCGAGCAAACGTACTTGCAGACCTGAGATATGCGCAAAGGTCACATGAAAGCTAATCAGCCAGACACTGACCAGATAAAAACACAAGCCTAGCACCAAGTTATTGCCGTAATTGATACCTGCGATAAAGGTGATGATTAACAACACTGCAAATAGCATGCCTTCGCGGCTAAAAAAGATATAAACGTTACGCAAATTAAGCGTCGCACTATCCGTTTTTGGCGCGCGCGCGGCAAACCAACGGCTTAATACTGAGCTGGCTGGTGTGGTTAAGGCTTTTGGCAAAAGGCTCATGACTATCCTATCCTTACCAGTAAATTAGCCACATAGATAATTAAATAGCAGTTTTCATATAAGCGCGCTATAAAAAAACCAGCGGTTACCTGACAGACTTTTGAACAACACGTCTTTAAACAATGACAGCCACGTCTGCCAAAATACGTTGGGCTATGGTTTGCGTTGTTTGTCCGCCGCTTACATGGGCGGGAATAAAACGCTGACCGAGGCGATGATCGGTGACCGCAGCAAATACCGCTTGAATATCTTCAGGCGTCACCTCCATGTGCCCCGACACATAAGCATAAGCCTGTGCCGCGCGCTGTAGCGACAGCACGCCACGCGGTGATAAGCCATGATAATCAAAGCTTGCGCGTGTTTTTGCGACCAGTCTTTGTAGATAATCTAGCACCACATCGGCGACATAAACCTGCTTGACCCCTTGCTGCGCCAATAAAACCGCCTCGGTATCGAGGACGGAGCCAAGCTGTTTTAATAGTTCACGGCGATCTTGACCTTTTAACAGCTCACGCTCTGCGGCAGGCGATGGATAACCGAGCGACAAACATAATAAAAACCTGTCCAGCTGCGATTCAGGAAGCGGATAGACGCCCGCCTGCTGTAATGGGTTTTGGGTGGCTATGACAAAGAACGGCTGCGGCAAAGGGTAAGTTTGCCCGTCTTGCGTGACTTGCCGCTCCTCCATCGCTTCTAATAGCGCGCTTTGGGTTTTAGGGCTAGAGCGATTAATCTCATCGGCGAGTAGCAGCTGCGTAAAAATAGGACCGGGACGAAACTCAAATTGCTGCTGACTTTGATCAAAAATACTCATGCCCAAAATATCTGCTGGCAGCATATCATTGGTAAATTGCACGCGGCTAAAACTCAAACCGAGCAATTGCGCCAAGCCTTGCGCCAACGTCGTTTTACCCATACCGGGCAAATCTTGCAATAATAAATGCCCGCCTGCCAAAATACCGCTGAGCGCCAATTTAACCACCTCTGGTTTATCTAGCACGATTTGATTTAATTGCATCATTAACTGAGCAATTTTTTGCTGATTATGGCGATAGTCATCAGTAGCTTGAGTGGCTTGGTTCATTATCGATTCTTGGCTCATTTTTAAAAAATAGGTTAAAGAAGTAATAGCTCTAGATAGCTGTTACTGTTACTTTGCCTCATCACCGGCTGCTGGTACTGGCGCCCGCAGCGTTGATAAATAAGCAATCACATCCGCACGCTCTTTTGCATCAGGCATCGGGTCTGAGAGCATTTTTGTATCTGGCATTGCCTTCTCGGCGTCGGCAATATAAGGATCGAGCGTTTTAGCATCCCATACCCAACCTGATGCTGCAAGCCCTTCACTATAATTATAATCTTCTAGCTCGGCGGCTTTTGCGCCGTAAATATTCATTAGCTGCGGCCCTTTTTTATTAAGCCCTGGGTTGAGCTGATGACACTGACCACAAGCATCTTGATATATCAGCGCACCGTTATCAGCGTCACCCTCAGTATAAAGCGGCAGCGTCACAGGGGCACGATAATCAGGGGGCGTTTTCTCACAAGCGGTGAGCAATAAGATAGCGGCAAATACAGCGCCTAATTGGTATTTTTTGACAATAGACATGATGGGATAATCTTTAATTGAGGAGCATTCGCTATGTATGCGTCTACCTCAATCATAATACAAGGTAAAATTGAGGAACATACATAGCGCTGCGTAGAAGTATATATCGTTGCTAACAGTTAAATATGGGTCATGTGGTAAAAATAAAAGTTATTTGGCCAGACTTATGTCTCGCTTGACACTTTTATGGTATTACTAGGTGCTTCTAAATAATAGCCCTGCAGATAGCGCGCTCCCACACTCCAAGCAACCGACATGGTCGCGGCATCTTCAATAAAGGGCATTAAGACATCAACATTAATCTCATTGGTACGCACGATGAGCGATTTAACCGTTTCTAAATTCTCAGGAGTATCAATCCCGTCTACATAACTGCGGGCTAAGCGTACCATGTCAGGCTGCACAAAACTGGCAAGCTCAACCGATTTGGCCGATGAGCCAAAATTATTGATACCCAGCTGACAGTTGACTTGGTTAAGGGCGGCAAATTGAGATTTTGCGACGGTTAAATGGTCGGCGATGTCTTTTTCACTAAATTGTAAGGTTAACGCTCCCGCTTGACCGCCAACGGCATTGATTAATTGACTGGCAACACTCGGCAGTTTTTTGTCTACCAAAGAAGCATTGGTCAGCTGTACCAATAACCTTGCATCTGGATGTGATTTACGCACGTCATTAATTCTCTTACAAGCATTAATGAGTATCCAGCGGTCTATTTTTTCAAGCAGTTTATGGGCTTTGGCTACCGCCATAAATTGATCAGGGGTCAATACAGTGTTATTCGCATCTGCCAATGGTAGGCGCAGGTATACTTCAAAGAAATCACTGCGATCATGATTGATGTCATATATCGGCTGGAATAACAATTCAAAGCGATTGTTAGTAATGGCATCGACTAAAGATTCGGCAAGGGCATGGTCATCGCTATTGGCATGTTGGCTGGCGTCATACAAATGGTATTTATCGCCATGATTGGAAGTCTCAATCATAATTTGATTGATAGCGTCCAGCGCGCGCTCAAGCAATACTCTTGGCTCAGGCGTACTTTTTTCTATCTTTACGATAGCAATACTTGCCGTGGTATGGGTGGTACGCTTATCCACTTCGATAAGCATCTCATTGATGGTCGAACCGATTTTCTCAGCCAACTTTTTAAGCGCGGCAGTATTTTGATTTTCTACTAAGATAGTAAAAGCCGTATCACTAAAACGGCTTACGTGACTTTCTGCTCCCAATTCATTTGTCATCAGCGCATCTAAGGCATGAGCAACTTGCTGCACTGTAGTATCTAAGCCTTGAAGGCCCAAACTACTTCTAATTTTACCCACATTATCAAGCTGGATATAGAATAGTCCTGCCGTCAAGACGCCTTGTTTTGCTTGTTCATACACTTTAGTCAACTGCAACTCAAAACCGAGGCGATTATCAATACCGG
Source organism: Psychrobacter sp. UBA5136 (assembly GCF_002414005.1). GTDB lineage: Bacteria > Pseudomonadota > Gammaproteobacteria > Pseudomonadales > Moraxellaceae > Psychrobacter. The sequence continues at coordinate 6,457 of NZ_DHYG01000026.1, forward strand.
TTAAGCTGTCTTTGCGCTCAGCGGCTGCCAAGCGCTTGGCAACTTCAGCGCTATTATTGTTACTTTGCTGAATAATGATTTGAGTAACTGGCTCGCTGTCCAAAGTTGCCGAAGCCAATTGTAAAGTTGCCGCAAACGTACTACCATCGGTACGTTTACTTTCAAAATTAAACTCAACGTCTTTACGGTTGCCTTTATCAAATTGCCGTAGAAACTGCTTAAAGGCTTTTATATTATCGCCGCCATCAATCAAATCAATCACAGGTATGCCAATGATGTCATTCATTGACTCAAAACCAAACAACTGCAGGTATGGATCATTGGCAAAGATATGTATACCTTGGTCAATATAAGCGACCGCACTTTTAGAGTTCTTAATCAGCACATTTGCGCGTTGCTCGGCTTCCGATATGACATGCTGTAAGGATTTAAGCTGCTGACGACAGCGTAAATTATCATGCTGCAAACAAATTGCCATGACAACTGCCAGCTCTTGCTCTGCGCCAAGCGCCTTAACCATCGTACTACTCATCACGGCAGGTAAGTTTTTATCATTATGAGCGTTGGCAGCGGTTTCCTTACTGATTAGACAAATCATTGGCAAGTCAATACCTTGCTCTTGAATGATGCCAACCACATCAGTAAAGTTCATGTCATAAGCTCGCCCAAACACCAACACATCCCACGGTTGACGTAGCGTCTTTAACAGCTCTTCTTTGTCATCTAAAAAACCCAAGTTCACACTATCATAATACGAACCTAGCAAGTCTACGAGTCGCTCAGCGTAGAGCTGGTCGTCATCGATGACTAATAGGTTTAAGATGGACTGAATACGCATAGGAAGCCTTTTAAATCATAGTAGCGGTTTTGTTATTATAAACAATAATTTAATCGACTGCTGCTTAAGTTACAAGCTCAATGTGCGCGTTAAGGCTAACTAAATAAAGTCAGTGAAAAATGATATCGATATATCGCGTACTGCTGGTATAGGAATTTTGAGATATAAGCGTTTTGAGACATAGACGTTTAGAGCTGCGCCACTTCATATTGGTTAAACTCATCGGTCATCATCATATGCCGTACCAAACGCAGTGTTTTTTGCTTGGTACTGATGCGCATCACCACTTTATCACCTACTTGAAAATGAGAAGTCGGCACGATCAAGCTACAGGTAGTCTGTAACTGCTCATCACTACCGACGACGAACGCAGGCACAAAATGTCGGCTGCGACTGTCTCTATTGTGCAGACGAATACCGCAAGCGATGAGTTGGTGACCGAGCACTTGCCAATCAAGTTTAGGCTCTTTACTGTCCATCTCGCGCCAACGCACCACCCCTATTGACCAATCAGGTGAGGCGGAGTCGTCAAGGCGGCACAATAAGAAAAGACTCATGATGCGCAATGACGGCGGCGCAATAGAAGTAAGCACGTCGTTTTCAGCGATTTTTACTATGTATTTTGCTCCTTTAACGTCATAATCCTTTTCTAAGACATTCTCTGTCTCAAAACTGTTTATTGATACCGCTGTGTAAGGAAAAGAATTAACCTTTTTGCTCGCTACTAGCTCCTCTGGTTCGGGCAGTAGTCGCATGGTGCGAAAGTGAGACAAATCATTGCCATTATTGATAAGATCACCGCTACATCTGCCATCAAACGTCTCTACCGCCAAAGCTTTATTGACAGAGTGATTTTTTTGCAAGGTGTCATAGCGAGGTTGCTGATAATCTGGTAGCTCTTTGGCGACAATTAGGCTCGATAAGCTTTGCTCATTACTCACGCGGTAATGAATATCATTAAATCTAGTAATGACGTGCGCATCACATTTAGCGCTTTGTTTAATCGGTAGCGTTAATGGGGGCTGGATATAGCGATAGCTTAATGTCTTAGCAACCGTATTAATCAAACAACACTCAGCCCCTTCGCGACCTTCCTTGATAAGTTTCTCCCTACGCGATTTTAGATAAGTGACCAGCGGTGCCAGCTCTATAAACACACAATCATGATGCGCATCATAGGGATTAATCTCTGAATGGGCGGTTAAATACGTCGGCGCACTGTCACTATGTAAATTGACGAATATCCTTGTCGCCGTTTGCGGCTCTCTGGTTGCAACGAGATGTTCGCTCCACTCTAGTAGCAAACGCTGTGCCATTAAAATATTGGCCCTGCGCATAGCGCGGACGTTTAACAAGCTATGCAGGCATAGCTGAGCATATAATTGATGGATACTATCCGCACAGTGGGTGGTGATATAAGCACTGACATCGATATCAACTGTCCGCTGCTGACAAGCCCTATAGTAAAGCTGATTAATATTAGACCATAAGTATGGGACAGGCTTTTGATAACAAAGCGCCTCTTCGAACAAGAGTCTTTGATACATCAGTAGTGTTTGGTAGGATGCAATCGCTAAAGTGGTTGGCGCGGATTTGTTATTGGTAAAATAGCGCTGCCATAAGCCATTTGATGATTGCGGCGCTTTATCTGTTAAAAAAGCAATTTCTCGGCGTATGACATCGTCATAACCCATAATCATTAAATAGTACAGCGCCTTCACCTGCGCCGCATAGCCCAGCTGATAGTCGTTAAAAGCGCCTGTTTCATATATATAATGCTGGCGCAGCAGCGCAATCAGTTGATTGGCCGCATCCATCACAATATTAAATAGCATCAGGCGTTGTCGATCCTTTATCTTCGCCCCGCGCAACTCTGTGAGCACTTGTTCTAGCTGCTCTGTTTGCTGCGTCTCTGTTTGCATAGGCAGCAGCGCCGCCCATTTACGCAAACGCAGCGCATCGCTGTTCAAGGACTTAGGTAAAGTCTGCGATGAGGGCACATCAGCTTTTAAATACTGTTGCAACGTCGATAAATTTACCATTACTATCCTTAGTAATTGCGCACGGTATCAATAGAGGTCTAGAACTATTCTCAGATCTCAGAATTTATGTTTACAAGCAATACGGCTTAGACATCATCCTTACAAATGACAACCAACTGACCTACTGCTGACTACCAATCCATCTGCCTGTGAATATCTATTTACTTATGTTTATTTCTTAACTCACTCTAATAATTTTCTATCGATAATAAATAATTACCAACTATTTTAGTCGTTATTTGTTTACTAAAATAGTGATGTACTATATTGCCCATTTTAAGTCTCATTGTAAATATTAATCGGTACTTTAAAGGGTTTATTTGGCAACTCTCGCACCAATTTTGGCACTAAGTAACCAGGCAATGCTGCCAGTAATGACCAATAAATCTCAATAGCCGCACGCTCGTCACTGTCAAAGTGGGCCGCGCCTGCCACTTTATCCAACACATACAGATAATAAGGCAGCACGCCAGCCGCAAATAAACGCTGACTTAACGCGGTTTGCACAGCCACACTATCGTTGATATCCTTTAATAGTACCGCTTGATTTAATAAAGTAATGCCAGCGGCGCGAGCACGCTGCAAATACTCGGCGGTCAGCGCGTCAATCTCGTTGGCATGGTTACAATGAATCACCATCACAATTTGGCAGCGACTTTTTGACAGTCTATCTAATAGTGCCTCATCTAGACGCGCTGGAATCACCACGGGTAGCCGGGTATGTAGCCGGATGGTGGTTAATTGCGGAATGGCCTCTAACGTATCGAGCCAAGCAAATAAGCGTCTGTTAGTGACATTTAACGGATCGCCGCCGCTTAAAATCACCTCGTTAACCTCAGGGTTGGCACTGATATAATTGATAATGTGTTCTTTGGCATCGGCGGTTGGCATATTGGCGCTGTAGTCAAAATGCTGGCGAAAGCAGTAACGACAATGGATGGCGCAAGCACCCGTAATGGTTAGCAGCACTCGTGATTGGTATTTATGCAGCAAACCTTTAACCGGATTGTGCGTACTCTCGCTTAAGGGGTCTGCTACGTAACCGGTCACAGCAATTTGTTCTTTTTGATTGGGCAATACTTGCCTGAGCAATGGATCCTGACTGTCGCCGACCGTCATTTTTGCCACAAAACCTCGCGGCACTCGCAGCGTAAAGTGCTCAGGCACATAGACCTCTGAGCGCAGTGCTTCAAGCTTTAACAGCTCAAGCAGCTCATCAATAGAGGTTATCGCTTCGGATAATTGCGTTTGCCAGTTTTTTTGTGTGATTAAATGGTTTATCATGACAACCTTATACTTGTGCCCAAAAGCCGCTATTATACGCGCTTAGTGCATCCACTATCAAAGTGTACGCGCGATTCACTTATTACTGAGCATTAATTACTGAGCATTGTAAGCGGTTTTAGCGCAGCAAAAGCAAGGCCCACACCCCACATCCAATTATTGATGACAATACTTACAACCCTTAGGAGTTTTCCGTGGCAAGTTTTTCTACTAACGAATTTAAAGCTGGTCTCAAAGTCATGCTCGATGGCAACCCTTATGCCATTCTTGAAAATGAGTTTGTCAAACCTGGTAAGGGGCAAGCCTTTAACCGTGTCAAAATGCGTAACTTACGCAGCGGTCGTGTGCTCGAGCAGACGTTTAAGTCAGGCGATAGCTTAGAGGCGGCGGATGTCATCGATACTGAAATGAACTATCTTTATAACGATGGTGAATTTTGGCACTTTATGCACCCTGAGAGCTTTGAGCAGCTACAAGCCGATAAAACAGCGGTTGGTGAAGCGTTAAAATGGCTAAAAGAAAACAGCAACGCTCTTTGCACCATCACCTTATTTAATGGTGTGCCGTTATCCGTCACCCCGCCCAACTTTGTTGAATTACAAATCACCGAAACCGATCCTGGTGTCCGCGGTGATACGTCAGGCGGCGGCGGCAAACCTGCGACGCTAGAGACGGGCGCTGTGGTACGGGTGCCATTATTTGTGCAGCAAGGCGAAATTGTCCGTGTTGATACGCGTACGGGTGATTACCAAACGCGCGTTAACTAAGCGGGCGTTCACTAAGCGTACATTAATTAGGCATGCGTTAACTAAGCATTTTGTCTCGCTTATAAACAAAAAAGCTTAACCGCGAATAAGTGGTTAAGCTTTTTTTATAGAGCGTATTTTAAATAAAAGATTACTCTTCTAACGATTGCTTGTGCATCAGCCAGTATTGAACCAAAGCATTAAGCTGTTCTTGCTTAAAAGGCTTGGTGCAATAATCTTGCATGCCGACATCGAGGTATTTTTTACGCTCGCCATCCATCGCATTGGCGGTCAGGGCAATGATAGGCGGCAGTACTTGTGGATCATAAAGCTCATGCAGCTTAATGGTCGCCTGTACGCCATCCATAATCGGCATATGATGATCCATCAAGATGATATCATACAGCTCGGGATGCAAAGCAAAAGCTTCAATCGCTTGTTGCCCATCAGTGACGTGGGTGACGGTATGGCCGCTATTGTTAAGCGCTTTTTTAGCAATCATCGCATTAACGCTATCATCTTCAACAAGTAAGATATGCCCCGTAAGCTCATGACTCGGTTCGGTCATGCCAAAGTCGCTTGAGTCCTGCCAGTTCTCGTAGCCTGCCTCATCGATAGGAGGTAACGGCAGCATGACAGTAAAGGTCGTACCGACTCCAACGACACTGTCCACTTCGATATAGCCGCCCATAAGATCCACCAAAGATTTACAAACCGACAAACCAAGTCCGGTGCCGCCATAAAGACGATGAGTATACGTATTGGCTTGATCATAAGCATCAAAGATTGCTTCTAATGATTCAGGCTTAATACCGACTCCCGTATCTGTGACTTCAATACAAAGCGTCATGTCTTGATGATTAATCAAACCCCTATCGTCAGTATTATAATGAGAAGCCTGCTCTACATGAAGCGCATTACGACACGTAGCGTTATGCTCATCATATTTATTACCACAAGGGTTGTTTTGCATGTGCTTGACATCAATCGTCACTCGGCCGCCTTCACGGGTAAATTTGATGGCGTTATTGACCAAATTTACCATGATTTGCTTGAGGCGTACCGGATCGCCCTTGATATAAGGCGATACTGACTCCGTATAACGGTAGTCTAGAATCAAACCACGCTGACGGGCTTTGACAGCAAATAAGCTCACCACTTCATTACAAAGGCTCGAGAGGTTTATCGGAATAGAGTCGATGAACATTTTGCCCGATTCCACTTTTGACAAATCTAAAATGCCATTAATAATTGCCAGCAGATGCTCATTTAAAACTTTTATATTATCGACGTATTCTTGTTGTTCAGCGCTCAGTTTGGTTTCGCTTAGCATCTCAACCATACCAATAATACCATTCATCGGTGTGCGTATTTCGTGGCTCATATTGGCCAAGAACTCCGATTTCATCTCATTGGCATGCTTCGCATGGCGCTGCTGGTCTTGTAGTTGCAAAGCATCTGCTGCCATCATGGCAAATTGTGCCAAAACTTTTTGTTGCTGCTCATCAAAATCATGATGCGGCTTCGTATCCATCAAACATAAAGAACCCAAGCGATAATTTTTGTTATCATCATGGATGATAATTGGCGCACCGGCATAAAAGCGTAAAAATGGTGAATCAGTAACCAATGGATTTTGACTAAAGCGCTCGTCCTTTGACAGGTCTGCAACCACAAAAACATCATTAGATAATACGGTGTAGTTACAAATAGCAACTTCGCGTGTGGTACGACATATATCGCCCAACCCACGGGCAGACTTTAAATACTGTGTTTCTTCATCCATAAAGGTAATGGTGACTATCGGCATGTCAAAAAACAGCTGTGGCAAATCGACAAGGCGCTTAAATGCAGGCTCCTCATTGTCATTAAGCACTTGATACTTTTTAAGCTTAGCGATGCGTTCTGCTTCATCTACCGCTACTGGGTAACTGATTTTAGCTGGATTAGTTGTAGACAAGATAGTCTCCATAAAAATAATATCAGACGTTCTGTTTAACGTGCGCCTGCTTGAGCAACAATTGTAATGCCTCACTTACCATCAGCATACCTACTACCGACGTGACAACTACCGCCGAGCCATAACCGCCGCAGTGCAATCCCCCTGTCTGACAACTTTTATCGACGCGCGGCGGTTCTATGGAGTAAACACACTTGATACCAAACTTTTCTTTGAGCGCACTATTGATGCCCTTTTCATGGCGCAGTTTGTTACGTAGCTTAGCCAATAGCGGATCTTGATAACTGTCACGTAAATCACTGACGCGAATCTGGCTTGGATCTATTTTACCACCCGCCCCGCCTGCGCAAACCAATTTTAATTTGTTAAAACGACAATGCAGCGCAATGGCAAGTTTGGCGTTCATGTCATCGACACAATCTAAAACGACAATGGGATTTTTTTGCGCAGCCGCTTTGGCTTGCTCACGATTGGGCAATAGCGCCGCGACGTTTTCAGCAGTCAAAAAATCATCCACTAAATGCAGTGTAACTTTTGGATTAATCTCACGGATACGTGCTGCCATCGCGGCAATTTTACTTTGCCCAAACGTACTGTCTAACGCCGGCAGCTGACGATTGACGTTTGAGGCCACCAAAACATCCAAATCAATCAAGGTAATCGTGCCAACGGCGGTGCGAGCGAGCGCTTCTGCTGCCCATGAGCCCACCCCGCCAACGCCAATCACATAAACATGCGCTGCAGCAAAGGTATCTACTGCCGCTGCACCATAAAGGGTTTGCGTCCCTCTAAAACGGCGCTCATACTGCTCATCTGAATCTTCAACTATATCTGTTATGTCCAAGTTGTCAGGGGCAAGTTGTTCATTGGTAGCAATGACATTTTGGTTCTTTAAAGTATCTGGCTGTGCCGTAAGTGGTTGCAATTGTGCTTCTTCAGTCATAACAGGTGAGAGCTCTTGTAAAGTTTTTAATTAATAGTCAGTGTGTTTTATAACAATTATCACGAATAATGCCAGTTAGTCTGTAAAGCACTGCAACTGTTGTGCCACAATTGCTCGGCAAGCGTAGCCGCTGATACGTCCAGTAACTCACTTAAGCTGCCTAATACATAAGGCAGATTGGCAGGGACATTTCTATTGTGAGCTGGCGCATCATCCCTTTTATCATCTGAATTTTGCCCGTGCGCTGATTGACTCTTATCTGAATCCTGACACATAATCGGCGTCATATCTGGGCAGTCCGTCTCGATGACCAAACATTCAGTGCCGTAAGTGTCGACCGCCGCTTGAATTGCACGGCGCAGCTTCTTTGCATTTGGATTGGTCACTTGGCCAGTCACGCCAAGTTTAAAGCCCAGTTTTACAAACGCTTTTGCTTCTTGTTCGCCGCCACTAAAGCTATGAGCAATGCCACCAAGCTTATGGGCATCATAATCATGCGCTTTTAATAGTGCCAACGCTTCAGCATGCGCTTTACGAATATGCAGCATCACAGGTAGTTGATGCGTGACCGCCATATCTAGCTGCGCGTTAAAAAAACGCTGCTGTTTTTCTAACATCTCAGGCTGCTTCATTTCATCAGTATACGTATCTAAACCGATTTCACCGATGGCTAAAGGACGCTTTTCATTTAACCTCTGCGCCATATTCTCTAAATGCGCCTCTGTATGCTGGTCGATATAAAGGGGATGCAGACCTAGGGCAATATGCGCCGTAAGATGCGATTCTTCTTGCTGAGCAGTTTGTCCTGCAATAGAGCGCGACTGTTTATTAATCCGTTGCTCAGTCTCATACAGGCGCTCAAAATGTTGGTGCAAATATCCTACTAGCACCAGATGGCGTACGCCTTGTTGATAAGCCTTTTGTAGCTGCTCGTCTCTATCAACATCAAATACCGGTTCATCAAAGTGGGTATGCGTATCGATTAAAGGGAAAATGGTGGGTAGGTTCTCATTAGCGTTAAATGAGGCGTCAATCGTCGTCATCAATAGACTCCAAATTTAATGATTTTAATAATATTTTTTAAATAAAAACGTAGCTTTAATCGGTAGTTATCGCCTTTAATAGAATGGCTTTTAATGTTAACAGCTTCTATTTTAGCGCTGAATTATCCTTAATATCTGTCTGATTAGTTACTTTGTCAGTCACTTTATCATTACGATTACTTTTAGCATCATCTGATAATTTTCTATCGGCTTTTTTACTACTACGCCGCGGAATTAGTAACAGAGCCATGCCAACCACACTCAGGGTCAACCATTTTTTTCTATTTTTGTTAGGATTGACCATTATTGTCGCCTATCTGTTTTAACTACTCTTTATTTAATAGTCTTAAAACCTTTTCTACTCAAAATCTTTGCTACTCAAAACTTTCATCACTTAAAATTAGTGTCACTTAAAGTATGATTATAAATAATTGTTTATAAAAGTCATACGCAGTTAAATATCTTTTAATTATACGCCGCTCAAGGACACGCTGTGTTTAACTGTGTTATGAATACGCAAGCTAATGTACGGCAACGCCATCATGCCGTATATTTACTCGCTATATCGTTTTATTTTAACCTAGAGGTTGTCGCTTGCGATATTGACTCGTAAGCGACCTATATTAGAGTTTAACGTTTTAGAGGATAAGTCTTAATTTCGCTGCTTGGGCTATCGACTTTGGTAAAGCCTTGAGAAGTTGTTTTTGGCGTTTGGTCACGCTTAGGTACCAATGGGTTAAGCGGCATCAGCTCATAGTCAGCACTGACGTTGCCATTCCAACCTTCTGTCCCGCTAAGTGGCAGCTGTTTAATCGTGCCGTTTTTATCGATGACCAGCTGTAGGACGCGCATCTGATTGTATTTGCGCTCAGTCACACTAGCGACAGCCCCGCCATCACGTAAGATGGTCGGCTGTAAAAAGATGATTAAGTTGCTCTTTTGTGTGCTGTCATTATCAGAGCGGAACAGTCGCCCAATGACGGGCACACTACCCAAGCCGGGAACTTTTTGTTGGCGGGTGGTGGTGTTATCGCGCATCAAACCGCCCAAGGCAATCGTCTGCTGATCGTCGGCTAGGATGGTGGTATTAATCAGGCTTTTATTGGTAATAAGACCGCTGGCATTGGCCGCGCTGCCGGGTACGACTGATGAGACCTCTTGCGAAACCTCTAAACGCACGGTGCCATTGTCACCGATATGAGGTATAACGTTTAAATTGATACCAATATCTTGGCGGTCAATGGTTTGGAATGGATTGGTTGAAGAGTCACTGCCGGTGGTATAAGAACCGGTGACAAAAGGCACGTTTTGACCGACTAAAATACTGGCTTTTTCATTATCTAAGGTCAAGATTGATGGCATAGATAACAAATTGGCACTGGTCGATGAATCAAGCGCTTGTAAGATAGCGCCGTAAAACTGCGTATTGCCTTGGCTGTCTTTTTTACTGTCGCCGATGCCAATTAAAGCCCCAGCAATAGAGCCTGCCGCTGAACTAATATTTGCCCCGCCCGACAACGCTGCGGCGGCGAGCGAGACGGCACTTGCACCAACATTATTAAAGTTCACCACCCCATACCCACTATTGGCATTGCCTAGCGCCCACTGCACGCCAAGTTGGGTAGCATCATCGCCTGACACCTCGACAATCGCCGCTTGAATCAAGACCTGCGCGCGGCGGCTATCAAGCTGATTGACGGCATCTTCAATCTCGAACATCAGCTCGGGCGCGGCATTGACGATGACCGCGTTTTGGGTTTCATCAGCGATGATGCTAAAAGGTCGACCGCCGATACCGTTACCTGCGCCGCCTAAATTTGACGTGGATAAAGCCGCGCCACTATTGCCAGTCGTATTTTTCGTAGCACTATTGGCAAGCGCATTAGCGCTACTATTAATGGGCGACCCCGTACTACTGGCATCGTTTAGGGAAGCTGACTCTAAGGTTGAGGCGGCACCAGAGCTATTGATAGATTGACTGGCAAGCAAGCCGCGTAGCATCTCTGCAATGTGTCCAGCACTGGCATATTTTAAACGAAAGACGCGCAGACCACTCAAACGCCTTGATGGCGTGGTGTCTAGCTGACTCACCATTTCTTGGACTTTGGCAATCATCTCAGGACTGCCTTTGACGAGTAGCCTATCGCTAGAGGTATCGGCGATGACTTTCAGCTGATTACTACCGCCTTGCGCTTGCCCGCTACTCGCGCTTGCTACCAAGGCGCTAATCAGCTCCATCATGCGCTCGGCATCGACATGACGCAGCGGTATGACTTGCAAACTGTCATTGACGTTGCTGTCTAAATCGCGGATAAGCGCTGTCAATTGGTTTAGGCTATCAGCGCGATCAGACAACACTAGAGCATTGACGCCCGGTACTGCTGCTGCGTGCGCCGACTGCGGCATCAAGGGTCGAATGACGCCGAGCACTTCTGCGGCTTGGGTATTGGTCAAATAAATCACCCGCGTTGCTAGCGCTTCACCAACGCTATCACCGCGTAAGTCCACCGCCACGCCCGATTGTTTGGCGACGTTATCAGGCACCAGCTTAATCGTCGTACCGGAGTCGATAGCGGCAATGCCATTTACCTGCATGACACTTAAAAACAGCTGAAAAATCTCGTCACGCGACAGCGCTTTATTAGAAATGACCGTCACATTACCGTTGATGCGCGGATCAAGGACAAAGTTTTGATTGGTAATGGTCGCCACTTCATTAATAAATGCTTTGATATCAGCGTCTTGCAGATTAACCTTCCAGCTTTCTGCATGAACAAGGCCCGTACTTGCCGCCCACAGTGGCACAGCTAGGCAAAGCGGACGACACAAACGCATCAAACGCTGCAAGATATGGTACAAAGGCGTGACCGAAAAATTTTGAGAACTGACCATATTGATGATTACCCACAGTGATGTCGCATGTTACTTGATGTCGTGTTTGCTGAGTTTTGCGTGCTGAATTAATATTATCTAAATTAAGAACTGATGAATATTTTTAATTAAAACTGCTGACGAATGGTAATGACTTGATCGCCGCGCTGTACTTCTATTTGTGCTTCACCAGATTGTTTTACTTGTTGCAGCACGCTGGCATCTTGCCCAGGATTACTACCGACACTTTGACCATTAACAGTCAGTACCTTGTCGCCTGGCTCTAGCCCTAGCCGATTACGCAGTTTAGCAGGCATCGCTGCTGTGACCTGATAGCTTTCGCCTGACGCCATCACGCCCATGCGACTTAAATAACTGGCAGGATTTTCTTGCAATTCGGTGACGGCTTCGTCGATTGGCGACTGCGGCGCGCTATCACTACTTGCTTCCCCAGTTGCTTGCATCTCAGGATTGCCTTGCTCGGGCAGCGGTGCATTAGATAAATTAGGCAACATATTATTGTCTGGCAAACGCTGATTACTTACCGCACCCGCCAGCATAGTGCTTTGATCAAGTGGCATGGCTTCCGGCATTTTGATGACGATTTCTTTATCATTAGCATCAGCAATAATGACTTCATTCCAATCGACAGCAACCAGCGTATAATCGCTGTCCTTTAAAGTGTCACCGATACGGTAATTTTTCACCTCACCATTGACGTCTAGCATCGCTGAAGACAGGCTCTCTGGTATGGCAATAAGTACGCCTTTTAGCCCAACATTGGGCGGCGGCTGAACTGGGGCTGCAATAGGATCAGGGTCAGCAAAAATGGCAAATAAACCACTATGATCTGTACTACTGTTCGCCGTACTTTGTAGGTGAGCCAGCGGTAAGGCAGGTGCTAGTGGTGGTGCCAGCAATAACCACAGCAAGCGCGCGGCGCTCCAGCACAACCAAACAATGGCTAATAACAACAACCACGCGGCAAAGCGATTTAGGGTATTAATAATAGGTTTTAAACGGCTAGAAATATCGGTAACACTCATCATCTAGCGCGTCCCCAAACCAGCAAGCAGTGGCTGTCGCACACTCACCACAGGCTTATCTTGTGGGGCTTGGCCTTTATATTCTGGCATATTTTCTAATAGACGCTGGGTTAAACTCACATCTAGCATATTGTCGCCATCGATATACAAATCGCCCAAACGCTTCTCTTGATTGTTGACGAGATTGACATGCAGCAAATTTTTATTATTCTTTTGCTCGGCACTAAGCTCGGCTCGCAGCGCGGGCATGGTAATATAAAAAATCTTACTGCCGCTAGGATAACCGACTTCACCGCCTACCCATGTAAGCTGACCGCTCGCCTCACTAAACCCCGCTGCGTTTTTACCTGAACTGCTTGCTTCAGCATTGTTAGCAGACTGACGTTTTAATGAAACGTTATTGACCTGAATCGGGGTATTAGGCAGCTGCCAATCGATCACACTGGCTAAAGTTTCAGGGGCAATTTTACCGCTCATGTTTTGAACCTGCCAAGAGCTGGTACCTACCTGCACCTGCCCATTTAGGCGCGTCTGCTCTGAGCTGATATCGACCTCTGCCCCTAGCTTACCCAATAATAAATGCCACGGCTGCCACGTCCATTCAGCGGCACCGGTAAGCGGCGCTGCTGATACCGGCAGTTGCCAAATCGCAGAGCCCTGCCATAAGTTGCCCGACACATGTTGTACATACGGCGTATCTGGTGCATATTTTTCAACTAACCATGCTGCTGGCATTTGCAAGACGGCAAATAGCGCGAATAATACAAAGCCAACTAGCCACCAGAGCTTGCGGGGACGCTTATAAGACGACGCGGATACTTGAGGCACGGTTAGCTAACTCTTCTATCAGACAAAAACGTCATTATCATAGCAAACAATGGCATACAGATGACAGAAAAAAAGCCAGTATCTTTGCAGCAAAATACTGGCGATAAGAGACTGACTTTTATTTACCGATTTATTTATTAAATAGCCATTATTAATGTCGCATTAAAGTAATGACGCGTTCAAGCAAAATAAAATCAGATATTATAGTCAATCCCACCTAA
>NZ_DHYG01000025.1 GCF_002414005.1 Psychrobacter sp. UBA5136
ATTACTTTATAACACTTTTAGATGGGATTGACTATAGTTCGATGCCTGTATAGCGCATCGCACTACTTGTTTTAGATATGAACTTAATAACTATAAAATCGACAGCATGGCTCAAGGCTATGCTTTTCCAAAAAAATTGGTATTGATAGAGTTTTATACCCTCTAGTGAGCGTTACCAGTACTAGCCAAAATACAAGAACATCCTACTTCTAAAGAAGATTAGAGCAGTTAGTAACAGTTGTAACCTTTCGTCAAGTTTCATAAAGCTTCGCAAAGCCATAATCCGTTATCATTTCCTTTGTCGACAGAGTAAGGCTACATCAAGACATTTTGTCTGATGGTAAGCGATACATCTTAATTAATAATTCATGCTTGATAAGCATTTGGAAGGAAATGATAATGAAAAAAATAATGATGAGTTCTATTCTAGCTGCTACTGCTTGTTTTGCGATGATTGGTCAAGCAAGTGCCGCACCTGCACCGCATTTTGTAAAACATAAAGTCTCCCATGGACAGCAACATAAGGCCCCTCAGAAAGTGGTCGTTAAGAAAGTTGCAAATAAGAAATTCGTGGCTCAAAACCATAAGCATGCATCTAAAGTGGTGTATGTTCAAAACCGCCGTTAGTTGACGTAATTTTAATCGTGTTATCTGACAAAAAACAGCTCCTAATTAGGAGCTGTTTTTTTGTATCGCAGGTTGTGTTAATAGGAAATTTATCATTAAATCTCTAGGTTCAGTGCTTGTGTTTGTCTTATGTCCTGATCTACTCTTTTGTGTTATTTGTACAGAAAAAACCTTGAAGAACAAGACTGCTATTATCGAAAAAATAAGCTCAGAATACCTGCTTTGCATCTAGTACAGATAGTTCAATGCCTAAGCTTCTTAAAAAATATGTATCATTTTCAGTATAGTAATCATTATTGGTGGCACACTTACCTTTGTAATGACATGGAAAAGCATACATTATTGGAACTAGCTGAGGAATCAGCATCAATTATTACTTAATCCTTGTAAGTTTCTCCCAACAATATATACACCACCCAGTATGAGGGTGTTCAAGTACTGAATTACAACGCTCACAACGCTCACTATGAGGTTCATCAGTTAATTGATTGGTAATATTATTAATCATAGCTAATGCTTTATCTCGGTCTCTGTCATACACAGAAGACTTAAGTGAGCTAAGCAAACGAAGAGTAGCATTAACATCGATATTTCGGTTTTCAGAATTCATTTTACTACCTTCATAATTGTTAGAAGATGCTCGATGCTTGTATAGCGCACCGAACTAGAGTTATTACAAAATCAGTTCAATCGTCAGAAAGTTTTAGGCATTGAAATTGCCCGTCCGATTAAGGTGTGTAATTAATTCCAAGTTATACCGTGTCTTTCTTGTTCTTCTAATGGCATTGTCACATAAAATAATCGAATAATTTGATTAGGCACATCTTCATAGCTGGCTAAATAATCTGTACCAATTTCAATTGGTACATAAATATCTGCATCTTCTTTATCTATTAAAAAATGACCATCCGCATAAAATCCTAAATCGTACTGACTAGATAATTTGTCTAATCTGTCATTAATTCTCAATTCATTGAATAGCGAACCTTTATAATTGTCTGAAACTATGATTCCGTAAAGAATTTTTGTAGGTTTTCCATCAAACTGTAAAACAACATCATTATTCCAGCGACAGGCATAAGCATCAAACTCTTTTCCTAAGCTATTAGTACCTTTGTGATGTATGACATACCATAAGCCTTTAGTATTTGATGGCTTGTTATATTCCTTATTATCAACCAGCTTATGTGGTGCATGTTTAAGAAACTCATCAAAGCTTAATCCAATATCAATGCCTGCGGCACTTTTTAATGGGATAATATCAGCATTTAAATGAGGTATAAATTTTTTCATATTTTAAGCCTTTCGCTATTTTGGTTAATCAATTACCTACTCTCTACTCTAGAGTGAGATGATCAAATCACATTAAGCATCTCAATATGTACACTGTGAAGTACACCACAATGAACAAAGTAACCAAAACCCCTGATCCCATTAACCTATAGCTTAATATTCGAGTCCTCACTAGGGAACCATTATCATTGCTATAAACAGACCTATAACGAAAAAAAGGATACTAAGTACCCTTTTCCTCTATCTAATCAATTAAAACTCTATCCTAATGATGCTCACCCGGTAGAATTCTAGCAAAGGCACGCTGAGCAATGTTTGGTTTTTTATCACTCGTCAGGCCAGCGCGGGTGCTTGGGAAAATACGGTAACCCATTGATTGAATACCAACGTTAATAGCTGGTGCTAGCGAATAAGTCGCTGAGGCAAATTTACCCATATTACTGGCAATACTGTTCGGTTTATGGACAATTGCTTTAGCAACCATCATCGCCGCCTCATCCGGCATCAGCGCAGGCATGTAACGATACAGCTTGGTTGGCTCAATCATCGGCGTGCGTACCAATGGCATAAAAATATTGGTGATTGTAATATTGTCACCTTTTACTTCAGCGGCGAGGCAACGGCTAAAAGCGTCCAATGCCGATTTTGAGGCGACATAGGCGGCAAAACGTGGACTGTTCGCCAGTACGCCAATCGATGAGATATTCACAATTTGACCAGACTGGCGTTCAATCATCGTGGGTAAAAAGCCAAGAACGATTTTCACGGCGCCAAAGTAATTGATATCCATGGTACGCTCAAAATCATGGAAGCGGTCGATCGACTCGTGAACCGAGCGACGAATCGAGCGACCCGCGTTATTGACCAAGACATCAACATGACCAAAATCTGCCAAAATTTGCGTGCTGACACTTTCAATAGCATCCATATTGGTCAAATCACATGGATAATAACTGGCCTTGCCGCCAAGTGCCTCGATACTCTCTTTAACGGCTTTTAGTTTGTCTTCGGTACGCGCTAATAAGATAACATGAGCGCCGCATTCGCTGAGTAGAAACGCCGTACGCTCGCCAATACCGCTTGATGCGCCCGTGATAACAATGTGCTTATCTTTGACCACTTTGCTGATCGCTTTCTTTGAGGGATTGGCCATAAAGAATCCTTTTTATAAATGTTATTCCCACTAATAATTGCTTAAAGCATAGCAAATATCGGTGGATTAAAGTCAACAAATAAGCCGTAATATGCCTTTAATTTGGTGAATATTGGCAGTCAAAGGTTTATTAGCAAACTTAGTGCTTAGACTGGCAGTTTTTGGGCGTTATTCATGAGCGTGCAAAAAGTCTTCAACCACACGAAACTGCCCAGCGGTGCTCTCTTCACCATACATCGCTTGGCGAAAGGCGTTGGAATTGGGAATGCCCGTGGTATACCAAGCAATGTGCTTGCGCGCGATTCGGCAGCCTGAATATTCGCCATAAAATTCATACAGCTCTTGCAAGTGCGCCAACACAATCTCTTTTATCTCACCAACGCTTGGCGGCGCAAGCATGTCTCCTGAACGCAAAAAATTCTCAATATCACGAAATATCCACGGCTGCCCTTGCGCCGCCCGCCCTATCATCACCGCATCACAGCCCGTTAGCTCATAGACACGCTGGGCTTTTTGCGCACTATCGATATCACCATTGGCAATCACGGGAATACTGATGCTTTCTTTTACCTCACGGATTAGCTCGTAACGCGCCTCGCCGGTATACATATCCTCGCGCGTTCGGCCGTGAATGGCAATCGCCGCAATACCCGCCTGCTCAGCGCGCTTGGCCACGCGCAAAATATTCTCACGGCCATTCTCAAACCCCAAGCGCGTTTTTAACGTCACAGGCGCATCGACGGCTCCCACCGCGGCATCGAGGAGACGCGCCACCAAATCTTCATCTTGCAGCAGCGCAGACCCTGCCAGCTTACGGCAGACTTTTTTGGCAGGGCAGCCCATGTTGATATCAATGATTTGTGCGCCATTATCAATCTGATAGCGGGCGGCTTCTGCCAACTTATCAGGCTCTGCACCTGCTATTTGGGCAGAAATAGGCGCTATTTCGTTATCAAAATTGGCACGGTAGAGCGATTTTTTGCGTGCATAAAGGGCGGTGTCAGCGATGATCATCTCACTGACCGCGTGCCCTGCGCCAAACGACTTACACAATCGGCGAAAAGGATTGTCGGTGACGCCTGCCATTGGTGCGACCATCAGACGGTTTTCAATCGTCAAGCCGCCAATCACCAAGGGCTGCAATAAAGGATGGTCAGATACTTGCGACGACGAAGGTAACACTGGAGAATCAATAGACATAAATGACGGCTTGTTGTTAATTGCAATAAGTCAAGGAAAACAAGCCGTTATTCTAAGGATTCGTACGCATATTGCAAGTTATTCAGTTAATCATTTACGCAGCAATCGCCAATAGTAAAGCAATTATTTATCAAATACACTGCCCTGCTCTAAGGTGATATCGTCATCGTGAGCTTGCATACGCCACGGTAAAATATTGGGCGAGACATTGATAAAGTGCAGATATCTTTCAAACTGATCAACAATGTCGTTAATGACGGACTCTGGCTGATAGCCATATAAATCATAAGTTTGACCGCCGCGGCGCAAGTAAACCTCCGCCCGATAGTGGTGCGCTTGTGGCAGTTGATTTGCCATCTCTTCAGTATAATACTCAGGAAGCTCGTACGCTGATAAGCGCACTTCGTACCAAAACTCAACATTCTCACCGCCGCGCAATTCAAACACCACGCGCTCATTCACTTCATCATAGTTCACTTCAGGCAACCAGCCCGTCTCACTAAACTTTTCGGCCACTTCATGCATGGACGCTAAGACCGTACCTTTGATATAACCAAGCACTTTCTCGCGCGTTGGCTGCTGGGTCATATAATCAATACGGTCACGCCAAGCGTCTAGTTTTAGCAGATGCGGCGGCAAATGATTGTCATTGGCCAAACTTTCATTGCGATGACCCTCAATACGCAGCGCCCGCCACATACCAAACATGGCTAGCATCATGATAATCGCAAATGGTAAGGCACTGACAATAGCTGCTGTTTGCAAGGCGGTCAGCCCCCCTGCCAATAATAGTGCCGATGCGACCGCCCCTTCTGTCACTACCCAAAACGAGCGCTGCCACCATGGCGTATCGCTACGGCCACCCGCGGCGAGCGAGTCAATAACCAGTGAGCCGGAATCCGATGACGTCACAAAAAAAGTAATAATCAGCAATACCGCCAGCGACGACACGATTTGCGTCAAAGGTAGGTTTTCCAATAATTTAAATAAAGCAATCGCTTGGTTGTCTTGCACATCGCCAATCAATGATTGATAACCATCAACCATAATCATGTGCAGAGCGGTGTCGCCAAAGACCGCAAACCAGAAAAAAGTAAAAATCGTCGGTACGAGCATCACCCCCATGATGAATTCACGAATGGTGCGGCCACGGCTGATTTTAGCAATAAACAGTCCCACAAAAGGCGCCCAAGAAATCGTCCACGCAAAGATAAACAAGGTCCAGTTACCAATCCAATCGCTTGCTTGATACGCTTGTAAGCTAAAGGTGCGTTCAATGATATTACCGAGATAACTGCCCGTATTTTCCATAAAAGCATTGAGAATAAACACCGTCGGGCCAACGATAAATACGAACAACATCAGCGCTGTGGCGATGCCCATATTTAAAATAGATAACCGCTTTACGCCTTTGTCCATGCCAGCCAGTACTGATATCAATGCAGCGCCCGTTATCAATACAATCGCAATCACTTGAACGTTACTATTTACGGGAATGATATTGGGTAATAAATAATTCAATCCGGCATTGATTTGCGATACAGAAATACCTAAGCTGGTAGCCAAACCAAACAAAGTCCCCAAAATAGCAAATACATCGACGGCATGACCGATGGGGCCATAGATTTTGTCGCCGATTAGCGGATATAACGTCGAGCGCATGGACAGCGGCAAACCGTGACGAAAAGCAAAGTAAGCCAATGTTAAAGCGACCACCGCATTAATGGCCCAAATATGAAAACCCCAGTGAAAATAAGCAATCTGCATCGCCTCTTTTGCCGCTGCAATCGTTTGCGGCTCGGATAACGGCGGGGTGGCAAAGTGTATAACTGGCTCAGCGACGCCGTAAAATAGCAGAGCAATGCCATAGCCTGCCGAAAACAGCATGGCAAACCATTCTAAAAACTTATATTCAGGCTCCGCATGGTCAGGACCTAGCTTAATATTGCCATAAGGCGAGAAGGCAATAGCCACCACAAACAACAAAAACGATGCGGTCGCCAGCATATAAAACCAGCCAAACTTTTGAGTGGTAAAGCTCAATACTTCGCCAAATAACGCGCCAGCCGCCTCTGGGTTGATAGAGGTTCCAACCACCAGCAGTAACATGATGACCGCAGTTGGTATAAATACTGGTAGTAAAATGGTGGAACGCGATAATTTACTCATAAAAATTTCTCAATAAAATCATAACTTTAGATAGATATATCACATTGCTATATAGCATTTATTTTTTCAAACGAATTTTTTAAATAACACAAACATCGGCAAGACGCAGATTTATCTACACTGATAAAAACGTCACCGCTAAACAAACAACACCGATACACAAACAACTTCGATTACTGCCAAAAACGCTTATTGTCAAAAAAAGGCAACGTCTTAGCTGCCTTTTTCTACTTTCTATTAAATGCTGATTGGTTTATTTATCAAACACACTGCCCTGCTCCAACGTAATATCGTCATCGTGTGCTTGCATACGCCATGGCAGGATATCGGGCGAGACATTGACAAAGTGCAGGTATTTTTCAAACTGATCGATAATGTCATTGATGACCGAAGCCGACTGATAACCATATAAATCATAGGTTTGACCGCCGCGGCGTAAGTAAACCTCAGCACGGTAATGGTGTTCTTGCGGCAGTTTTTCCGCCATATCTTCGGTATAGTAGTCAGGTAGCTCGTTTTCTGATAAGCGCACTTCGTACCAAAATTCAACATTGTCGCCGCCACTTCTTAACTCAAGCACGACGCGCTCATTTAGCTCATCATAGTTTACTTCTGGCAACCAGCCCGTCTCACTAAACTTTTCTGCCACTTCTTGCATAGACGATAAAACGGTGCCTTTGATATAACCCAGTACTTTTTCGCGCGTTGGCTGCTGAGTCATATAATCAATACGGTCACGCCAAGCGTCCAGTTTTAACAGGTGCGGCGGCAGGTGATTGTCATTGGCCAAACTCTCATTGCGATGGCCCTCAATCCGCAGCGCACGCCACATACCAAATATCGAAGCTAAAATAATAATGGCAAACGGTAAGGCACTGACAATGGCCGCTGTTTGCAAGGCAGTCAGACCACCTGCGATAAGCAAGGCTGCCGCAACCGCCCCTTCGGTCACTACCCAAAACGTGCGCTGCCACCAAGGCGTATCGCTTCGGCCGCCCGCGGCAAGCGAATCAATAACCAGCGAGCCTGAATCCGATGAGGTCACAAAAAAGGTAATAATCAATAATACGGTCAATGAGGAGACGATTTGGGTAAATGGCAAGCGCTCTAATAATTTAAATAAAGCAATCGCTTGGTCATTTTGCACCTCAGTAATCAGCGCCTCATAACCCTCGACCATAATCATATGCAGCGCGGTATCGCCAAATACCGAAAACCAAAAGAAGGTAAATATGGTTGGTACGAGCATCACGCCCAGTACAAACTCACGAATGGTACGACCGCGGCTGATTTTGGCAATAAACAAACCAACGAAAGGCGCCCATGCAATCGTCCATGCAAAGATAAACAGCGTCCAGCTGCCAATCCAATCACTCGATTGATAAGCCTGTAAGCTAAAGGTACGCTCAACGATATTGCCCAGATAGCTGCCGGTATTTTCCATAAAAGCATTTAAGATAAATATCGTCGGCCCTACCACGAACACAAAAAGCATCAAGGCCGTGGCTAAAACCATATTTAAAATAGACAGCCGTTTTACGCCTTTATCCATACCCGCCAGCACTGACACCAACGCCGCCGCGGTGACCAAGGCAATGACAATCACTTGAACCGTCGTACTAACCGGTATCATCTCGGGCAATAAATAATTTAAACCCGCGTTAATCTGCGCCACCGATAGGCCCAAACTGGTGGCGATACCAAACATTGTGCCCACAATGGCAAACACATCAACGGTATGGCCGATGGGGCCATGGATTTTGTCACCGATGATTGGATATAGCGTCGAGCGTACCGACAGCGGCAAACCGTGGCGAAAGGAAAAATACGCCAGCGATAAACCTACGACGCCATAGATGGCCCATATATGAAAGCCCCAGTGAAAATAAGCAATTTGCATGGCTTCTTTTGCAGCGGCAATCGTCTGCGGCTCTGATAATGGTGGACTGGCAAAATGAGTGACTGGCTCAGCGACCCCGTAAAATAGCAGGGCAATTCCATAGCCGGCTGAAAATAGCATCGCAAACCATTCAAGAAATTTATACTCAGCTTCTGCATGGTCAGGACCTAGCTTAATACTGCCGTAAGACGAAAATGCCAAGGCAACAATAAATACAAGAAAGATGGCGACTGCCAACATATAAAACCAACCGAAAGTCTCGGTAATAAAAGCCAGCACAGTGCTAAACAATGCGCCAGCAGCGGCAGGATTGACAGCAGTGCCGATAACCAACAGCAGCATAATGACCGCTGCGGGTACAAATACCGGCAGCAGAATAGTGGATTTGGATGAGTGGTGCTTCATAAAGGGAGTCTCATAATAGTGAGAAAAATGCCAACAAGTTTTCAAAGCATGCCAATAAAAAATAGCGTAATAAAAGGCATGTAAATAATAAGATGACTGATTTTTATCACATTAATGGCGCAAACCCTAGAATCTTGTTTAAGACGTAACATTACTTTAACGCTTGTTACACCACCATTACCTAAAAACAAAAAAGGCAACTTGTTAGCTGCCTTTTTTATTACTATAAGAAAAATGAATTATTACTTCTTCCTTCATTAAAAAAACTCAATTTTAATGGTTACTTTAAGCATCAATCAGCGCCGCTAACTGCTTGGCTTGCTCTGCCAACTCCTTTTGATCGGCCATTTCGACAGCATGTTTGCCAAGCTCATGGATATTAGAGGGAATGAGATGAAGATGATAATGAAAAACGGTTTGTCCTGCTTCTGAGCCATTTAACTGCATCTGAATAATGCCTTCTCGCTCAAATACTTGGCGCTGCGCTTGCATGACTTTTTTGGCAGTCATGAGGACAGCTGCTGCATATTCGGGTTCCAAATCTTCTAAATCACAAGTTTTTTGTTTAGGAATGACGAGAACATGACCTTTTGCTTGCGGCATGATATCCATAAAGGCAAGGGTTTTGTCGTCTTCAAAAACCTTATGATAAGGAATGTCCCCGTTAAGCATTTTGGCAAAAATATTATTGTCATCGTATTTGGTTTGTTTGTCTTGACT
The DNA here is from genome assembly GCF_002414005.1 of Psychrobacter sp. UBA5136. GTDB lineage: Bacteria > Pseudomonadota > Gammaproteobacteria > Pseudomonadales > Moraxellaceae > Psychrobacter. Next base: position 9,468 of record NZ_DHYG01000025.1, read on the forward strand.
CATTTTTATTCCTTAATCAGTTATTAATAATCGGTTATCAGTAATGGTTTAACGGTATTAAAGGATAAGGGTAACAATCTCAGCAAATATAGTGGACGAAATATTGGCTAAGTACAAGTGGCGATAAATTACCCAGCCAATTGCAGTCTTACTTCAACTACGTAATCTTAACTCAACTATAAAGCAATCTATAAGCGTCACGATTAATTTATTGGCGAGCCATGCGCTTTAAATGTTATATTAATCCTCTATTTTAATCACCCTAGGTTTATGGATTTGACTGCCTTGCCAACTCAATTATCAAACAATACTGAGGCTCATAGAGAGCCAACTTATGACGCTATGAATAACACTGTGGTTAATGAAACGCTCGGAGATAGCGTCCCGTCACCCATTGAGCCAAATGCCATTATCTTAGCGGAAGCATTGACCGATAAGGCGATCAGTTGGCGTATCCATAATTGTAAAATCAGTAAAAAAACCATCACGCAAGATATGCCGCTGCCATTTTTATATCATTACGACAGTTTGGATGACAGCATTAAAGAGACTTACCCATTAACACCTGCTCTACTTGCGCAGTTTAATACCCCAATGACGGCGGATGAGGCAGCAAAACTTATTGGTATTGATAAGGCGCTGATAACCAACCCTTGGCATGTAAAAGTAATTGGCTCACTGGTAGTATTTAGCGAAGCGCTGCAATTGGCGGTACGTTTGCATTGGACCAATACTGGCAAAGACACCCAGCAAATTTATACCAAAGATGAGGCGGATGCGCTCATTGCAGCGTTTAAAGACTGGCAGTTTTTTGGCCGTATTGATGTGCTTTATAAGAATACCAAACAAACACTTATCAGTATTGATGAACAAGCTGAAAACGAGAAACAAATACTGACGATTGCTGCTAGCGCTGACTATCAATGCTTGCCAGCAGCCCATGCTTTGGCGGTCATTGCTAAACTAGAAGCTGATAAAAGCGAGCTGCCTTGGTTTGAGAGCGCTATTTTAGAGCGTCTTGCTTAAATATTGACCCTCAAGTTTTCATGATTCTTGGTTAATGATTTTTAGTTACTCATATCTAATGGTATGGTAATGACTTAGTATTATTCACTAGTACTCACTTGGCATAAAAAGCACACTATCAGTATGACAGCGGATGCTGCACACGTTCATAAATCTCGCTTATTTGTAAGGAATATCACATGGATTATCGCTCAAAAACTTCTACTGGCGGTCGTAATATGGCAGGCGCACGTGCCCTATGGCGTGCAACCGGCATGACGGATGGCGACTTTGGCAAACCGATTATTGCGATTGCCAACTCCTTTACGCAGTTTGTGCCGGGCCATGTGCATCTAAAAGATTTGGGGCAATTGGTTGCGCGTGAGATTGAAAAAGCGGGCGGCGTGGCAAAAGAGTTTAATACCATTGCGGTCGATGATGGTATTGCTATGGGTCATAGTGGGATGTTGTATTCCCTGCCAAGCCGTGATTTGATTGCGGATTCGGTCGAATACATGGTCAATGCGCATTGCGCCGATGCGCTAGTTTGTATTTCTAACTGCGATAAAATCACCCCCGGTATGCTCATGGCAGCCATGCGCCTAAACATCCCCGTTGTCTTCGTCTCAGGCGGCCCTATGGAAGCGGGCAAGGTTATCGCTAGCACCGTTGCTCACAGCCATAACAACGATGGTGGTAGCGACGTCCATGCGACCGACAGTAAAGGCAATGCCATTCGTAAGCTCGACTTGGTCGATGCGATGATGGATGCTGCTGATGACAGCATTAGCGATGAAGACGTGTTAGCCATTGAAAGCTCAGCCTGCCCAACTTGCGGCTCATGCTCTGGGATGTTTACCGCCAACTCGATGAACTGTTTGACTGAAGCTCTTGGCTTATCATTGCCGGGTAACGGCTCGCTACTAGCAACCCATTCGTTACGCCGCGAGTTGTTCTTAGAAGCAGGTCGCACGATTGTTTCGTTAGCCAAGCGCCGCTACGAGCAAGATGATGACTCCGTATTACCCCGCTCCATCGCCACCAAAGCTGCGTTTGAAAATGCAATGAGCTTAGATATTGCGATGGGCGGCTCAACCAACACCATTTTGCATCTACTGGCTGCAGCTAATGAAGCGGAAGTTGATTTTAAAATGGCCGATATTGACCGCTTAAGCCGCCGCGTGCCTTGCCTATCGAAAGTTGCTCCAGCTACACAGAAATACCATATGGAAGACGTCCACCGTGCAGGCGGCGTGATGGCACTGCTTGCCGAGCTCGACCGTGCTGACTTACTTAGCACCGATGTACCGACTATTCATAGCGCGAGCATGAAAGAAGCCATCGATAAATGGGATATAATGAATCCTGATAATACGGAAGCGCGGGCTCGCTATATCGCAGCGCCTGGTGGCGTGCGGACCACGCAAGCGTTCTCGCAATCAAAAGAATGGTCAAACCTTGACGTCAATCGCGAGTCAGGCTGTATTCGTAGTGCAAAGCATGCTTACTCACAAGACGGTGGCCTTGCGGTACTGTACGGCAACATTGCTGAGCGCGGCTGCGTGGTCAAAACCGCGGGCGTCGATGAAAGTATCCTAGTCTTTACCGGACGCGCGCGTATTTTTGAATCACAAGATGCTGCCGTGGCCGCTGTGCTTGATGACCAAATTGTCGCAGGCGATGTGGTTATCATCCGCTATGAAGGACCAAAGGGCGGCCCTGGCATGCAAGAGATGCTTTATCCAACCACTTATCTTAAGTCAAAAGGCTTGGGTAAAGCGTGCGCACTGCTCACAGACGGCCGCTTCTCTGGGGGCACATCAGGCTTGTCCATCGGTCATGCCAGCCCTGAAGCTGCTGAAGGCGGCGCTATTGGTTTAGTACAAGAGGGCGATACCATTCATATTGATATCCCGAACCGTACCATTAATATGCAGGTCAGCGATGCAGAGCTTGCCGCCCGCCGCGAAGAAATGGAGGCGCGGGGACGTGATGCATGGAAGCCTGTTAGCCGTGAGCGCCATGTCACTCCTGCCCTACGTGCTTATGCAGCGATGACCACCAGCGCCGATACCGGTGCGGTACGTGATGTGAGCCAAGTTGAGCGTTAAGCCAAGCATGTGGCTCATAAGTTTTTAAAGATACATTCTTAAAGTAATACTAAGCCTGCGCTATGCAGGCTTTTTTTCACCAAAAAACAACGCAGACGCCCGTTTGATAACGTTTTTTTGCGGTATTAAAAGGGTTTTACCGTCATTATTAAGAGCGATTAAATTTCCTCTAACTTTGACTTTTAAAACCAATAAATAGCGTGCACCAAACTTATGATTGAAAACTATAATTTATTCTTATTGGTCTGCGGTATTGCCTTTTTATTTGGCGCGCTGTTTCCTATTATTTTTAAACGTACGCCCATCTCGCTGCCGATGTTGCAAGTAAGCTTTGGTTTACTCATGGGCTACTTATGGACCAGTTTGTCTTTTTTAAATCCGATGGATAACGGTTTAATTATCGAAAAGCTGACCGAGATTGTGGTATTGGTCTCACTAGTCGGTGCTGGTATTAAGATTGACACCGAGCTGTCGTGGCAATTATGGCGCCCAACCGTCCGCTTGCTACTTATCACGATGCCGATTGGCATTTTTGCACTGGCAGCATTGGGCTACTATGCTTTTGGTTTGACCCTAGGCGCTGCCATTTTACTTGGCGCTGTACTCGCCCCGACCGACCCTGTATTGGCCTCTAGTATTCAAGTTGGGCCGCCTAACACGGGCGGCGAAGATACCCCGCGCTTTACCTTAACGTCAGAAGCCGGGTTAAATGATGGCTTGGCATTTCCATTCGTCTATCTGGCGATTAAGATAGCGGAAGCCTATAGCGGCGGGCAGCAGTTCACAGGTGCGATGCTGTGGTCATGGTTTACCCATGATGTGCTGTGGAAAATTGGTGCAGGCTTGGTGGTCGGCATTATCGTTGGTAAAGTACTGGCAAAATTGGTCTTTTCAAAATACAGCCACAACACGACTATCTCTCAAGGCTATGTGGTGATCGCCCTCACCTTGCTCGCCTATGGTCTGGCAGAGTACGTGCACAGCTACGGCTTTATTGCGGTATTTGTCGCCGCCTTTGCCTTTCGCCGCTCGGAGCGTGAACACAGCTATCACCAAAAGCTGCACGATTTCGCTGAGCAGTCAGAAGGCTTATTGATGTCATTGGTGCTCGTGGTTTTTGGTATGTTTTTAGGTCAAGGGCTACAAGCGGGCGTTGAGCTGACATGGCGCGTCTATATCGTCAGCTTTACCTTTTTACTGTTAATTCGGCCGATTGGCGGATTTATTGCCCTATCGGGATTAAAACTGCCCTATACTGAAAAATATGCGATTTCCGCCTTAGGGATTCGCGGTATTGGCACCTTATATTATCTGTCTTATGCGCTCAATCAGGGCTTCTTTGATGAGGTAGACGCCGTTAAACTTTGGATTGTCTGCTCAATTGTCATTTTGGCCTCTATCTTTATCCATGGTTTAATTTCCCCAAGGCTGCTTAAGATGACGCCCAATAAGCCGCGCCAAGGATAATTGGTTATTATATTTCAGCATCAATCAAACCCAATACCGCTTCTGTCAACGCAAACTGACGGACGTCATTGAGCATCGTCACATCAAAGTTATGGATAAAGGTAAACGACAATTGCCGCGCAGGATCACACCACGCCACCGAACCGTTATAACCCATGTGCCCAAAACCTTGCGCGCTCATATCGCCAGCTTCGCTGTGACACATACTAAACCTGCGATGATAGCCCAAGCGCCATCTCATTTTTGCTGGCATCACCGCATCCATGCCACTGACTTGCGGGGTTGATAGCTGTTTAAAAGTTGCGTCGTTAATCAGTGTCTGTCCCTGCCATGTGCCGCCGTTGGCTAGCATGGCATAAATAATTGCTAGTGCTTGCGCTGACGCCACGCCATTGGCAGCAGGAATGATGGCTTGTAGCGTCCGCGTGTCGTAATAATCGATGGGTTGTTTATTGGCCAGTACCAGGGCTGATTTATAATTTTTCAGATTCAGCTGACTGTTATTAAAGTATAAGCGGTTAATTGTTGCCGTATCTAAACTCGGTATATGATCTACCGCTTTATCCTCAGCGCCATTCGCTGCGGTAACAGCGACTTGATCGGCAACGGCTTTTTTTTGCCAACAAGCATAGCTTGGTAGAGTTGAATAAATGCGTAGAGTATTTTCAGAGTCCGCCCTTAAAACAGGTTTGCTACGGCGAGGGCGCGCTTGCGGTTGCTGTTGATTGCTCTCTTGCTTTGCTTTCTGCTCTGCTGATGCGAAATATTTAACCAAATGGGCAACGTCATTTACCTTATCGTCTGGCACGCCAAAATAACAGCTGTCTGCAATCCCAAGAGGCTCGGTCAAATAATGCCGCAATGCATCGGCTAACGGCGTATAAGTAACAGCTTCTATTACGCCGCCTAACACCCATCCATAAACCAAGGCGCTATAAGCACTCTCATATAATTTACTGTCTTCAGGAGCTGTCACTGGCATGGCAGCTACTTTTTCTAACATAAGAGGCCAGTCAAGCACCGTGTCGTTATCGACGTCGATACTTTGAATCGAAAACAAGTTGCCCTGATGCGACATGACGCTACGCAAAGTAATCTGCGCCTTTCCATTGACAGCGAAAGCTGGCCAATAATCGGCAATCGGTCGGTCATAGTCGAGCATTTGCCGTGAGACCAATACATGCACCAATGTCGCTAACACCCCTTTCCCCGTTGAAAAATTCAGCGATAAGGTATCAGGACTCCATGATAAATCTGCGCGTGCCAACCCGACACTTGCTTGAGCGATACATTGCCCCGCTTGATAAACCACCAAAGCGCCACCTGCTGGCGCGTCATCAAGCTGTAAATCCGTTAATAGCTGTTGTAATCGTTGCTGAATGACAGGATTGATAGACGTATCGGCGTTTTGATTCTCAGTTTTTTCATTATTATTTTTCATTACTTACTCGCTTTATTTATGCAAAATGGTCTTCATACCCAAAAAATGGCTTATAAAATTTACTCATAAAAAAGGCAACCTATTGGTCGCCTTTTTGTTAAATGTCGCTAATATTTAGCGCTACAGCTTGCCATACATAGTTTATATATGACACCAGTTTAGCGTGGAACCAATAAACGATTATGAACCTCTTCTTCAAGCTTCGTCAAACCATGACTGCGGCCGCGCTCCATTGCAGTATCCATCTTGCGTCCGCGTAGCCAGCCTGCCCGCAGCGCCACAGCTGCGCCAGCGCGATTACCCGTACCACAGTGCATGACGGTTTTTTTACCATGGTACTGACGCAAAATATTATCAAACGCCAATATATTTAGCTGCTTTAAATCATTAGCACCGCTGATCGGCAGCTGCTCATAATGCATGCCCGCGCGCTCTACCGCCGCGCGTTCATCGAAATTTAGCTCGTCATCTGGCTGTAAATTCAGCACCAACTCAACCCCAGCCGCCGCTAACGCCGCTACTTTTTCTTCATCGAGTGCGCCGCATACGATGGTATTGTCATCAGGACGAAAATACGGCTCAACAATACTTTCTAGATTGACACCATTATCTTTAGCAGTAGCTTCATCTATCGTAGCTGAGTTATTGCTCTCAGCTACGCTTGTTGCATCTTCATGTAAAGTCATAATTAGTAATTGGTTCGTAAGATATAAATGTTAAAAACAGCGTTAAAAATGAAACGCAATCTATTGATTTTCGCCTTGCAGCTTAATCACCCCAGCTAAATGCGGCTTGTCATTTTTCGCGCTAAATAGGCCAAACTCGCAAGTATCTGCTGGGCTTGTTAACTGTGCTACCGGCTCAGCGATAAGCTCTACTTCGGCTGGCAAAAAGATAGGCAATTTAAACGATACGTCAACCGTACAAGCATCTGGCAGCTCGTCCATCAATGCTAGGCACTTGGCTTTTGACCACATGCCATGAGCGATGGCTTTTGGAAAACCAAATGCACGTGCCGATAGCGGATGCAGATGGATAAGGTTAAAATCTCCTGAAACAAACGCATAACGACGGCCGATATCTTCTGGTACTTCAAAAATACTGTGCACGCCTTCTTCATTAACTAAAGGCTTAACGGTCACTGGACGCGGTGTACTTTTTTTATTTTTACTGCTGGCAGGTTTTTTGCTACGTGATAAGTAGGTAGACGTACCTTCCCAAATGACCTCATCGTTTGCTTTGACGGTGGTGACAAAGTCAAACTGTTGACCTTGGGCATGGTCACGTAAATTATCAAACTTCACCGCCATGGCAACCGTTTCGCGCTCACCGATAGGACGATACTGCGTCACGCTATTATCCACGTGTACCAAGCCTAACATAGCAAAGGGAAATGGCTCTTTGACCATCATATTCATCTGCAAGGTCTGCGATAACACAGAAAAATAGGTAATGGGCACTTTGCCGTTGTCAGCGAAACCGCAAATCTGACGATAATCCTCAAGATTGCTTTGGTCGATGTGCAATTCGTCTACATAATACGTCGCTTGTGGCAACTGCTCGCGGCTGACCTTATCACTATTACCAATAGGCAATAAACTCTTGACGATATTGGCATAGGTGGTGTGCGCTTTTGGCAACGCATCATAATGTTTGTCTGACATAATAAATCCTAAATGGAGGTTGAGCTAAATGGGGCTTAAGCAAACTTTTTGGCTACATTTAAACTGCTACGCAGTCGTCTGACTGTTTGAGCGTTTGTTAACACAAGCTTTGATTCATACCTGTTTTTATCATAAAAAAGCCACCCTCGGGCAGCTTTATTACAATTTATCAGCAATTTTTTCGTAAGCATATGTGAGGACAATTTAAAAACCTCGTCAATATCGCCTACTTAATACAGGCGCGCTCGATACTATATCGTTATTTATCAAGATAGTTATTTATCGAGCGATATTTTGCCTGTATTTTACCGACTATACATCTAACAAGCTATGCACCCAACAAGCTTTGACCACAAACACGTACGATATTACCGTTTAGACCGCCAGAAGCTGGTGAAGCAAGCCATGCAATGGTTTCAGCCACGTCTATTGGCAAGCCGCCTTGGCTCATTGAGTTCATACGGCGACCGGCTTCACGAATGGCAAACGGAATCGCTTCTGTCATTTGCGTTTCGATAAACCCTGGCGCCACAGCGTTGATGGTCATGCCTTTGTCTTTGTAGCTGTCTTCTAGCTGCTTAGCGGTTGCATTTACCAAACCAATGACGCCAGCTTTCGAAGTGGCATAGTTACTTTGTCCCAAGTTACCAGCGATACCTGAGATAGATGATACGCAGACGATACGAGCATTGTCTTTTAGCACGTCATTGTCCAGCAGGTAACGGTTTAACTTAGCAATACTGCCCAAGTTGATATTGATGACCATATCCCACTTTTTCTCGTCCATTTTTGCCAGTGTCTTATCACGGGTCACTCCAGCATTATGAATAATGGCATCCAAGCCGCCACGCTTTTGCGCCGCTTCTGCAATCTCTTTGCCGGCATCGGCACTGGTAATATCAACAGTTAATACAGAGCCACTGATTTCGCTTGCCACTTTTTGTAAGTCCGCTTGCTGCTGCGGCACATCAAGACAGATAACGTGAGCGCCTTCGCGTGCCAAAACGCGAGCGATTGCTTCACCGATACCGCGACTTGCGCCAGTCACCAGCATGGTTTTACCGCCCAAAGGCTGTGTCCAATCAACCTCAACGTTCGCGCCATTAGTGACACGTACAACTTGTCCTGATACATACGCTGAGCGCGCTGAAGCAAAGAAGCGTAACGTTGAATCTAGATTTTGCTCTGCGCCTTCTGCTACATAGATAAGCTGGGCGGTGATACCGCGCTTAAACTCTTTACCAACAGATTTTACGAAACCTTCAAGCGAGCGCTGCGCCAGTGCCGCCTCAATATCTGTTGAATCTTCTGGTGGACGACCGATCACGATAACGCGACCTGATTTTTCGACGCGGCGCGCCACCGCATGAAAGAACTCATAGACTTGCTTGAGCTCATCAGCATTACTGATATTGCTGGCATCAAACAATAAGACTTTAAATTTATCATCGCCGCCCGTATTGGCTTTTGCTTTCACGCCGGCATCGGCCAGCGCATCTTTTACATCATCGCTGCTATTTACAAACACATCAGCATGCAGGTCTGACAAAATACGCGCGACTGACTCGCTGATGGCGGTATTATCACCATTAGCGCGGCCAACCAACACACTACCGCGTACTGACGGCTGTCCACTATCAAAACGATCAAGCTCTACTGGCATAGGCAAGCCTAGATTTTTTGCTACTTTTCTGCCAATAGTAGACTGCACAAAATCACCATAACGGTCTGACATAATATAATCCTATAGTTAATGAGTAAAACAAAAATCCACGAATAAAATGAAATTAGCGGGCAAATAATAGTAAACAAAAATGCGATAAGCCTATTATAAAGACGTCGCAACCTTAGCACTGATAAAAATTATGAGTATTTAGTAAACGGGGCAAGAACTGCCCTAACTATACACTTCCCTGCAAAACAAGTCCAAAAGCCGCTGCTGTCTATCATAATCTGTAGACAAGCCAGTATACAAGATAGCAACTTTTTCTCGCGTTAAAAATACCCAACTTATGCTAAAATCTAACTTATAAGTTATGGCAAACGCATTTATAGATAACAATATATTATCATAAAGCCCGTTATGCAATGCCATTCATTCATACTAGCCAGTATAATCCGCTAGTGTTGTTGGTTGGTAAGGGTGGTGTTGGCTTAAAAGTAGCGTCACATCGTTTGCTAAAGAGATACAGTAAGGCGGTAAAAAACGTCTTATGCTAAACCTTCTTGTCGTGTACTATGTGGCGTAACAAATGCGGCAACCAAATCCTGCTTAAGTCATGCTATGGCTGACAATCGTTCTGGTATACACTTTTTTAAAATGTTTTAAGCATCTTGCTGTTAAATGCCTTTTTTAAGGTATTCTTCTGTAATGCGTTTTACCCTTTTTTCTTCTACCCATATTTTTTAAGGATAATATTATGAGTAATAAAAATAATCACCCTGATAGCCCTGTCGTTGAAACCACTGTAGTAAAAGCTAACGATACAAAAAACACTGACACCGCTACTGAAGCGGCAGCAACAAAAGAAACAGCGACTACAGACGCCAATCAGCCAAATGTGTTTGACACAATGGCAAACTCAAAAACCGCTGAGCCAAAAGATACGGACGCCGACACGGCTGACACTGATAAAGCAGCGGACACTAATAAAACAGCTGACGCTAAGACCAACAAGGCCAACGACGAAAAAACCACAGATACAAACAAAACTGAGGCTAAAAAAGACAGCGCATCTGACAGCAATGCAAAAGACAGCGCTAGCACTACGGCTAATAAAGATGACAACGCCAACACTAAAGTCAATGAAGATGATAGCGCAGCAAAGAGTGCTGATAAAAACACTAGCGCTACTGATACAAAAGATACCAACACTATGGCTAAAAAATCGCGCAAAACTGGGCTTAGCTCAGGTCAGCATCGCGTGGCTATTTTAGGTGGTAACCGTATTCCGTTTGCCCGCTCAAACGGTGCATACGCCGATGTCAGCAATACTGATATGCTAACGGCGGCGCTAGATGGTCTGGTTGAGCGCTTTAACTTACAAGGCGAAAAAATGGGTGAAGTGGTTACAGGCGCCGTTATGAAGCTGAGCCGTGACATCAATCTAACGCGTGAAGCGACACTAAGCACAGCATTAAACCCTCACACCCCAACTTATGATATCTCACAAGCTTGCGGTACTGGCTTACAAGCAACCTTTGCTTCTGCTAATAAAATCGCCCTTGGTATCATCGATTCAGCGATTACTGGCGGGGTTGATACCACCTCTGACGCGCCTATCGCAGTTGGTGATGGCCTGCGTAAAGTGCTGATTAAATTGGGCGCCGCTAAAGACAACAAACAACGTCTAAAAGCTTTGATGGGACTAAATCCAAAAGACTTGATCGACTCACCACAAAATGGCGAGCCACGTACAGGTCTATCTATGGGTGAGCATCAGGCGATTACCACCCTTGAGTGGAACATCAGCCGTGAAGACCAAGACGAGCTTGCTTTTAATAGCCATAAAAACCTAGCGCGCGCTTATGACGAAGGTTTCTTTGATGACCTAATCACCCCATATAAAGGTCTGACGCGCGACAACAACTTGCGTCCAGATACTACGTTAGACAAGCTTGCTAAATTAAAACCTGTCTTTGGTAAAAAGAACGCCAATCCAACCATGACCGCTGCCAACTCTACGCCGCTAACCGATGGCGCCTCTTGTGTACTATTGGCCAATGACGAATGGGCTCAAGAGCGCGGACTTAAACCATTAGCCTATATCGTCCATCAAGAAACGGCTGCGGTTGACTTTATCGGTAAATCTGGCAATAAAGAAGGCTTACTCATGGCGCCAACCTACGCCGTGCCGCGTATGCTTGAGCGCGCTGGTCTAACGCTGCAAGATTTTGACTTCTATGAAATCCATGAAGCCTTTGCCTCACAAGTGCTATCTACATTGGCTGCTTGGGAAGATGAGAAATTCTGTCAAGAACGCCTAGGCCTTGATGCGCCTCTAGGTTCTATCGATCGTAGCAAGCTCAACGTTAATGGCTCATCACTTGCCGCAGGTCATCCATTTGCTGCAACAGGCGGTCGTATCTTAGCCACTGCTGCCAAATTATTGGATCAAAAAGGTTCAGGTCGCGCGCTTATTTCTATCTGCGCCGCTGGTGGTCAAGGTGTGACCTGTATCCTAGAGAAATAATTTACCAGTTTGGTTAATTAGCCAATAAATAACAGTCAACTCTAAAGCGCCCTTTAATCCGATGATTAGAGGGCGCTTTTTTTCTGAATAAAAACCTCACGTTTACATAATCAAAATTCCTTAAAAATGCAGCGTTACTGCTGGGATAACTTTAACGCTCAAAAATGTGTGCAGTAATCAAACACTGGGCATTCATAGCCGTAACCCTAAGTGTGCTAAAGTAATAGCCATATAAAGGACAGTCATAATATAGAACTGTTATAAAAAGAATTATTAGGAGCTTACTATGAGCAAAGGTCCCTCATCGATAGATCGGCAACCCTTACCCACATCAAAACGTCGCGATCTAACCTCGCCTGAACAGGGCAGCTTTATTAAACGTATGGATAAAGAAGTGTTTAGCGATGAGCTGCGCCGCAAAATGCATCAAGATCTGATAGATAGCTATGATGAAGAGCTTGAAAATGAGATAGACGACTACGTGCGCGATTTCCGTTTTGATGGGCGCGAGATGAGCGAGCAAGAACGGCTTGATCGCCGTACCTATTTTGAAGAGTTATTACGCCTGCAACGAGAGCTTATCAAGCTGCAAGACTGGGTGGTCGAATACGGCGAGCGCATTGTGGTGATATTTGAAGGGCGTGATTCTGCGGGTAAAGGCGGCGCTATCAAACGTATTACTCAGCGCTTAAACCCCCGTGTTTGCCGCGTTGCTGCCCTACCTGCCCCAACCGAACGCGAACAATCACAGTGGTATTTTCAGCGTTATGTCGCGCATCTGCCTGCCGCTGGCGAGATTGTCTTATTTGATCGTAGCTGGTACAACCGCGTGGGTGTTGAGCGCGTGATGGGGTTTTGTACCGATGCGCAGTATGAAGAGTTTTTCCAATCGGTACCTGAATTTGAGCGTATGCTGGTACGTTCAGGCATTCGACTGGTTAAATATTGGTTTTCGATTACCGATGACGAGCAGCATTCGCGCTTTATGAGCCGGATTCATGACCCGCTCAAGCAGTGGAAGCTATCGGCGATGGACTTACAATCACGCCGGCGCTGGGAAGATTATACCAAAGCCAAAGAAACCATGTTTGAGCGCACGCACATTCCTGAAGCGCCGTGGTGGGTGGTCGAAGGTAATGATAAAAAACGCGCACGACTCAACTGTATCGCCCACTTACTTGAGCAAATTCCTTATAAAGAAGTACCGCGCGAAGAAATCGAGCTGCCTGAACGTAAACGCGATGATGAGTATTACCGCGAGCCAATTCCTGACGATATGTATGTGCCGCCGCGTTACTAACCAAATTCATTTACGTATCATTTAACAAATTGCACTGACAAAAAAGCAGCCTTATGTATTTTATAAAGCTGCTCTTTTATGAGGTCGCTAAAATGTATTGTAGTGACAACAAACACAGTTGTTTCTCTGCAACTATTACTCTGCAAATGTTACCCTGCAAATGTTACCCTGCAAAGGACTACATAGTATAAGTCGACTGTAAACTATCAATTTTACCGGCTAGTAAACGCTCGACCTCATTTTTAATGCGCAGGCCAGCAATATCTGTGCCTATCTGTACGGCAAATCCTGCTGGACGGCCGCTTTGACTTTTTGAATTGATCCAAACGACTTTACCATTCATAGGCAGGCGTTCGCTAGAATTGGGCAAAGTCACGGCAATAAATACCTCATCGCCCAATTTTTGCGTTTTGTCGGACGGCACAAATAATGCGCCATTGGTCACAAAGGATAAATAGCTTGCGTATAACGTTTCCAAATCTTCAATATGACAGGTTAAAATCCCGCCACGTCCTGGCATTGCCATAGTCCGCTTCCTTTATGAGTGAGAGTTACTTTTTTAATCCAATTTATAAATAAGCCAATTCTTGCATCAGCTTATCATAAGCGAATTTTTCTTGCACATTTTGTTGTAGAGCAATTTTTGTTTCTTGCAGGCTATTTACAAACGCCTCTAGTCCATCTTCATCAGGTTGATAATTGTTTAAAGACGCTGCTAAATCAATGTCTTTTTGCAGAGCATCAAGACCCAAACAAACACGGCGTATATCAACGAGCATTAGCTCAGATAGTTGAATAAATTCGCTAATATTTAATTGAGTTTGCCAATAATCGCTTGCCGCTACGCTACTACGTTTGCCGCTACGCAGCGCTTGCCACGTCGTCAGCCACAGCGCGCGTTTGCTATACCAAGACGCTTGCGCAAGGGCGATCGCTGCTAGAGGCGCGCCATTTGCTAATTGTATCAGCTGCTCAATAGCAGCCGTGCCGACCGCTTCACGATTGACCGTACCGCCAAGTGCTTGTGAGACATAATCGACTGCAACGGCAGGGTCAATGGTCTGTAATGCCAACTGCTGAACGCGGCTTTTAATGGTTGGTAATAGCTGCGCAGGGCTGTCACTGATGAGAAATAAATGCACTTGCGCTTGCGGCTCTTCCAAGGTTTTTAGTAGCGCATTGGCAGCAGCAAGCGTCATTTGCTCGGCATAATCGAGCACACATATCCGCATGCCCTGACCGCCTTGATAAATAAATGGCTGCAAGGCACGGATATCATCGACCTTTATTTTTAACGCAGTATTACTGGCAGTTTTGGCAGCTTTTTTGTCTTTTGCCGTGCTACTTGCCGCTTCTTTATTATCAGCATTATCGGTACTGACCGGCATACTAATAAGTGGCAAAACTTGTAAACTTGGATGCGTTCCTGCTCTGAGCCATTGACAACTCTCGCACATCCCGCAAGCGCCGAGCGGTTGACTCTCGCGCTCTCGGCATAACAGCCATGCGATCAAACGCCAGACAAAGGCACGCTTGCCCATGCCTTGCATACCCGCTGCTAAAAGCGCATGCGGTAAGGATTGCTGCGGCGTTAATACCCGCTTGGTCAGCTGTGACCATAGCTCACTTTGCCACGGTAACAGCGGCGCAAAATACATATCATCCGTCAAAGGCAGTGTGCTTGTCATTTCAGTTACCTCACTCATGGTCAGCGCTCAATACCTTTAATACGTTAATACGTTTGGCACATTAATGTGCTTAAAACCTTTGAATAGCGATTAATGCTACTGTGTTTGATCAAGTGTTTTATAAAAGCCTGCTTAGGCTATTTTAAATAACTTGATATTAGTAGTCTTGAAAATCTACAAGACTCATGGCATTTAGGCGATCCAAATCTTCTTGGGTATCGACGCCTGCTGGTAGATGACAGCTTGCCGTGGCAATAGCAATATGCCCGCCATTTTCTAGTACGCGTAACTGCTCTAGGCTTTCTAGAGTTTCAAGTGGCGTTTGCGGCCAGTGTACAAACTGCTGCAATAAGCTGACGCGATAAGCATATAACCCCAAGTGGCGATAAGCATTTTTCGGCGATTGTTTAGGTGTCTCACTATCATTTGCTAACGCCACATCACGATCGCACGGTATCGGTGCCCGGCTAAAATACAATGCGCGCTGTAAATCGTTAGAAGTCTGACTGACGACTTTAACCACCGATGGACGTATAAAAGTCTCGTAGTCTTCGATAGGCTCACATAAGGTCGCCATCACGCTCTTGCTGTCTTGCACCAACAGTGCTTTAACTTGCTCCAATAATAACGGCGGTACTAGCGGCTCATCCCCTTGCATATTGACCACAATATCATGCTCAGCCCAGCCTTTAATGGCCGCAACTTCAGCCAAGCGGTCAGTTCCTGACGCATGCTCGCTACTGGTCATTACTACATCAAAACCTGCGTCTGTGCAAACTTTGGCAATCGCTTCGTCATCTGTCGCAATACACATATCATCCGCAAAATCAGCCAATTGCGCTTTTTCAGCCACCCAAAGTATCATTGGCTTATCATGAATTTTTAATAATGGCTTACCCGGTAAGCGCGTGCTTTTAAAGCGCGCAGGGATAACGATGTGAGTTTTGGCGAGCGTAAGGTCTGACGACATGGTTTATTCCTATAAAAATCATCTACATTTTTAGGCATTTAGCCATTAGTAATATCGACATTTAAAGCTTTTAATTGCTGCTGTAAACTGTCATAACAACTATCCGACAACACCGCAGTCACTGGCAATACCCATAATCGGCTAACGATTTCTTGATACTGCTCGCTCAGTGTTTGCTGGCGAGTTGCCGCCAATAGCAAGGCTCTTATTTTCACCGCGTCTTTACTGGTCACAACAATAGGCAGCTCGCCATACTGTAGCAGCTCATCCAAGCTAAAATCATAATGATCGGGATAAGCATGTCCAACGACATCAAAGCCAAGCGATAGTAAAGTATCAAAAAAACGCTGCGGATAGCCGATACCGCTTACCGCATGTACCCGGCTACTTGGCGTGGGCGGCATAAGTGACATAGCCGTTTTTGCTGCTGCGGATAAATCATTAGCAGGCCATAAAAGCTGCAATGTATCCGCTTGTAGATGCATGGTTAACCGATTAGATTGTTCTTCATTATTATCCGTGGTCGTCCTATCGGATTTTTCATGGTAAACCACGTTTGCGCCCTGTAGGCGCGACATCGGTTCGCGTAAAAAACCGGTTGGCAGCAATTGCTGATTACCAAAACCGCGAGCCGCGTCGACCACAATCCACTCAATATCGCGTTGTAGCGCATAATGCTGCAAACCATCATCAGCAATAATCAGTTGTAAGTCGGGATGAGCGCTTAGCAAGGTAGTAATCGCCTGCTTGCGATTGGGACAAACTGCCATAGCCGCGCCCGTCGTATTGACAATTAAGCAGGGCTCATCCCCTACGATACTTGGCAAACTATCAGCATGCACCAAAGCGGGCATCTGACTGCTATCCCCGCCATAACCGCGGCTGATAACGCCTACC
The DNA here is from genome assembly GCF_002414005.1 of Psychrobacter sp. UBA5136. Taxonomy (GTDB): domain Bacteria; phylum Pseudomonadota; class Gammaproteobacteria; order Pseudomonadales; family Moraxellaceae; genus Psychrobacter. The sequence goes on from NZ_DHYG01000025.1 coordinate 26,204, forward strand.
TTGATGCCTTGCCTTTGTAAGTGGTTGACCAAGGCAATAATTAACGGTGTTTTACCGCTGCCGCCGACCGTAATATTACCAATAACCATCACAGCAATAGGCGCGCGATAACTTGAAAACAATCCCGCTTTATAAGCTTGACGGCGCAGCACGGTAATGAGACCGTACAACCAGCTGACAGGCAATAGCAGCCAGAGCCATGCGGCCTGACGTTGCCATGCACGCGTCATTGTCGTCTCAATACTCATGATGGTTTATTACTTATCCTATATATTCAGCCATATTTATACTACAAAGTATAATCACTGCTTCCATTAGCTTTACTTAAACAGCAGCTTTACTCAAACAGTACCTTTACTCAAAATCGCGGGCGTACATTTGCGCATAATGCCCCTGCAATTGCATCAGCTCTTCATGGGTACCTAGCTCGACAATTCGGCCGCTATCCATAACAGCAATACGGTCAGCGGATTCAATTGTCGTTAAACGATGGGCGATCACCAGCGTCGTGCGATCTTTCATGACATTATCGAGCGCCTTTTGAATGTAGTATTCTGACTCATTATCTAAGGCACTGGTGGCTTCATCTAAGATTAAAATCGGCGCGTCCTTTAACAGCGCACGCGCAATCGAGATACGCTGACGTTGACCGCCTGATAGCTGCAAGCCTTCAGCGCCAATCTCACTTTGATAGCCATTTGGCATTTTCATAATAAAATCATGGGCAAAAGCGTCTTTTGCCGCTTGCTCAACTTCAGCTTGGGTTTTATCTGCCAAACTACCATAGGCAATATTATTAAACACCGTGGTGTTAAAGAGCACCACCTGCTGATTGACCATGGCAATCTGCGCGCGCAAGCTTTCAAGCTTAATATCTTCAATTGGCATACCATCGAGGGTAATTTGCCCAGAAGAGGTCGATAAGGTACGCGTGAGTAAATTGACTAAAGAGGATTTACCAGCGCCGCTACGCCCGACCAATGCGACTGTTTCACCTGCGCGCACGTCTAAAGTAAAGTCTTGCAGCGCCACGGTTGAATCAGGATAAACCAAACTGACGTTATCTAACTTAATGTCACCTACTAGAGTTGGGCTAAGCACCCCTGTATCTTCTTCTTCTGGCTCATCCAGTAAAGTAAAAATCGACTCGCCTGCGGCAATGCCTTTTTGTAATTTTTGATTGACATCAGTGAGCGAGCGCACCGGCTTACTTAATAAGCCTGCGGCAGCGATGTAGGAAATAAACTCACCCGCCGAAATATTATCTATCACCGCTGGCCGCAGCGCGAGCCATACGACGACAGCCATTGCCGTCGCCATCAATAACTGCACCGCTGGAGTATTAATACTATTGGTGACAACGACCTTCATCCCTTGGCGCAAGTTTTTCTTCGACGTCATATCAAAACGTTCGGCTTCATACGCTTGCCCGCCGTAATTTTTCACCACCTGATAGCCACCGATGACCTCATTGGTGATATGGCTGACATTGCCCATGGTTTCTTGAATACCTTTCGACAGCTTTAGGTAGCGCTTTGAGGCCACACGTATCAGCCATAAAATTGGTGGCAGCACGACGAATAAAATCAAGGTTAAGCGCCAGTTGCTATAAAGTAAAAATCCTATCAAGGCCACCACCGTCAAACCATCGCGCAACAAAGTTTTCATCGAATCGGTGCTAGCGGCAGTCACCTGCTCAACATCAAAAATAAGCTTGGAGGAAATGGTCCCTGCTGGATTCGCCAGATAGAACGAGCTTGGCAAGCGCAAAAGCTTATTAAACACTTGAACGCGTAATTCATAAACAAGATTACGCGAGACCAATGCCGTATAGTAATTGCCTAAAAAACTGCCCACACCGCGGACAAAAAACAGCACGACAATAATAAAGGGAAACAAGTCCTGCTTACTTTGATCGTTTTGATTGATGGCGTCAGTGATATATTGCAACAATTTGGCAATCCAAATCTCTGTCGCCGCATTAATCGCAAATCCTATTATGACCAAAATTAGCGCCCACCAATAAGGTTTAAGGTAGCTTAATAGACGTAATAAAGTCCTATGTTTGGGCGTATTTGATGGCACTGCTGATAACTTTTTAGCAGGATTTTTTTTAGAGTCAGGTTGATAAGCTTGGCTCATAAAAGCCTCAGTTTAGGTATAAAAAAGGAATAAATGACACAAATATAGCAGTGGCGTGTGAGCATAAAGTAGAGCAGTAAGAGCGTTAAGGGTAATGATAATAGTGCTTAATAACCTTTCTCGCTTTATTAAAGCCCTAAAATTTACTGTGGCACAGATTCTGGTAAAGGCTGCCCAAGTGGCACAACTGTGCTGATATTTAGATTTAAAAAACCCAATTTACCAGCGATATCCATAACGCGAACCACCGATTGATGCGTGGCATTGGCGTCAGCGGCAATAACGAATAGCATATCACGATTACTTCCCGCCTCTTGCTGTAACATATTGGTTAGTTCCGCTTCATCGCTACTGGCAAGCGTAATACCGTTGACCAGATAACTGCCATCTTCTTGCACGGCCACTTCGATACTGTTTTTCTCTTCTGTCATTGCCACCCCTTCCGCTTCAGGAAGAATGATATTTAGACGGCTAAAGTGGTTAAACGAGGTAGCAAGGAGTAAAAATACAATTAAAAATAATAAGCAATCAATCATTGGCGTCAGATTGATTTCAAGCGGCTCAACGGTCGGTTTTCTAAAGCGCATATCGCTCTCTTTAATGGGCTTAAATATATAGATTCAATAAACAGTGGCTCATACTATTATCTTTATAATCCATTAGGATAATACCAACACTAGCATTAAGTCGCCGCCGTCGTTGCTTCTAATGTTTCTAAATCTGAGGTGTTCATTGAAAGCTCATAATCCATACGCTTATTCACTTCTACACTACTAGCAGGGAGAGACATGGTAGAGGCGTGCATATTCTCTAGCAATTGATAATCATACAACTCTTGAATCATCAGTCCCGCTTGCGTTTCAAACTGCGCATTGATATCGATAATACGGCGCTGAAAATAGCGATAAGCAACCAGAGCTGGGATAGCGACAATCATACCAGCAGCAGTGGTAATCAAGGCTTGTGATACGCCCGCAGCAAGCATCGTTGGATCTTGCATCGCGCCATCAGTAATCGCTAGAAAAGACGAGATAATACCTAATACCGTACCTAGCAAACCAAGCAAGGGTGCAATCGCACCAATGGTACCGAGCATATTGATATTTTTTTCTAACTGATGCACTTGTACGCTGGCACGGTTTTGCATATGCATGGTCATCGAATCTAAGCCGTATTGGCGATAAAGCAGACCGGTCGCGAGAATGTCACCCAACGGGGTTTTTTCTTTCACATTCATCAGCTGCGTACGACCAATATCACCGTTCTCACGTAGGCGCGTTATCAGCTGCTCGCGCAATCTATTAGGTACAATTTTATTAAATTGCAACGTATGGCTACGCTCGATAATAATCACCAACGCCAATATTGAGCACAACACAATAGGCGTCATCAGCCAACCACCTGCTTTTACCAGCTCCCACATACGCATTCTCTTCTATATTTTTATAAAGTTATTAAAAGATGGTTTTACGTTTATATAGTCAGCAAAAAATACTAGGGCGTGTCCTCATTTTAAGCCTGCGCTTCCATATGTTTAATCAAAGCCGCTAGTTGCTCATGACTGTGGAAGAATATCTCGACACTACCCTGCCCGTCTTTTTTATGCTTAAGCTTTACTTCTGCGCCTAGCATGTCAGTTAAACGCTGGGTTAAGCGCTCAGCATCACGCGATTGGGTTTGCCCAGGGCGATTGACTTTCGGCGCAGGTTGCAAGATGGATTTGACCAGCTTTTCAGCTTCGCGCACCGTCATGCCCCCATCGATAATCTTTTGCGCAATGATGGGCTGCTGTTCTGAGGATAATGCCAACAATGTACGCGCATGCCCCATATCTAACGCGCTGTTTGCCAAATGGTCTTTGACCGTGTCATGCAGCTGATTCAAGCGCAAAAGGTTTGAAACCGTAGTACGCGCTTTACCCACCACCTCGGCAATCATCGCATGACTCATACCGAACTCTGTATGAAAACGCTGCAGGGCAGCGGCCTGCTCAATCACCGATAAATCTTCGCGCTGAATATTCTCAATCAATGCCAGTGCAATGGCTAGCTCATCGGATAACGCACGCTCAATCGCTGGTATAACCGATTTACCAGCCATTTTTGCCGCACGCCAACGGCGCTCACCGGCGATAATTTCGTGCGTCACCAAGGCTTCACTTTTGTCTTCATTCGCCAGTAAAGGACGAATAACGATCGGCTGCATCACGCCATGTTGCTCAATAGAAGAGGCCAATTCTGCTAGCGCCGTTTCACTCATATCACGGCGCGGCTGGTATTTACCTGCCTGCAAGCGCGTGACATCAATTTGTACCAAGCTGATCTGGTCTTCAGAGGCGCTGTTTTCTGTGGCGTTACCACGAACTTTATTAGCAGGGGATTTTTTAATCGTCCGCGCTTTACGATTATTATTGTCAGTAGCTTGCTCAGATACTGGCAAAGCAGAAGGTTTGTGAGCAGTTTTTGCATCAGCAGCTTTGTCTACCGCGCTGGCATCCTGTTCCTGCTTTTTAGCGTCTGATATTTCCGCTGACACAGTAGCCTCGCGCACCACCGCGTCATCTTGTAAGGCAGAGGCGGCAATTTGCTTTTCTTTTTTGATTGACCCTAGTAAGGCATCTAAGCCCCGATTGGCAGCCAACCCTCTTTTCTTTGCCATGATTACCTATCCTCTAACGCTAAAATAAAAAGCCAAATAATGATAAATACAAGCTTACTAATAAATACACTTTGCTGTTTTTTTGCTGTTCTTAATATGTTCACTGAACAAGCCACTGACAATTAACGGCTTTGTTTCATCACTTCAGCCGCCAGTTTTTGATAAGCGCGCGAGCCTTTTGACCATCTCTCGTACGCGATAACCGGCAAACCATGCGCCGGCGCTTCTGCCAAGCGAATGTTTCTTGGTATATGGGTGTTATACATGATATCGCCAAAGTGCGCTTCTAATTCAGCAGACACATCACGCGCCAAGGTATTGCGCGTATCAAATAACGTTCTTACCACGCCGCGAATATAGAGCTTAGGGTTGAGTTCGGTCAGACGCTCAATCGTTTGCGACAAATCCGCCAACCCTTCTAGCGCATAATACTCGCACTGCATCGGGATAATCACGCCGTCGGTGGCAACCAAAGCATTAATCGTCAGCAAATTTAAGCTTGGGGCACAGTCAATAATCACATAATCATAAGCTGGTTTGTTTGCCGCCATTTGATCGTTGATCAGCTCTATCATCGCCGTTTTAAACAGCTCATGGCTATTGGTTTTGCTCATTAAGGTGATGTCCATACCCGCCAAATCACGATTGGCACCGATGACATCAAACCCAGCCGGACTCCTCACAATCGCCTCAGATAATGACACCCCATCAAGCAGCACATCAGCGATGGTCAAGTCCAAGGCGTTCTTATCGACGCCCGTGCCACTGGTGGCGTTACCCTGTGGGTCTAAGTCAATCAGCAGTACATGCTTGCGCTTGGCCGCTAAGCTGGCGGTCAAATTCACTGCCGTCGTGGTTTTACCCACGCCGCCTTTTTGATTCGCAATTGCTATGATTTCCATACACTCACTCAATTTAATTAGGATCTGTTACTGATTTTTACTCAAGCATTTTTGCTATTAGTGCTCATTATTTTACGCACACGGCACACTTTTACCTATCGCTTATTTCATCGCGAGCGTACAAATAAATAGAAAAATTATTTTCACAATAGAACAAATGTTGTTCTATCGTCATTTGCGTGTTCATAGCTTAGACATTTTTATAAGATAATTCAATTAAATGACGACTATCTTGTAAACGCGGCACTTTTAACGGAATCGTCTTAATCTGCCAATTCTCATCTAGCGCTTGGAGCTCTTCATTGCTTGGCGCTTTGCCCTTCATCGCGCATAAATAGCCATTATCTGCCAAACGCGGCTGAGCAACATCGACAAAATCAATCAAGCTGGCAAACGCTCTCGACGTTACCACCTCATAGCTGGCTTCATGCGCCTCAATACGCGAGGCGACTGGATGCATATTGCTCAAACCAAGCTCGCTACTGATTTGCTTAATAAACCGAATTTTTTTCTGATTACTATCAAGGGCGGTACACTGGCGCTCAGGCTGACAAATAGCAATAATTACCGCTGGCAAGCCCGCGCCCGTCCCAATATCAAGCAGCGAGCCTGATGGTAAATGGGTTATAATAGCCAAGCAATCGATGATATGTTTGATAAGCGCTTCGATTGGATCAGTAATCGCGGTCAGATTATACGCCTTATTCCATAATAAAAGCTGGTCTAAATACAATAATAACGTGCGCTGCTGCGATGCGCTTAAAGTAAGACCCAGCTCATCTATTGCTTGCGCCAAAATATTTGCCAGTGTGGGCAGTTGCGCGCCAAGCTTTACAAAACCTGTCGGGTCAATATGACTGTTACCCGTGCTAGCAGACGATGAAGAGGTTTTAGTAGAAGCTGACATACGGGATTTCCAGTTTTGACATGTGAACCGTCTATTTTATCATGCGCTCTGCCCATTGAATAGTTGCAGATTGCGCCAATGTCCGCCATCTTATACTATCCATATCTGTATTAAAGGCTTATCTTTCTAAATAGTCATCAGTTTATCTTAGCAAAATGCCTATCATTTCACCTTAATTTGCTAAAATCCTCATTTGTCGGCATCTGTCTAAGATACAAAACTGCGCTGAATGTCTTGTCTAAAACGCGGCTATATCTTGTAAGATGCTCTTATTTCCTACTATAAATGCCTCATCATTAAAAATGCGTTCCTAAACTTAATGCTTAAACTCTAAAAGCTTAATAATCAGTTAAACATCACCGTCTTTCTACCTTCTTAAAACGACTTATTATACAACTATGACCGAACCGCAAAATACCTCTATGAATCAAGACTTAAAAGATACCAATCCTATGGTAACACCTGTCAATAAAGCAGCAGAAGCAAAATTACCAGCACGCAAAGAGTCGTCAGACATTACTCAGCCAGATAGCACCTTAGATGCGCCTAGCACGCCGCATCCGGCATTCATTGACGTCACTAAGCGCTGCCTTGTCAGTACCGAACAGCTTAAGCGCTATACTGATCCAAATAAATTACCGACCGATACCCGCACTGCTCCCGATCTAGATATCGGCTTTGGACAGCAGCGCGCCCTTAAAGCCTTGCAAACAGCACTGGATATTCATGCCAGCGGTTATCATGTGTTTGCCGCTGGTGAAAATGGCTTGGGCAAACGCACGGTAATCAGTCGCTTGCTACAGCGGATTGCTGCCGATGCCCCAACGCCTGATGATTGGGTTTATGTGCACAATTTTACCGATCCTCGCACACCGCAAGCACTGCGCTTACCTGCCGGACAAGGGCAAATATTGCAGCAGCAGGTCAATCAACTATGGCAGCAGGCCAAAAAACGGCTTAGCCAACGCTTTCGTAGTGACCAATATCAAAGCAAAATCGAAGCGATTAAAAATGCTACCCATCAAAAAGAAAGTCAAGCCTACGATGACCTAAACACCGAAGGCAAGCAGTACGATTTGGCGCTCACATTCCGCGCATTTGATAATAAAGCGGTATTTGTACACCCTAGCCAGCTACCAAAAGAAGATAGCGATGCTAGTGATAGTGAGCTTAAAGACGATAAAACCTTTCATAATTCGAAAAACAAGACCATAAAAGATGAAAGTAAAAAAGATGATGACAATGAACAAGAGAATAGCGAATACGACAATAACGAATACAGCAATAGCGAATATGCAGCCGAGCTGAATAATTTTGCGCAAAAAAACCATATGCAAAAGCGCTTAAGTCAGCTAACCATTGCCTTAGAGCAATTAGAAGACGAAGCCAATGATGCCATTGAAGTATTGCATCGCAGTATTGCACGCCGAGCGCTCCAGCCTTTATTTGCGCCTATTTATGAGCAGTTCGCTGCCCATCCATTGGTTGTCGAGTATTTGAAAACCGTGTTTGCCGATATGGTTACCCATGTCGAGCGTATCGTCAATGGCGATGATGAAGAGTTTGTGACGGCCGTACTTGCCACAACGCCGAGCCGCTATGCGGTAAATGTTATTGTCAGTCATGCACCAGATAGTGGCGCGCCGGTTATCTTTGAAGATTTGCCGACGCATTTAAACCTGTTGGGTCATGTCGAGCAAATCACCCAATTGGGCACCGTCACAACCGATGTCAGTATGATTCGAGCAGGAGCTTTGCACCGAGCGAATGGCGGTTACTTGCTATTAGAAGCCAGTCACCTGCTTGAGCATCCTTATGCCTGGCAAGGGCTTAAGCGTGCCCTGCAATCGCGCAAAATTAAACTCTCAAGCCTTGAGCAGATGCTGACCTTAACAGGTAGCCTATCGCTTGCTCCTGCGCCGATTGACCTTGATATCAAGGTAATTTTGCTTGGCGAGGCAGATTTGTATTACGAATTATTAGAGCTTGAGCCGGAGTTTGATGCGGTATTTAAAGTTCGCGCCGATTTTCACGATGACGTGACGCGCAGCCCTGAGCACGAATTGGCACTGGTAGCAAAAATGGCTGACATCATTGATTATGCCAACCTTTATCCTTTTGATAGCAGCGCCCAAGCCGCTCTACTTGAGCACTTAAGCTTACAAGCAGAAGACCAAGACCGTCTAAGCCTACATAGTGATTTATTGATTAAGCTGTTGCATGAATCCAACCGCCATGCGCGCCTTGATGGACAAAATATCGTCAGCGCTAATCACGTTACCCATGCTATCGACGATATGGACGAGCGCTCAGGATATTTGCGCGACTTGTATTGGGATGAGTTAAAAAATGGCCAGCAGCTGATTCAGACCCAAGGTAATGCCGTCGGCCAAGTCAATGCGCTAACCGTCGTCAGTTACGCGGACAGCGAATTTGGTATGCCCGCTCGTCTGACAGCGGTTATTCAGCCAAATATTGGCGCGGGTGAAATCCTAGATATCGAGCGCGACGTCGATTTGGGTGGTAGCTTACACGCCAAAGGCATGCTGATTATGACCAGCTATTTGCGCGCCTTATTTAGTCAGCATCATGCGCTGAACTTTAGCGCCTCGCTTGCATTTGAACAAAGCTACGCCCATATCGATGGCGATAGTGCCACGGTCAGTGAAGGCTGCGCGCTGCTGTCCGCTTTAGCAGATGTCCCTATCAATCAATCTTTTGCGATTACCGGCTCGATGAATCAGTTAGGCGAAGTCCAAGCGGTTGGCGGTATCAATTCTAAAATCGCTGGGTTTTTTGACGCTTGCCGCGAGCAAGAGCTGACCGGACAACAAGGCGTGGTCATCCCCATGGCCAACGTCAAACAATTGATGCTGCGTGACGACATCATTGCCGCCGTCAAAGCCGGCCAGTTTCACATTTATGGCGTGCAGACGCTCAGTGAAGCCTTGACCTTAATGACCGGCCTACCTGTCGATACCATGAACAAAAAAGGTCGCTACCGTAAAGAAACCTTGTTTGGCAAAGTGTTAAGTCGATTGATGCTTTGGGATGAAAATCAAGACGCTGCTGACGACGTGGATGATAAAAAATCAAAGAAAGAAGATAAGAAAAAGCGCAAAGCCAAACGCCAAAAAAAGCAAGATAAGCGTAAAAAAGCACAGAGAGAAAAAGATGCAGGGCATGAACATACAGAAGCGCATCCCTAGACGTTGGCATGCTTTTCTGCGATGATTAACTTTATGTGATTGCTACGTTAATGAATAAGGCACTTATAAAAAGCAAACCACCAAACTTGTGACTGAATAAAGGTTATCTCTTAATGACTGTACCTTCTACTAACGCCGATAATCTCCAAGCGCAAGCAGCTGCTGATGAGCCAGCAACTGCCCTAGTAACTACAGAGCTGACGACAACAGAGAATGAGAATGAAAATAAAGCTTCTGCCGACTCAGCGGATAACCGTCATGGCGCCGCAACGACGGCGCGGCAATGGCAAGTATTGTCGCAATTGCAGCGCAATCGCTGGGTAGGTACGACGCATATCTATGAGCAGCTTATCTTGGCAGGTTTTGATATCAGTTTGCGCACGGTGCAACGCGACTTAAACGCCCTTGCCAAACGCTTTCCTATCGAAAAAAACAATGCCAATCCGCAAGGTTGGCGCTGGAAGGATGACGCGCCACTACAAAGCTTACCGCATATGAATTTATCACAAGCGGTTGCCTTTAATATGGTTGAAGCCAATCTCAGCCAATTGCTACCGCCGGTTATTTTAGATGAGCTATTTCCTTGGTTTGATTTGGCACGCAGGCAACTTAAAAACAGCAAAGTCACCCATTCATGGATTGACAGAGTACGTATCGAGCCTGCCTCTCAGCCCTTGATTGCACCGCATATCGACTTAGAAAGCAAAGACAATATTTATCACGCGTTATTTTATCAATTACAAATAAAAGCCAGTTATACTCGCAGTGGTAAGTCACAAGCCAGCGAATATATTTTAAATCCCATCGCTATTATTCAGCGCGGGGTGATTATTTACCTGTTAGCAACGCGTACCGATGACCCAGACGCGATTATCCGCACCTTTGCCCTCCACCGCTTTGTCAGCGTTGAGATACTTGAAAGTGCGGCTCAAACCCCAGACAATTTCCATTTGGATAACTATCTGGATGCCGGTAGCATGGGCTTTAGCCACCCCCTATTTAGTCAACTACCCGATCATGGCAAACATACCGCGGTTGAGCTACAATTTACCAAACAAGCGGGCAAAAGCTTAACGGAAAGCAAGCTCAGTGACGACCAAACCGTCACCGTCAATGAGGATGAAACCCTAACCATTCGAGCAACGGTAAACCTAACCTCGCAGCTGGTCTGGTGGTTACGCGGCTTTGGCAGTGGGCTGCTAGATGCCAAACCCGCGCTACTGTATCAGGCTGTCTTAGACAAAGCAGTAACAGACGAATAAAGGAATCGTTCGACTTCATGGGCAATGATACTTAAACTAAGCAACATCTCTCATATTATAAAAATATAAAAGGAATATTATGTCGACCACTGTCCCATCACCATTACTTTCAGACAGTTTAAGAGGGCTGGGTTTAGATACGGGCACCTTATTTTTTGCGCTAAACTACGAATTTACCAGGATTGAGCACAAAGGCATACTAAAGCGCCTTAAAAAAAATGAAAGCGCGATTGATATCGATTTGGCCTGCGTATTGTACGACGATAATTGCACCATCAGCGACATTGTCTGGTTTAAGCAGCTGCGTGATAAAGCCGAATCCGTCAAACATCAAGGCGACAGTTTAAACGGTAAAGACCGCGGTGAGCAGGCGATGTATCTTGCGCCCCTTGACCAAGAGCAAATCAGAATTTATTTGGATGAAATTCCTGCCCACATTCGCCACATTGCTTTAATCGCCAATTCTTACCACGGACAGCCTTTTATCAGAGTAAAAAAAGGCGAGATTCATTTGAGCGATGATGAAGGCAACCGCGTTTTTGAAGTGAATTTAAAACAGCTACCACCCGACTGCGTGACGCTTTGGGCTGCGCACCTACGCCGAGAAGTAGATGATTGGCACTTGACCCTACAAAATCTACCACTGCCTGCAGAAGATTTAGCAACCGCCGCACAACAAGTGGCGCATGAATTGGCACGCGTGCTACCGATCACCCAAGGCCTCGCCCGTTCAATATAAAAAAGCACAAATATAAAAAGACACAAATATAAAAAATACAGCGGAACGGGGATAGTTTTTTGCCATCCTTTTACTCTAACGGCTCGCCGCAGTGCGGACAAAAATTCTTTTGCCGTACTTCTTTTTCGCGGCGCTCAAGCTCTTTTTCGCGCAGCACTTGCAGCACAATCTCTTGTGCTTGCTCCTTATCCAATCCAAGCTCGCGGCGGATTTTTTCAATCATCATCTGATTTTGCACCAAATCAAAATCACTATCGACCAGTTGCTCGCGAAAATCTTGTTCAAGCTCTTCGCGGCGCTGGCTCAGCTCATTGGCCAAACCTGTCGCCAAAATACCAGCGGGCAATGCCGCAAGACCGACACCCAATATCGTAATAATCGCGCCCAAAATCCTGCCCGCATTGGTAACAGGCGTGACATCGCCGTAGCCGACCGTCGTCAGGGTGACCACGGCCCACCACATGGCCTTGGGTATCGATTCAAACTCCTCGGGCTGTGCGTGATTTTCTACCAGATAAATACCGCTTGATGCAGTCACAATCATAATAATTAAGATAAAAATGACCGCTTGGAATGAGCCTTTCTCCTTACTAATAACCACCAATAAAATACGTAAGGAAGCGAAATAACGGGTGAGCTTAAGAATGCGAAACAAACGCAAAATACGTAAGAAACGCAAATCGATACTGACAAAGAAATTTAAAAACGCCGGTGCAATCGCGATGATATCAATCAATGCCGATGGACTTTTTAGCCATTCCCAGCGCTGACGCCACGTGGTATTGTCGGGCTTAGCTTCAGCGACGCTCCATAACCTCAGCAAATACTCGATAGAAAATACCACAATAGAGAAGTTTTCAAACCACGTAAAATAGGCTTGATACGGATAATACCAATTGTCAACCGACTCAGCGATGACCGCCGTGACGTTTGCCATGATCAAAAAGATGAGAAAGTAGTCAACATAACGACTAAAGAGCGTGTCGTGCTCATCGTTTTGCAGAATATTATAAACAAAAAGACGCAAGCGCCGTATAGATTGAAATAGCATGCCGTCCCTATGCGGTGTAACACCGGTTCTATAGCAATAAAATTCAGGCAGGAGACATCAATAAAAAGGTGGTTGCGCTTGCAGATTTACTGATGAGCTGTTTTAAACAAGGTATGCCAATTTTTCTTCAGACGTTATGATTATACAAAATTTATATAATAAATGTAGGTTGCTGCGAGCAATATCATCGCAGTGACAAAAAACACCAAACGTAGAAATCGCTCACTGGCTCGTAACTGACTGCCTAAGTTTTGCGCAGGTAATAAAAACAAGCCACATTTGGGACAACAGTCGTCCATTTGGTTTAACAGTTTTATTGAACGGGCGTTTTCACAGCGAAGGGGGGAGTTACTACAATAGCCGAGCATAATAGATAATCAATCCTTTTATTAGTTCCATTCCTTTAATAAATAATAGCGGAAAATGTAAATTTAGCATAGCGAAGCAATTTAAAAATACAGCCTAATTTAACCTATTAAACTAGCTATTTAAACTCACTATAACTGCAACATAACGCTCAATTATGACAACTTCCTATGCAAAACCTTACTTCTAGCAAGGTTTTTGTATTATAATAGAGAGATAATGTTACGAGTTAATCCCTAACTCTTACATTATGTAACGGTCACTGATGCCATCCCTCATTAGAAACTGACCAATAATTATCTATTATGTTGAGGAAATTAACGATGAAACTACAATCCCTAGTTTTAGCTGCTGCAACTGCCCTTACTATGACCACTGCTTTCGCCGTACCTGCGGGTACTTGGTCTATCGCTGCTGGCGCCCATTATGTTGACCCCAAAAGTGATAACGGTACTCTAGCAAACACTGATCTTAGTTTAGTTGCGAATGTCGATGTTGATGGCGATGTGCGCCCAACCATCAGTGGCGAGTACTTTATCGCTGATAACGTTGGTGTGGAGCTATTAGCTGCTATTCCATTTCATCATGATTTCACTCTAAATGATGCTACTGGTAACGAATTGCTTACAGGCAAAACTCAGCATTTACCACCTACTCTTTCACTACAATACCACTTCGATGGCTATAACCTACCTATGAATGTGAAGCCATTCGTTGGTGTTGGTGTGAACTACACGACTTTCTTTAAAGAAAAAATTTCTAACGGCGCGGACCTAGATCTTGATGATAGCGTTGGTGTTGCAGGTCATATCGGTCTAGATATCCCATTTGCCCCAACTGAGTCATTGCGTATCGATGCGCGTTATATGGACATCAAAACCGATGCGAGCTTAAATATTGACGGAACTAAGTATGAACTTGGTGAAGTAGATATCAGCCCTTGGGTATATGGCGTTGCCTTTGTAAAACAGTTCTAATATAGCTTACTGCTATAAACTGAACGCCATAAATAAAAGGAGCCAGCTTATTTGCTGGCTTCTTTTTGTTTGTGAGTATTTCCTTATTATAGTGAGTGAAAAGTAATA
>NZ_DHYG01000014.1 GCF_002414005.1 Psychrobacter sp. UBA5136
ACTTTTTAGAACACCACCAAAAATAATAACAAGGAAAAAATATGGATTGGGCGAGTATTTTTATTTATGACACCAGTTGGGCATTTGCTGCTGAAATACTGCTACGTGTCACTGTGATGTTTATACTTATTATTACCTCTTTACGCTTTACCGGTAAGCGCGGCGTACGGCAGCTCTCCATCTTTGAGCTGACGATTATTTTATCATTGGGCTCTATCGCAGGTGACCCGATGTTCACCGAGGATTTGCCCCTTGTGCAAGCGGTATTGATTATGAGTACGGTGATTTTTCTTTATCGGCTTTGCACATGGGGCATGATGCAATATCAGCCTTTTGAAGAATTGTTAGAAGGGCGGTCTTTATACATCGTCGAAGATGGGATGCTGGTCTGCAATAAAATTAAACAAGGCAAGATGTCACACGATGAGTTTTTTGCCGAAATGCGCCAGCAAGGGGTTGAGCATTTGGGACAAGTGCGGACAGGTTTACTCGAGACAGATGGTAAATTTAGCCTGTTGTTGTATCCATCTGATGAAGTCAGCTATGGCTTGCCACTTTTTCCTAAGCAATATCAGGCGGTTACCCAGATAGAAGCAGATAAATATTACGCTTGTATGTATTGTGGCTATGTGGATGTTATCTCAAATCCCGACCAAGTATGCCCGCGCTGCGAGGATGACTACCGAAACTGGGCAAAAGCCTTAAACAGTAAGATTGTCAGATAAGTATTGATAAGCAAGCATTACGATAATTGATGTAAATGAATTTTAATATAGGGTTTTATTTTTTGAACTGCTCAAGCCATTTAGCCACCTGCTGAACGCGCTCATCTCTATCGCCACCAATTCGTCGAAAGGCTTTATGATGATGGGTTAATTGGCTGGCAAAATAAGCGCTGATGTCTTCGCGCCCATGGGGGCTATCGCGCAAATCATCGGCGACCCACGGGATATCCACTTCGGTCAAGAGTATTACATCATAATGGTGCGCCAACGCAGCTTGGGTAAGCGACTCAGGGCAATCGCCATAGTACCAGTTGGAGTACACCATGAGCTCAAATAAACTGGTGTCACAAAATAAATAACGACTGCCATCGGGCAGTTGCGCGGCTTGCTTAGCCAGTTTGTTTTCTAACTCAATTTGACCTTGCGCGATAGGCAGTAAGTCATCCCACGTACAGGTCAGCTGCTTACTATCCCACTTTGCTTGCAGATAAGTGCGCATATACTCTGGCACCCACGGACAGCCAAAGTGCGCCGCCAAATCGCGGCATAAAGTAGTTTTACCAGTGCTTTCTGCTCCCAATATCGCGACATTAATAACGGTTTTAGGCGTATGCTGCGTGAGATTGTATGCGGTAGCGTCGTTGCCATTCATAATATGCCCAAATTGCGATGAGAGTGAACACTACATATTGTAGCGCGGTAAAGGTTAACCCTTTATAAAAATACAGCGGAACGGAAATCGCATCGGCGATAATCCAAAGCAGCCAATGTTCAATTTTACGCCGCGCCATCAGCCACATCGCCATTAAGAACAGCGCGGTGGTCAGCATGTCGGTGTAATCGACCCAAGTAAATAAATGCAAACCTAATACCGCGCCATCAAAGCTAAAGTGATTATTGATGACGGGCCTAAAATAATAGACCAAAGCAACAAAAGCGACGGTAGCTGCCGCGAGCGCGCTTAGTATGGGCACGTCTTTTTTGCTTAAATGCTCAACTTCGATAGCCGATTGGGCGTCCATGTTTTGCACGCGCTCATCTTGCTGCTGGCTGGTTGGATT
Source organism: Psychrobacter sp. UBA5136 (assembly GCF_002414005.1). Classification (GTDB taxonomy): domain Bacteria; phylum Pseudomonadota; class Gammaproteobacteria; order Pseudomonadales; family Moraxellaceae; genus Psychrobacter. The sequence continues at coordinate 1,787 of NZ_DHYG01000014.1, forward strand.
TATATGATCTTGATGCTTTTTGATTGCTGTATTGTGCTTATTTTGCGTCCAGTTTATCCAACCATAAATACTCATGATACTGTAATAGGCGTTGATAAACATATCGCCAAACAGTTGCCACTTCCACAGCAGATAAACAAAAATGGCGGTGCTGACCAATCCAATGGGAAAAACCAAAATGTTGGTTTTGCTGGCAAGTAAAACACTGCTGACCCCAAATATAACCGCAATCAGCTCTAAAGCAATAAAGAGGGTTGGATAGTCGGCATATTGCCCAAATAACCAGTTTAAGAGTTCCGCCATTACTATTCCAAAATCAAAAGGTGAAAATAAAAGGTAGATAATATCGGTCGAGTTTATAAAATTTTAACAAGTCCATGGCAATTAAATGCAGCAGTATTGGATAAAATGGCCTGATTAAACAACGATAATTTATGGCGATTATAGCGCAGCTGTCGAGAAATAAAGCCAATCTTTACTTATTCTCGTCAAGAAGCCGTTTATTTGTAACAAAGTATTAGAAAAATAATATTATTCAGGCATAATAAAGGCACTTATTTTAAGTTTACAGTTATTCACCGAAAATTAGACGACTGTTGTTTTTCTCCACTTTTATGCTTATTGCAAGCACCATCGTAGTAGACAAGGAAGCACATCATGACGACTTGTATCACGGGCACCGGCCTGTATATCCCCCCTTATAGCATTAGTAATGAAGAGTTAGTAGAGTCATTTAACCAGTATGTTGATAATTATAATACCGAGCATGCCGATGAGATTGCCGCCGGTACAGTTACAGCACTGGAGCCTTCGTCAGCGGCTTTTATCGAGAAAGTCTCGGGTATCAAATCACGCTATGTGATGGAAAAAGACGGGATTTTAGACCCTGAAATCATGGCGCCCGTCATTCCTTACCGCAAACTGGGCGAAGAGCTGTCTATCATGGCAGAAATGGGCGCTGCTGCCCTAAAAGACGCCTTGGCCGATGCAGGGTTAGAAGCCAATGATTTGGACGGTATTATTCTGGCTTGCTCAAATTTTCAGCGTACTTATCCAGCAGTCTCTATCGAGATTCAAAATGAGATTGGTATGGTTGGCGGCTTTGCCTATGATATGAACGTTGCTTGTAGTGCCGCGACTTTTGGTCTATCGCAAGCACACGGCTCAATCGTTTCAGGCCTTGCTAAGCGCGTCGCTGTGGTCAACGTTGAGATCACCTCAGCGCATCTAAACTGGCGCAACCGCGACAGCCACTTTATCTTTGGTGACGTCGCAACCGCTACTATCGTCGAAGAGTTAGAGACGCCAAAAGGTTATGAGATACTTGACTCTAAACTCTTTACCCAGTTTTCGACCAATATCAAAAACGAATACGGTTTTATGGATCGCTCTGAGTTTTTGGCGGCGCAGACAGAAATGTACCCAGACCTCAAAGGCCCCGTGACTGATAAGCTGTTTTTACAAAATGGCCGTAAAGTGTTCCGCGAAGTTTGCCCCAAGGTTTCGGAAATTATCACTGAGCATTTGCATGAAAATAACTTGCAAGCCAGTGATGTTAAAATGATGTGGCTACATCAAGCCAACGCCAATATGCTCGACTTAATCTTGCGTACGGTCATCGGTAAAGACGCGGATAAAGCCATTGTCCCAAGTGTCATTGACGAGTTCGCCAATACCAGCTCAGCCAGCCCGATGATTGTCTTCCACCGTTACAAAGACGCGCTAAAATCTGGTGATTTGGGCGTTATTTGCTCGTTTGGTGCCGGTTACTCGATTGGTTCGGTACTGGTTCGTAAGGTTTAAGAATTAATTAAAGCTCTGTTATAACCACAAAAATAGCTAAGAGGGTTCTTAGCTATTTTTTTATGTGCGTTTTCTCTTCTATCTGTATGACAGGGAAAATTGGAAGGACATATTTGAGTACAATTAGGGATAAAGCGAGCCGTTTGCGAATATAATGGCAAGATTGCTGAGAGGTTTTAAATTAAGCGCAAAAATTTGCTATAATCACTCTCTTATTTTCCTCATTTTAAAAAAGTCCTTTTATGAAAGAATCCTTACGCCTGCGTTTAGACCAGATGGTAGACCGCTATGAAGAGGTCACCGCCTTATTATCAGACCCAAGTGTCATCAGCGATAATAATAAATTCCGTGAATTATCCGTTGAGCATAGTGACTTGATGGATATCACGACGTTATGGCAAAACTATGTGCGGGCAGAGACGGATCAAGCGGACGCAGAGGCAATGCTCGCGGAATCATCAGATCCTGAAATGGGAGAGATGATGCAGGACGAAATTGACAGCGCGCGTCAGACCATCGCTGAGATGGAAGAGGCGCTTAACGTCATGATGCTGCCAAAAGACCCCAATGATAAAGTGCCAGCGTTTTTGGAGATTCGAGCGGGCACGGGCGGTGACGAAGCGGCGATTTTCTCGGGTGATTTGTTCCGAATGTACCAAAAGTATGCGCAAAACCAAGGCTGGACGGTAGAGGTTTTATCAGCCAATGAGGGCGAGCATGGCGGCTATAAAGAAATCATTACCCGTGTGTCTGGCAATAGCGTTTACGGCCGTTTAAAGTTTGAGTCGGGCGCTCACCGCGTCCAGCGTGTGCCTGAAACCGAAAGCCAAGGCCGCGTGCATACCTCAGCTTGTACCGTTGCCGTCATGCCAGAAGTTGAGATTGATGACACCGTTGATATCAATCCTGCCGACATTAAGATGGATACCTTTCGCTCAAGCGGCGCGGGTGGTCAGCACGTTAACACCACCGACTCTGCGGTACGTTTGACCCACATTCCAACGGGTACCGTGGTAGAGTGTCAGCAAGAACGCAGTCAGCATAAAAACCGCGCGCATGCGATGAAAATGCTGGTATCTAAAATTCAGCAAGCAAAAGTACAAGCGCAGGTCGATGTGGCCGATTCCATACGTCGCGACTTGGTTGGTAGTGGCGATCGCTCAGAGCGTATTCGTACCTATAACTTCCCGCAAGGGCGTATGACTGACCATCGAATCAATCTGACGTTATATAAGCTTGATTCGATTATGGAAGGCGACTTGGATGAAATCCTTGATGCGCTGCTGCGCGAGCACCAAGCAGACTTGATGGCCAGTATTGGCGGCGCTGATTAAAAGCACGAGATGGCTAAGTGCGCTCAGATGCAAGTCAAAAATCAGAACGATTTTGCTATTTTTAATATAAAAATCAGTTATATTTGAACATTTTATTTTAATTTTACTTCGTTTATTCCTTTAATTATCTAATAATTTTGAGAGTATTATGTCAAAGCACAACAATCAAAATCCGAATCAAGAGCAAGCCCCAGAAGACGCTAACGAGCTGATCGCTCAACTGCAAACTAAGCTGGATGATATCAAGGCATCAGGTAAGCAGCCTTATCCGAATACCTTTAAGCGCACGGATTACGCTCAGGATTTACAAACCGCTTTTGATGGTATCTCAAAGCAAGAAATCGAAGATAAAATTGCCAACGGTGAAAAAACTCAGGTCAACGTCGCTGGCCGCGTGATGTTAAACCGCGGCGCGTTCATTGTCATTCAAGATATGACCGGCCGTATTCAGCTATATGTGGCGCGCAAACAGCTAGACCCTGAAACACTAGCGCTGATTAAATCATTAGATTTGGGTGATATCGTTGGCGTATCGGGCTATATCGGTCGTTCTGGAAAAGGCGACTTATATGTTCATATCGAAGCGCTTACTTTATTGACTAAAGCGCTGCGTCCGATGCCAAATAAATTCCATGGCTTGGCCGATGTCGAAGCGCGCTATCGCAATCGCCATCTTGATTTGATGACCAATGAGACAACGCGCGATACCTTTGTGATACGCAGTCAGATTATCAGCGGTGTTCGCAAGTTTATGTTAAATGAGCGTTTTATGGAAGTTGAAACGCCGATGATGCATCCGATTCCAGGTGGCGCGGTTGCCCGTCCGTTTGTGACCCACCATAACGCTTTAGATATGCCGTTATATTTGCGTATCGCCCCTGAGCTTTATCTAAAACGCCTAGTGGTTGGTGGCTTTGAAAAAGTGTTTGAGATTAACCGCAGCTTTCGTAATGAAGGCGTATCAACCCGTCACAATCCTGAATTTACCATGATTGAGTTTTATCAAGCGTATGCGGATTATCATGACTTGATGGATCTGACTGAGCGTTTGTTTAACGAGCTGGCGATTGATATCTTGGGCACGACCGAGCTGACTTATCAAGGTGAAGCAATTAGCCTAAAAGCGCCGTTTACACGTCTGTCGATGTCTGATGCCATTGCTAAATATGCCGAAAACTTCGATATATCGCGTATCAACGACCGTGATTATCTGGCAGATTACGCTTCCACGACGCTAAAACAGCAAGTCAAAGACGGCTTTGGTGTGGGTAAATTGCAGACGATTATCTTTGAAGAAACCGCTGAGCATCAATTGCGCCAGCCAACTTTTATCACTGAATACCCAGCTGAAACGTCGCCACTTGCGCGCCGCAACGATGAAAATCCTGAGATTACCGATCGCTTTGAGCTATTTATCGGTGGTCGTGAACTGGCCAATGGTTTTAGCGAGCTGAACGACCCTGCCGATCAGGCGCAGCGCTTCCATGATCAAGTCGCTGAAAAAGATGCGGGCGATGATGAAGCCATGCATTTCGATGAAGAATATATCGAAGCCTTGTCTTATGGGCTGCCGCCAACAGCAGGCGAGGGTATTGGTATCGATCGCTTGGTGATGCTATTTACTGACTCGGCCAGTATTCGCGATGTGATTTTATTCCCGCATATGCGCCGCAAGTTTGAAAGCTAAGCGGCTTTCCTTGCCATAAATCTGCGCTGGGGCTAAACTGAACATAAGAAGGCTTTTTCTACTTTTAAGGAAAAGGTCTCAAGTTCTTTATGAGGCCTTATGTATAGGGATATTATGAACACTCAGCAAGTTCCAGCGTCGATTTGGCAGCAAATGATTCAGCAAAATTTTTTATCTCTGTATGATTTAGCCGCAGACAATATCACTAACCCTGAGTATCTTCAGGGTTATGATTTTGTTTTTGAGTTTTCTAATGCCGTGGTTTACCTTATCGTCAATGATGTCACGATGCAGGCTGATCAGCAGGATATTAATAGTACTCAAGTGCGCACGTGGAGAAAAGAGGTTGTCAATCAGCTCATCAAGCAACACGCTCAGCTGTATCTTAAAAATGATCAGGCGCTTACCTATAGAAATGAGTCGATATCTGACAAGACAGTGATATCTGACAAAACAGGGCATAAAGCGATTTATTTTATTGGCTTAACGTCGCTATCAGTGCAGCATCATGACGTTGCTAAAAAAGACAGCGCGCAAACCGTTTATCAAAACAGCTATCAAAATACCTATCAAAACAGCTATCGAAGCAACTCTCAAAACGTCTATCAAAATACGCCAATAGAGATGCCGTCTTATGCGATTGGCTATGAATATGGCAGTCAGTTTTTTGCAGAAGACTGCGTGCTTGATTTGGACGATGAAGAAAGTGTGCTACAAGTCTTTAGCTATCAGAACTTCACTGAGATACTTAAGCAATTGGTGACGCCCAGTGATTTGACGGCATTTTTAGACTTTCATCGCAGTAAGCTTACTGGGTTTGAAGCATTTCAGGACGAGTCAACCTTGCTTGCGCAGTTTTTAGAGTCGCCAGATTTTCATCGAAGGGCGATAGAAGTTCAAGAACAAATGGTGAGCCATGACTTAATCGCCGAGATTGAACCACGATTGCTCAAAGCGGCAGAGCCTGAGCAAACTGAGTTTGCCAAAGCACTAATGGCAGAAATTCAAAAAAATACTCGAATGTGGTACAAGCTTTTTAACAGTTTGGTTAAAGAGTATTATGACGTGGGTACGCCAATACCAAAAGCGCAGGTTGATATTTTGGTCGATGAGTCCATGTACACCTATGCGTGTTTGGTAGAAAAAATATTGGCGCACAGAACCATCGATCAGGAATCACGCTGGAGTGGTTACGTGCGCCATGAACACTCTTATAATGTCTTTGGGCGTCATTACCTGCTGGTGTTTTATGCGCAAGATGACAACAGCTCGTTAAGTGCCGACAAGGTTCGTGCGGGCCACCAAGATTTGTTATTTGAGCTTAATGCGCAAATGCAGCAGCCTGTTATGCAAGATTTGTTTTTGATTGGCGTTGACGTCAGACCTTGTGAAGACAGCGTGAATACCGAGGTGCATCTCGATGCGTTCCATCAGCACGGCTCGCTTATCGACATACATACCCAGCGTTTGTACGAACAACTGGCTGAGCTGCGAGCGCAGTCATAACCTGATTTCGTTACTTGATTTTAAGAGACATGTTTCGATACCTATATTTAAAATAAATCGCTGATTTGAAGCTTTATTTACATTATTACTCACGTTGGCATTCATTATGACGCAGCAATATCAAGTTTTAGCGCGCAAATACCGTCCAAAAAACTTTCACGAGTTGATTGGGCAATCGCACGTCTCTCAAGCACTGATTAACGCGATTGACTATAATCGCCTGCATCATGCTTATTTATTTACGGGTACACGCGGCGTTGGTAAAACGACCATCGCCCGTATTTTGTCTAAATGTTTAAACTGCGAGACGGGTATTACCAGTACTCCATGTGGCGTCTGTGATAATTGCGTGGCGATTGATCAAGGACGTTTTATTGATTTAATCGAGATTGATGCCGCCTCGCGCACCAAAGTTGAAGACACCCGCGAGCTGCTTGATAATGTGCCGTATGCGCCAAGCCAAGGTCGCTACAAGGTTTATTTGATTGATGAAGTGCATATGCTGTCGACGCACAGCTTCAACGCGCTGCTCAAGACCTTGGAAGAGCCACCTGAGCATGTAAAGTTTTTACTCGCCACCACCGATCCACAAAAACTGCCCATCACGATTATCTCGCGCTGTTTGCAGTTTGTGCTGCGGCCTTTATCACAAAGCTTGCTCAGTGAACACCTAGCCAATATCTTAACCCAAGAGCAGGTGGATTATACCCAGCCTGCGCTTTGGCAATTGGCTAGTGCTGCCAAAGGCTCGGTACGTGATGCATTATCGTTGACTGACCAAGCGATTGCTTTTGGGCAAGGCGCATTAGATGATGTGACGGTTAATGCCATGCTCGGCTTGATTGACGCTGCTGATTTGGTGCGTTTAATCACAGACATCTATAATCATGATAAATCTGCGGTTGCTGCTCATATCGAGAAGATGCGCGCGCAGATGGTCGATGCAACCAGTATGTTTGATGGTTTGGCTGAGCTGTTACATCAATTGGCGTTGACGCAGCTTTTGCCTGAAGTGGCTCTTAACGTAAATGAAGCGCAAGCGCAACAAATTCATCAGCTTGCCCAGCATATGAGCCCTGACGTTTTACAGCTGTATTATGAAATCGTGGTACAAGCGCGTGAAGGCGTGAAACTTGCCAGTACACCGATGCAGGCGTTAGAGATGTGTATCTTACGTTTATTGGCGTTTCGTCCTTTGCCCGTCGATGAGGTTTTGGTAAACCTACCGGATAGCACTGCACCATCTAGCACTACACCTTTAATCGAAAAAAATACTTCTACAACTAATACAACTGAATCGCATACAGCGCCATCGAACACTGTTGAGCATTCCTCATCATTGTCAACTGTAGAGCCTTTGCCAGTAGCAGAGCCACATGGCGCAGTTTACGACAATGCTGAACTTGGTCAATATGGCAGCCATAGCCATAACCATAGTCATAACCATGATGAAGCGTTAAGTTTAATAGAAGATAGTAATATTAGTCTTAGCTCTGAGCCTGTTGTTGAGCCTG
>NZ_DHYG01000030.1:0-7733 GCF_002414005.1 Psychrobacter sp. UBA5136
CAGCTGATTAGGACGATGGGCGCTAAAGTTACGATTGACCAAGTCATCAGCGCGCTTTTGATCGTCACGGCTGTTGGTGGTCATCTTACCCTTACCGCGCCAAACCCCTTGTAGGCCATGCTGCTTCATTAAACGCTCTACGGTACACCGAGCAACCTTTAACCCGTCAGCTTTCATCTGCTGCCAGACTTTGCGCACACCATAACGACATTTACTGTCCTGCCAAAATAGTCGTCATGTTGACTGCGTAGTGAGCGCTTCTGTGGGTTGTCGCTTAAGTCTTTAGCACGGTAATAGGTTGATGGGGCAATCGGTAGTACTCTACAAATCAGCTCGACCCCATAACTACCTCTATAGTCATCAATAAACTGAACCATTATCTGGGTGGACGACCCGTCTCCGCCTGGGCGAAAAAAGCGGCTGCCTTACGTATAATCTCATTGGCTTGCTTGAGCTCTTTATTCTCGCGTTCAAGCTCTTTAATACGTTGCTCTTGGCTTTGGGCTTGCACTGAGGCAGGAATGGTTTGATCTATGTGCTTTTTATGCCATGACCGCAGGGTTTCAGGCGTGCAGCCAATCTTAGGTGCAATGGCTTGAATAGCTGACCAGGTGGAGGGGTAATCGCCCGACGCTTCAATAAGCATGCGAACGGCGCGTTCTTTAATCTCAGGAGTGTAGGCTTGTCTTTTCATTGTCGTATTCTCTCAGAATGTTGAGTCTCCGACAATCCTGGGGCGGTTCAGTCTGAGAACAATCATGTTTATCCGAGCCTACCTTCGCGCCTCCACCCAAGCCCAAGACGCCAGTCGCGCCAAAGCTGAACTTGATCAGTGCGTAGGCTGGGCGAAGCTAGCGACACCCAGAATATTTTTAAATTAAATATTTTATCGTTTCATTCAAATATCAAGTTGTATCCGTTCTTGCCGAGGGACGAGGCGCGAATCTAATCCTTAAAAATAAATAGCCCATGCCTCGCATTTTTCGCCCCTCTTAAAATACTCGCATCTCTAGGTCATGCTTTTTTATGTTCTTGCTTTTGTTATTTATTAAACTGCACTGACCCACACGGCCAGCAATATCAGCGCAATCGACGGCAACGTTATTATCAATGCAGGCGGCACTTACCAACAAACCGGACTCTTCGCCAATGAGGCGGATCTTACCGTCCATGGTAAAGGCACGTTTACAGGGGCGGTGTTTACTACCTCAAAAGACGCCCAAGCTCGTGGTAAAAGCAATATTATTTTTAACCAAGGCATGACCTCAACAGATATCAACACCAGCCGCTATAAAGGCGATGCCCTCTCAGTTGGTCTCAATCTAGGTAACACGACGGGCAAACCGCAAGCCAACATGAATAGTCTAGGTTATGGCACCGATAGCGACAGCGATAGTAGTATCACCAAAGGTGGCGTGAGTGGCTACAATGATCCACAAGGCATGCTTACTACTGAGAACCGTGAAGCCCTTGGTGGTAAGCTTGACAATGAATTTGATGCAACACGAGTCAATGAGGAGCTAGGGGCGCAGGTTGAAATCACCCAAGCTCTTGATAATAGTCGTAAAGAGCTAAAAAAAGAATTGTACGCAGATGTCGCCAAAAAACGAGAGCAAGCTACTGATATCAGAAGAGGAAACAATGGCAGAGATACCAACGAATCCCTGCGTTTAGAATCAGAAGCCGCAAACCTAAATGAAAAAGTTCGCTGGATTGATGCAGGACTGGGTGCTCTGTGGGGTCTTGGCGACACGGGTCTGTTTACAGGTATGTTCGCTACAACGCAAGCAGATAGAGCAAAAATGTCAGCTACCGCTCCTAAAGAGATGTGGTATCAGACTTGTAATGCTTCCACGGGAGGTCAGTGTGAGAGTCGGCAGATTTGGTCATTAGATGATCTGACGGCAGAAGAGTTTGCGCTTATAAACAAAGCTAACAATACCCTAACCGTATCAAACCCCGGTATCTTCAACGATAAAGAAGCCTCACTAGCCAATGCCGCCAAACAGAACACCACTGACACCAATAAAGTAGGTGCTCTAGTTGTCATGAATCAGCCAACAGGCAGATATGATGGCTGGTGGATACTATCCTCATTAACCTCAGAGTTAATGTATGCTGGATATGACAAGTTCAATGATACTTTAGGTGGCAAACTACCCTTAACCAATTCAGAAAAGCTCAATCAAGATATCTACCTTGATGCTATGGACAAAGGCTTACAGATTGACACCAGTAACCATAGTCGAGGCGGCTTGACAGGTAGCGTCGCGTTAAAAGACTTAAATAACAATCAAGGTGTTACACAAGTTCCCATTCGCCAGTCACGCTTTTACGGTACCGCTACTAACGTACAGGACTACGCTGATCAGCTTGCCGAAAATGGATATACTTATGTGGGTATAGACAAAGACGGTAATGAAGTTGTTTATCAAAGTGGCGCTTATTCTGCGGTACATAAAGCGGACTTTGTCGGTCGTCCTCCTATCATCTTAGGCGGCAATCCTGCGACAGGCGGCGAGTGTTGGGCATGTTATTCGCACAGTAGTTACTATGCAGAGATACCTGAGCGATACCTTATGAATAATCAAGGACAATATATTAATACCAATAATAGAGTTGTTACTGAAAAACAGAGAGTTGAAACAGATAGCTATAGAGAGTATATCAAAATATGGGGTGTGCCAAATGAGAAAAATTTATCGGCGCCTGTTTTAACCAAACCAACAGACGCTAACAAGGAGTTCAAATATAATGAAAAGCCTTATTAAAATCAGCTCTACAGTGATGTTTTGTTTAATATTATCAGGATGTTTTCCATGTAAACTGGGAGACTGGAATTGTAGTCAAATAGACCCTACATGGTCTAAAAATATTGATAAATGCCAAAGTACCCAAAGGAACATTGCAAAAAGTATTCTCAAAGATAGATATTCTGACAAAATATAGTAAATATTAAATAAAACCGATACAATATTTATAACTCATTCATTTAATGAAATAAACGATGACCTATTCAATCGACTTTCGCAAGCAAGTACTGCGTAGCATTAAAGACGGCATGACCATTAGAGAAGCAGCTATTTTTTATCAGCTTAGCACAAGCTCGATTCACAGCTGGCAGCAGAGCTTGGTTCCTAAAACTACCAGAAATAAAGCACCGACTAAAATATCGAATGAAGCCTTATTGAAAGATGTTGAGCAGCATCCAGACGATTATATGTATGAGCGAGCACGGCGTTTAGGTTGCAGTAAGTCAGGTATTGAGTCGGCCTTAAAGCGTCTTGGTATCAGTCAAAAAAAAGACCTTAGAACATCCAAAAGCGTGTCCGATAAAAAGAGCGATATTCCAAAGTAGGCTTGATCGCTTTACACAGCAAGGCTATCCCATTGTCTATATGGATGAAAGCGGCTTTGAGCACGAGACCATCCGCTCTCATGGCTATGCACCGATTGGTAAACCTTGTATCGATAGCTACAATTGGCAAGCAAAAAAGCGTACGAATGTTATCGGTGCTCTGTATGAAAAGATGCTGTTTGCCATAGATTACTTCGAGCAGAATATTAACAGCACCATATTCTACGACTGGTGCAAATACACACTAATTCCAAGTCTCAAGACTAAATGCGTAATTGTGATGGATAATGCTCGGTTTCATAAAAACAAACGTATTCAAAAACTACTGAACAGGCACGGCCATCGTATTCTATGGCTGCCGCCGTACTGACCACTGCCGTCAATCCCGTCCAGTTAAACTTGAGAGGTTTTGATCATGCAGCTTAACAGTAAATCAAACCACGTCTAGCTTAGCGATCGGTCGCCATTCGCTAACAATGAAACAGTGTGATACGATTTTTGGAGGAGTAAGGATGTATATTGAGGCGCTTTTAGTAATACCGATCTGAAAAAAAGTATAAAATATATACCTATTTTTTAATTATAAAGTATAATTTTTATACTATATCAGTGACCAAAAATGGTGTATCTGACTTGATAAATAACTTTAAATTACGCTAAACGTCATTTGAAATATTATTCTGTAGCCCTTTATATATGAGGTTTTGTAGGTTAAAAGACTTTAATATACATCAATGAAATATGGTGGTTCTAGCCTGTCACGCCGGGGGTCGCGGGTTCGAGTCCCGTCCGCTGCGCCATATTTAAAACGAATTTAAACTCTCGAGTTTAAGCAAGTTTCGCCTCAAACATTAGATTGTTTGAGGTTTTTTTTGTGTCTGCTCATTTTAAATAGCAGCAGCGCCGCCTAAATTTCTATTGTATGCTGTGTTAACAGGCAAATTTTAGATAACTATTCATAATAGGAATAAAATACAACATGGACTATAACCGCATACCTAGAGAGTCGTTAGGCTTTTTTCCAACCCCGCTGGTTGAGCTGGCAAGATTAAGTGAGGCACTTGGCGGCCCTAACATCTATATGAAAAGAGATGACAATACGGGGCTGGCATTGGGTGGCAATAAAACTCGTAAGCTTGAATTTATCCTTGGTGACGCGCTCGCTAAAGGCGCTGATACGATTATCACTGCCGGTGCCATACAGTCAAACCATTGCCGTCAGACGGCAGCGGCGGCGGCGAGCTTAGGGTTAGAGTGTCATTTAGTGTTAGGTGGCGAAGAGCCTGAACAGACAAATGGCAATCTATTGCTAGATAAGCTGTTTGGTTGCCATATTCACTGGGCAGGCAATCATCGCAAAGGCGAAGACATTCCTAGCATCGTCGAGCAATTAACCAGCCAAGGTAAAAAGGTTCATGTGGTGCCGTACGGAGGTTCAAGCGAGCGCAGAGCATTAGCCTTTGTAGAGGCGTTTAAAGAGCTAGAGACGCAGCGTCAAAGCATGGATATATCCTTGACTCATATCGTGTTTGCGTCGAGCTCTGGCGGCACACAGGCAGGCTTGATGCTTGGCAACAAAATCTTTAATTCACCTTATCAGATAGTAGGTATCAATATCGATAAAGGCGAGACGGATAAAGTCTCTTTTGATCAATATACGTTGGCGCTTGCTAATAGCACGGCAAAACTCATCGGTGCAGATTATGAATTTACCGCGTCAGATTTAATCCTAAACTCCGATTATGTTGGTGCAGGCTATGGCGTAGTGGGTGCATTAGAAAATGAAGCCATTGCCATGACGGCGCAAACGGAAGGAATCTTGGTTGACCCTGTTTATACCGGTCGCGCGATGGGCGGGCTCATCGATATGATTCGCACGGGAAAAATTAAGAAATCCGATAGTGTGTTATTTTGGCATACGGGCGGTGCGCCGGCTTTGTTTGCTTATGCCAACGAGTTGGATTTGGCGAAAAAAAGTAGTAATTTAAAAGTTTGAGTTGTTAAATTAAAAAGTTGATTCGCTATTGAACAAATACTTATGGGCGCTGATTAAGCCGACTGACGCTAGCAATCAGCGCCACCATAATAACGCCCATAATGATAAGAATCCCTGACATCATGTGCGCCGCTTCATAATTTAGTGCCTCTACTTGCTCATATATCGCAATAGAGACAACCTTGGTTTCACCTGCAATACTGCCGCCTATCATCAGCACCACACCAAACTCGCCAATGGTATGAGCAAAGCTGATTAAACTGCCTAAAATAATACCAATGCGCGCTTGCGGCAGAGCAACTCTCATAAAACGTCGTAGACGGCTGGGCTCTAATAAGCCCGCCACTTCCATCACGCTTTGGGGAATGCGTAAAAACTGCGCGTAAACGGGCTGAATATAGAAGGGTAGGGAGTAAATGATGGAGCCGATAACCAGTCCTTCAAAGGTAAAAACCAAAGGGCTGACATTATGCTCGCTAAGCCATTTACCAATACCTGCGCTCGGACTGAGCAGTAATAATAAATAAAAACCAATAACCGTAGGCGGCAAAACAAGCGGCATCGCAATGATGCCCATGAGCAGTATCTTTATACGCCCAACGATGTTGCCGCGGCTAGGTTTGGCGAGCCAATAGGCCAATGGCGTTGCAAACAATAATAAGCAAAGGGTGGTAATACCGGCAAGCTTGATGCTGACCCATACCGGCAGCAGCATGTCTGAAATAAGAAACTGGGACATCATAGCGTGTTTATCTATCTACCTTTTATCCATTACGTCGCTTATAGGGCGTGATTTATGATGCCACGTTATTATTATACAGCTTGCTTAAAAAAATGTGCATTCAAAGTAGGCAAGTAAAAGTATTAAAATATAGACTGAACCTGCCAACGTCTTTATTCTACCGCTAGCTTTCTACAAATAAGCTACTTAACCGCTAAATATCCTGCTTTAGAAAAGTAAGCTTGTCCGGCAGGAGAGCGCAGATAATTTGAGAAATCTGTCGCGGCAGCAGTGTCATTAATGAGCATGCCGTCTTGTAAAATAGGCGGATAAGACTCTGGCGCCAACGTATAAAACTGCTCAGGCGAGGCTTTAATCGCCGTCACTTGCGACTGCGCGACAAAGCCATAATCGACATTGCCTGTATGCGCATACTGAAAAGCTTGACCGATATTTTCTGCCTGAATGATGCGCTTTTGTGCCGTTAGAGAGTCATAAAGATTTTGTGACTGTAAATAAGCCTTGGCAGATTCGCCATAAGGTGCGAGCTCAGGATTGGCAATAGTGATTTTTGTCTTGGCATCATTCTGCAGTAACTCAGTCAAGGTAGTCTGATTCAAACTATCAACCGGTTTGGTCGCGCTATAAATGGAGAGTTGACCTTGAGTATAGGTAAACGGCATCCGACTGCTGTCACCTTTAAACATCTCATCGACCAATTTAGCGGGAAACGCTTGGTTGGCCGCCAAGAAAATGTCATAAGGTGCGCCCGAGGTGATTTGAGAGTATAGCTTGCCTGATGAAGCAAAGGTAACTTCGATTTTTTGATTAGGCAGATTTTCATCTACTTTATACCCTTCGATGATAGCAGGCAAGACATCTGATAAGTTGGCAGCGGCGGCGATACGCAGTATTTGGGTCTGCTCAGCACTGTTATCGGCGTCCGATTGAACAGTTTGATTGGCTTGCTCTTTGCTACAAGCCGTAAGCAATAATGCTAAGCAGGCCGATGGAATTATTATTTTAAGCATGATTATACTTCGCTCTGCCATTACTTATGAATAATACTCAGCCATTATTGCTAAGCCATTTAGAGGATTCATCTTGGTAGTATTCTTGTTTCCACACCGGAATGTCGGCTTTAATGGTATCTAATATCCAGCGGCAAGCATCAAAGGCAGGATAGCGATGGGCAGAAACGACGCCAACCCAAACCGCCACATCGCCAATCTCTAACGCGCCAATACGATGAATGGCGATGGCATGGGTAATCTCAAAGCGCTTTTTGGCTTCTTCGATGATGGCGCGGCCTTGATTGATGGCCAAATCTTCATAACCATAATAGGTTAGGCGGTTAACGCTCGTGGCATTATTATGGTTGCGAACACGCCCCTCAAAGCAGACAAAGGCACCGCAGCTGTCATTATCGAGCGTTTTTTTAAGGCGACTTTCATCAATATCGGTATCCAAAAGCGCAAAACCATCACGTTCAGCGATGAGATACGCCTCATCGATGCTACGTTTAATGCTCATCGATTGCCCATGTACGTTGTCTGTCATTTATTTCTCTGCCTATAGTTAATCTTAAAAATTCTGTACAAAAATGTGCTACTGATATAAATCTTCCTTGCTTGCTTGCTGTGCCTACGCAGACAGAG
>NZ_DHYG01000030.1:7899-27990 GCF_002414005.1 Psychrobacter sp. UBA5136
TTGCTTGCTGTGCCTACGCAGACAGAGGCTACGGAAAATTTATACCAGTAGCACTATGTTTATTTTATAGTGAGTTCACTCTAGTGTTTAACAAGGTGTTTAGCTGTTAAGCGGCACGCAAAGTAACGCCCCTCATAAAAAGTAGATAAATAAATAAACGGTTTTTAACTAACCATTTGAATTAACCACCAGCGACTGGGGTGATAAACACCACACTATCGCCGTCATAAATCTCATCTGTCCATTTCACAAAATAGTCATTTACCGCCACGCGTAGTTCTGACTGCGGACGACTAAAGCGATGCTTTTGGCGCAGCTGCTCATATAGCTCAGTTAATGAGGTCGACTGTGGCACCGTAACTTTTTCTTTATGACAATTGGCTTCATCAGCTAAGCTGGCAAAGTATAAAACGTTGATATCCATCGTCGCATTTGTCTCTGTATTGCTTTTTACTAAGGTGCTCATGGCAATCTTCCTTATTTTTTAAACTGCTTATTCACTGTTTAACTGTATGTTTTTCAAAAGTTTATGATTTTTAAAGCACTTTTACGCATGCTGATAGTCGGATTTACCGCCCGTTTTCTTCATCAGATGAATATTGTCAATCACAATATCATGCGAGATGGCTTTGGTCATATCATAAATGGTCAAGCAGGCAACGCTAACCGCGGTCAGTGCTTCCATCTCTACCCCAGTTTTATGGGTGACTTTGACGGTAGCGGTCACGGTAATGCTCTGGTGCGCATCGTCATATGCAAAGCTCAAACCAATCTTATCTAAAGGCAAGGGGTGGCAAAGCGGAATGAGGTCATGGGTGCGTTTAGCCGCCATGATGCCAGCGATATGAGCAGTTTGAGTAATGCTGCCTTTTTTGGTCATACCATCAGCAGCTTTGATTTGCTCATAAATGGGCGCTGGAAAAATTACTTGTCCACTCGCGTGGGCTTCTCTGGTAGTGGGCGTCTTGTCACTCACATCGACCATGGTAATATCACCGTCGCTGTCTAAATGCGAGAGGCCCGATTGATTGCTTGGTTGATTGTTGGTTTTTGGATTGTCACTATTCATTCTTTATTTCTCTTAGAAAACGAATTTCTCTTAAACGGTCGGCTCTTTTCAATAAACGTTTTTTTAAGTCGTTTAGTTCATGAGTTGTTTAAAGCTAAACAAGCACGGGCAAAATCTTTAGGTGTATTAAAATTGGTTAACTCTTGCCATACTTTGGCAAAAGGGACCGGTTGCACAATTGGCTTAATAAATTTCATCACCTGCCGCTGACCATTGTCGATATAATGCTTTAACTCAGTCTCAATACTTAAACGATAAACACCTAACAAAGGGTATAAATGACTGTCATCAGTAAGGCAAATGACTGACTTATCTGTGTCTTGCGTAATATAAGGCCGCAGTTTTTGCCATAAACCCGTGATAGGGATTAAGCTATCGCAGCTAATAACCAGCAGCCAAGACGATTTAGTATCTGTTATTTTGGTGAGATTATTAGTGTTTTCTTGTGGCGTCAATGCTTGCAGTGCTGCTTCAATCGCTACCAACGCGCCGCCTGTTTCAAACGGGTTGTCATCTTTGTTAGAAAGACTTTGGCCAGATAGCTTTGTGTCAGATAGCTTTTTGCTACAAAGACCGTTAGCAGATAAGTAGTCAGCAATATGAAAAATCGGCGATTGTGATTGTTTAAGCAAATTTGGATTAATACTAAAACCACGTCCATTATCGGCAATCATAATAGGTAGATTGCTCATCATCGCGGCATTTAATTCAATTGCTTGCCTGACGTGATAATCAAGCAGACGTTCTCCTGTTGGCAGGGTAAGCTCAGCTTTTGGCGACCCCATACGTTTGGAGGCGCCGCCTGCCAAAATAACGATTCCTGCTAAGCGCTTGAACTTATCCACTTCGACTGATTGGACTAAGCCATCTGCAACTGCATGCATGAATTAATCGTGACCTGGGTTGGTACGCATAAAGTGCGGCACAAAATTACAAGGACGCGTGCGGCTATCAAGCTGCTCTTGTAAGATACCTTCCCAAGCGGTGCGGCACGCTCCCGATGAACCGGGCAGGCAAAAAATCCCCGTGCCATTTGCCATACCAGCAAAGGCGCGCGATTGGATGGTCGACATGCCGATATCGTCTTTTGAGATTAAGCGGAACATCTCGCCAAAGCCATCGACCGATTTATCAAATAATACGCCAACCGCTTCTGGCATGCTGTCGCGGATATAAAAGCCAGTACCGCCGGTAGTAATAATAGCGTGCACCTCAGGGTCAGCAATCCAGCCACTAATCACGGCTCTGATTTTATAAATGTCATCAATAATCAGCTGACGATCAGCCAATTGATGACCTGCTGCGGACAATTGGTCGACCAAATACTGCCCTGAGGTGTCTTCTGCAAGGGTGCGACTGTCAGAAACCGTTAAAATAGCGATATTAAGCGGGGTAAAAGGGGCTTGCAGCTTACTCATGGATGTTCCTTAATAAATACGCTTGTGGTAAAAATAAAAGTTTTTATTATTAATAAATTAACCGCCAATCATCGACAAATTATGCATCATGCCGCTGTTTGATTCGTGAAGGTGATGATGCTCAGGTTTAATCGGCATAAAGCTGTGCAGCGTATTCACAAGCCCTGCCACATCATCTTGCTCGAGATAATGACGAATATCGTAGTTACCTTGGTCGAATAGACACAGATGCACCTTGCCTTGACTGCTGACGCGCAAGCGATTGCAGCTGTCACAAAAATGGGCAGCATAAGGGGCAATCATGCCGATACGACCTTTATAATCAGGGTGGCTATATTCTATCGCTGGACCATCGGTGCTGCCACGCTCGTGGGTTTGCCAGCCGTGCTTGATTAAATAATTGGTAATGATATCGGACTGTGCGTGCTGGGCAAAAAACAAATCGCTGTTGTCACTGGTCTGCATAAATTCGATAAAGCGATAGGTAACGGCTCTGTCTTTGACATAGTTGATCGCATTCATCAGATTTTCAAAGGCGGTTTCTGCCATCAAAATACTGTTTATTTTTAGCTTAATATCTGTGGTCGCAAGCAAAGTATCCATATCAGCCAAGAGCTGCGGCAACATATCAAAGCCCGTCATCTTATGAAAAGTCGCGGCGTCAAAGCTATCCATACTAATATTAATTTGATTCAGGCCAGCCGCTTGCCAAGCTGCTAAATGTTTGCCAAGTTTATAACCATTACTGGTCATAGCAACCGTTTCAATACCTTCGGTATTTTTAACGGTTTTAATAATATCGACCAGATCACGGCGTATAGAGGGTTCACCGCCCGTAATTCTTACCTTTTTGGTACCGACTTGAGCAAAACCACGTATTAAGGTCGCAATTTCAGTGACGCTAAGCTCACCCTTAGGCGGTTTACCTTGATAGCCATTTGGCAGGCAATACTCACAGCGAAAATTGCAAAAATCAGTAATCGATAGACGCAAATAGGTAAGACGTCGTGCGAAACCATCAGTCAATGGTTGAGAGGGCGTAGTCGGGGAATACGACGTGATAGCCGTTTTCGATGATGAGTCACCATCAAAAATAGCGGGTGCAGCGGTAGGCGAATACAGTTGCGCATTGCCTACGGTGGGGGCAAGATGGTTCATAGATGATTACCATTAATATTAAGTATAGTGTGTACTTTTAGGCGTTGCCTCAGGTTATGAGTGGGAAGTTTCATTTAGGTATGATTATGACAGCTTATGGGCAAATAACCATTCACCATAAGTGACCCAAAAACTACCACCAAAGTAGTAGTAACACTTGATAGTAGTTCATCAGTTTCTCATGATTAACCGCATAAAGAGTTATTAACTATGTAACCATTAATTCGCTATGCAAGGATTAATAATTGAGTGCTTAACTGTATAACCAAGGAAAAGGCTGAACTTGCACTTGCTCGCCAGCGGCTACATTGCCAGAATCCTGCGCCAATACGATAAAGCAATTGGCGTGGCTCAGCTGCTTGATACGGTGGGATTGTTGTTTGCTAAAGCTTTCAACGTAAAATTCGCCAGACTCCGTTTGCGATAAAATGCCTCTTTGAAAATCCTTACGTCCCGCTGCTTTTTTGATATCGTTTTTAAGCGTTGCGGTCAAGCTAAGCTGCATAGGTTGCTCTTGAGGCGCAGTGCCTGCCATCTGCCATAACGCTGGAATGACAAATTGTAGGCTGCCAACGACGGTCGATAGCGGATTACCGGGCAAACCAAAATACAATACGGGCTTGGCAAGGTTTTGCGTCAGCTCACCAAAGACAAACGGTTTGCCAGGTTTCATGGCGACTTTATAATGATTAATCTGCCCAAGCTGCTCAATGACCGTGGTTAAAAAATCATAATCACCAACCGACACGCCAGCGGTAGAGATAAGCACGTCACACTCTTGCATCGCTTGGGTTACGGCAGCGGTGGTTTTATCTAAATCATCAGCAATGATGCCATAATCGCGAATAGTGACGGGCAAGCTTGAAAGCAAGGTTTTTAGCGTCGGGGTGTTGGAGTTATAGATTTGCGCGAGGCTGGTCAGCTCATTACCTATGGCAATAAGCTCATCGCCTGTTGCAAGTATACCAACGGTTAAAGGCTGGTAAACATCGACTTTATCAAAGCCTAAATTTGCTAAAAGACTAATATCACTAGGATTTAAGCGTTTACCTTTTTGTAATACCGCCTCATCAGCCTCGATTTCTTCGCCTTGCTTACGGATATTGTCGCGAGGGTTAGCAGTTTTGCTAAGGGTAATGGTATAAAGCTTTGATTTATCTATGCTGTCTTTTATGGTAGCAAAATTGGTATTTTCTTGCATAACGACCGTATCGCAGCTGTCAGGAACGACGGCGCCAGTAAAAATACGCACCCCTTGTCCTGCGGCAATTACGCCGTTATAAGGACTGCCAGCTTGCGACTCACCGACGATGTCAATCGTACTGTCGGCGCCAAGCGTGCTGCCTTGTGCCAACGCATAACCATCCATCGCCGATAGATTTTGTCTAGGAACGGCAAACGGTGAGATGATATCTGTTGCCAAAATATGATTGCGACTGTCTAATAAATCATAGCTCACGATTGTCCTTTTACCGAGCGGATAGTCGTCATTATTATAATTTTCTATACGCTGCGT
This sequence comes from Psychrobacter sp. UBA5136, assembly GCF_002414005.1. Classification (GTDB taxonomy): domain Bacteria; phylum Pseudomonadota; class Gammaproteobacteria; order Pseudomonadales; family Moraxellaceae; genus Psychrobacter. The sequence continues at coordinate 13,061 of NZ_DHYG01000030.1, forward strand.
TATTTTTGCGGTAAGCCCTTCGACAGTAATCATAATTCCCTACTTATTTTATTTATATTAAACTTATACAGCCATCACAATGGTATAACATAAGAAGATACGTTATACCATAAGACTCACTTTATATCATAACAACTGCTTTATGGTATAAAAATTAGCTGATTGATACTAAATAACTGACAGCAAATGGCTTAGCCGCGGAAAATATTTTCTTGTTCAAGCGACATCTCGATGCCTTCGATATCAGCATCATTTGCTAAAGTAAACAAGTAATCGCACAACGATTGGTGAAACGCTTGTTGGCTGAGCTTATTATGAATCGCAGGGCTGACTTGTTCATAAGTCATCTGAATACCAGGCTCTTTAGTTAGCACGTCAACAATGTGAAAACCGTAACGGCTCTCGATAGGGCTTGATGCTAGGCCTGCATCTAGCTTAAATAACGTGCCTTCAAGCTCTGGCACCGTTTGGCCTTTATTAATAATACCAAGTTCGCCGCCTTGCTCTTTTGATGGGCAAGCGGAATGCTGGCGCGCCAGTTGGATAAACTCGGCATCAGGATTGACGTTATTTTTGATTTGGTCGATAAGTGCGTAAGCGGTTTTTTTAAGCTTTAATCGCTCATCGCCATCTTCGGGCGGACATGCCAACAAAATATGACGTACGCTCATAATGGGGTCGGTTTTAAAGTCAGTGATATTCTGCTTATAATAACGCTCGCAGGTTGCCATATCTGGTATCGTTGCTTGCACGTTTTTTTCTATTAAGTTAGAGATGGCTTTTTCTTCATCGTCAAGCCATGCTGTCTCGCCAAGGCTTGGCTCATCTAAAACGGCAAAGCGAAGCAATTCACGCACCACCAAGGCTTGCGTCGCTAAAAATACCGCGTCTTCTTTATTTGGGGCAGGGTGGTATTGCAGCTCTTGGGCAATCGCGGTTCTATCTATCATCACGCCATTGACGGTCACCGATGGCAACTCATCACGGCTAGAGGCAATCAGATTTTTATGGTTGCTGCGCTCTTCTGCCATGGCTTTTTCGATAAACTCTTGGTCAGAATGTGGTTTTTGTAAGTCATTTAAGGTTGGCATAACCCGCAAGATATCATCACCACGACCCGTCGGAGCATGGCTATGACTATGATGCTCGTGCTCGTGGCTGCCATGGCTATCATGATTTTCACTGTGCACATGAGCGTGTTGATGGTCCGCATGGTCGGCTGGATTATAAGTACTGACAGTCATGGCATTACTCCACTAAGGGTTTTGGTAATAGAAATTTTAAAATACGATATCACGTTACTGTGAAAAATATGGCTAATAAAAATTCGCTTTAAAACAAGCTTTATAAAAACCATAAGACTTAAGACTATTTGTAAAAGTCTAAACAAAAAAATAGAGCCACCTTTAAATATTTACTCACTAATGAAGCGTTTAAAGGTGACTCTATGGCAATTGCTCACTGACTTTATATTTCTTTAACAAAGTATCGAGCGTATTTTTAGCACTTTCAATACTTTATTAAATGGATCATTTAAGCCAGCTCTAGGCTCATTTTAGGGCCAAACGGCTCATAATGAACGCTATCAACGCCATGGTCTAAGGCCATTAAGCCGTCTATGATGCTTTCCATAAACATCATAGAACCACAGACATAAATATCAGCAGGCTTTGGTAAATTAGCAAGCCACGCTTCATCTAGGATTTGCCCAGACTCAAAGTAGAAGATATGCTTTTCTACGTTTTCAGCAGCGGCAAGCAACTCATTAACCTTGCTATCAAAAGCGTGATGTTCTTTATTTTGACAAGCGTAAACCCAAACGATAGGACGCTTTGGATTGGCAGAAACTTGCGCCTCTAACATCGATAAAATCGGTGTGACGCCAACGCCTGCGCTGACAAGTACCAATGGAATATTATTTTGCTGAATTAAGTCTTGGTTAAGCTCAAAATCACCAGCTGGGGCGGATAATAAAATCGTATCGCCAACACCTACATGGTCATGTAAATAGTTGGACACTAAGCCATGGTGCTCATTACGGTTGTCGCGTCTAACGGCAAACTGAATGCCTTTATCGCTCGTTGCTGAGTATAAAGAATAATGACGCAGGGCAATGTGGTCGCTGTCTTCTGGGTCGGTTTTGACCGTGATGTATTGACCAGCGGTCAGGTTTAGTTTGCTTAAATCGATATCGTCATTTACCGGAACGACGGTAAAGGCGGCAATGTCAGTCGCGGCTTCTACTTTCTCAGTGATTCTAAACGGTGCAAAACCTTCCCACATTTCTTGCTCATACATGGTTTTTTCTAGCTGAATAAAAACGTTAGCAATTTCATCATAGGCTTCAGTCCACGCTTCGATGATGTCATCGTTTGCCGCATCTCCCAATACTTCTTTGATAGCGCCCAATAAATGATGACCAACAATTGGGTAGTGCTCGGGCAAAATTTGCAGGGCGCGGTGTTTATGGCTGATTTGGGTAACTTGTGGTAGCAACACTTCTAAATGCTCAAGGTGCTTTGCCGCGGCCAAAACCGTCATGGCTAGGGCAGTTTGCTGGCGACCCAGTTTTTGGTTGGTTTCGTTAAAAATGTCTAAAAGCTCAGGGTGTTCTTTGAACATGTTTTTATAAAAGACGGTCGTAATCGCTGTGCCATGTTCCTCAAGTACAGGAACGGTTGCTTTTACGATTTCTAGTGTTTTTGGTGACGCCATGGTGGATCCTTTAGTGATGTTTCACAGTGATAAGTTTAGGGGTTTTAGCTCAATAGATGAGTGTCATAACTTTTATTAGACGGGTTAAAAAACGCTGGGATTGAGCTTTTAGCGGTCTAATAATTAATATTTTACCATAAGATTCATTAAAAATGAATCTTATGGTAGCGTAGCTTTATCTAAACTTTAATGCTGTATCACTACTGTGGCTATTTCTCTTAGAAACGTTGCTATTACCAACGTTTCTATTATCAACGTTCCTATCGCCAACGTTCCTATCGCCAACGCTTCTATTGCGCGCGTTTCTCTCTAACGATCTGATAACGGCGCCCGAAATACCATATTGGCGCGCTGATAATGTGGATAAGCCGCGTAAACGGGAATATCGCAATCAGGGTAATGCCGAGCGCCATATGTAGCTGATAAATCAAGTCGGTTTGCTCGATACGCGCCGCTGCTTGCCAAGGTCTTAAAATGGTGATGTCTTGTGCCCAGCCGGCCAAATTTAACATGGTATAGCCATCTAAATGCTTGACGGAGGTAAAGATAGAAATGAGACCTAAGTTAAGCTGAATAAATAACAATACCAGTACCAGTTTGTCCGAAAACGACGAGGTGTGGGAGATACGCTCATCGGTAAAGCGGCGCCATAGCAGCATGGCCAGACCAAACCAACAAAACACCCCGGCAATACCGCCAACGACCACCGCTAAAATCTGCTTATTTCCAGCACTAATAAAGCGGTCGTAAAGAAAATGCGGCGTCAACATCCCAAATAAATGCCCGAGCAAAACCACGATAATACCAACGTGAAATAAGTTGCTGGCAAGGCGCATGTTTTTGCTTCTGAGCATCTGCGTTGAGCCCGATTTCCATGAGTATTGAGACAGGTCAAAACGTACCCAAGTACCTATGATTGCGATGGTCAACGCAATATACGGATAAACGCCAAAAAGGAAGATTTGTAGCCAATTGAGGTTGGCGACGGACGATACACTTGGATCTGCAATATTCATGTCATCTCTCCTTATTATTGTTTAACCGGTTGGCTGGTTTTAAAATCGACCCAATGTACAGGGGCGTCGGCCATATTTGTAGCAGGAGTCGTTCGAACGCCCGCTTTGGCTGCAAGGTTTTGGGTGCTCGTTTGTGACGGGCAGCGATCTTCTTGCTGTGCATCCAAGAACGTCACCACTTCCTCTTCCCACTCTTTATCTAGCGCCTCAAAAGTATCGTCGCGCTGCTCTCTGCTAATTTGCTCTTGATATTCATCAACGATAGCAAGCGGCTTACCCGCAATTTGTAATAGCGCATGAAAGCAGCCTTGATAAAGACTGCCGCGATCCTCTAATCTGGCAGCAAGCAGGGCGATAATATGGCTGACATCGGCAATATCCATGCGGATTTGAATATCATCATTAATCACTGACGCTTGATACGCTAAAAACTCAAGGTATAAAGGCAGATAATCGGGCAACTCTTTCACGCTAATCTCAAAACCTGCCTCGAAATACTGGTTCATCAAGTCAACCATCGCTTGACCGCGGTCACGCGATTCGCCGTGTACGTGCTCGAACAACCACAGCGATAGCGAGCGACCGCGCTCAAACAGACCGTCATAACGCGCTTGCGCCTCAAGACAGCCGATGTCAATTAAATCTTCGATTAAGGCGATGATTTGCTCGCGTACTTCTGGACTAATCAGCGTCGAGCGCGCGACAATCTCGGTACAATCAGCGAGGGTGTCGCCACTAAACAGCTCATTGGTCGGATAATCTATCAGTAAACTTAACACTTTAAGAAGTTTTAGGTCTGATGTTCCGATGACGGGCGGCATAATAGGCTCATGCACTGAGCTGTCATTATGAATTTGAGTAGTTTGCATCTTATGACTCCCACTTTTGCACGGTATCGATGAAATCACGGCGATTAGCTTTACGTTGTCCAAACATACTGTTGTCAGAATGTCCTGAACAGCCTTCGCCAAAGGTAAAGCCGCAACCATTACGCTCAGCAAAGGCGTCACTTAAGGCTTCTTCGCGGTGCGCGGTTGGAATCACAAAACGGTCTTCGTAATTTGCAATAGCCAAGTAGCGATACATCTCTTCTACTTGCAGTTTGGTCAGACCAACATCGTCCAAGATGCTTTGCACTTCTTGTTTTTCGACCAATTGCATACGCTTATAACTACGCATGGCAAGTAGGCGTTTTAGTGCCAAACGAACGGGCTCTTCATCGCCCGCGGTTAGCATATTGGCGAGATAGCGCAGCGGAATACGTAAGCTGTCGACATCCGGAATCAGGCCATCCATACCAACTTTACCGGCTTCAGCAGCGTTTTGAATCGGTGATAATGGTGGTACATACCAAACCATCGGTAGCGTACGGTACTCAGGGTGAAGCGGTAGCGCCAGTTTCCAGTCCATCGCCAGCTTATAAACTGGGGATTTTTGTGCTGAATCAATCACCGATTGCGGTACACCATCTTTTAATGCTTGGGCGATGACCGCAGGATCATTGGGATCTAAAAACACGTCCAACTGTGCTTGATAAAGGTCTTGCTCATTCGGCGTGCTAGCGGCTTCGGCGATTTTGTCGGCATCATAAAGTAGGACGCCTAAGTAGCGGATACGGCCAACGCAGGTTTCGGAACAAACCGTTGGCAGACCAGCCTCAATACGCGGATAACAAAAGATACATTTTTCAGATTTGCCCGATTTCCAGTTGTAGTAAATCTTCTTGTACGGGCAGCCTGAGATACACATACGCCAGCCGCGGCATTTTTCTTGGTCGATTAAGACAATACCGTCTTCTTCACGTTTATAAATCGCCCCGCTCGGGCATGACGCCACACACGTTGGGTTTAAGCAATGCTCGCACAGACGCGGCAAGTACATCATAAAGGTGTTTTCGTACTGACCGTAAATATCGGCTTGGACATTATCAAAGTTTTTATCTTTACGGCGCTTTTCAAACTCTGAGCCGAGGATTTCTTCCCAGTTCGGACCCCACTCAATTTTTTGCATCCGCTTACCAGTAATGGCTGAGCGCGGGCGAGCGATGGGCGAGTAGTTACCGAGCGGGGCGGTATGCAGATGCTGATAATCAAAATCAAAAGGTTCGTAATAATCATCAATCTCTGGCATATCAGGGTTGGCAAAAATGTTTGCCAAGACGCGGAACTTACCGCCGATACGCGGGTTTATCGTGCCGTTGGCGTTACGTATCCAGCCGCCATTCCATTTATTTTGATTTTCCCATTCTTTGGGATAACCGATACCAGGCTTTGATTCAACGTTGTTAAACCACGCGTATTCCATACCTTCACGACTGGTCCAAACATTTTTACAGGTGACCGAGCAAGTGTGACAACCGATACATTTATCGAGGTTAAGCACCATGCCGACTTGTGAACGAATTTTCATGGGGTGTGCTCCAAGCTTTTGTATAAAAAGCATTAATATAAGTACTTATCAGTAGCAATGTATAAGAGTGCTATTAACCATCAATGGTGGTTGGCAATGGGCGTGGTAACGAGTCATCTGGTTTTTCTTCCAACCAATCGATTTTCGACATTTTGCGAATCACCACAAACTCATCACGGTTACAACCAACAGTGCCATAGTAGTTAAAACCATAAGACTGCTGCGCATAGCTGCCAATCATGTGCGTCGGTTTTAAGATAGTACGGGTCACTGAGTTGTGAATACCGCCGCGGATACCGGTTTGCTGCGAGCCTGGTACGTTGACCAATTTTTCTTGGGCGTGGTACATCATCGTCATGCCTTCTTTGACGCGCTGACTAACGATGGCACGGGCGGTAATGGCACCGTTGGCGTTAAAGACTTCAATCCAGTCGTTATCGACAATACCGGCTTTTGCGGCATCGACTTCTGATAACCACACACAAGGACCACCGCGGCTCAGCGTCAGCATGAGCAAGTTTTCCGAGTACGTACTGTGGATACCCCATTTTTGGTGCGGTGTTAAAAAGTTCAGCACAATCTCTTTATTACCATTAGGCTTGGTATTTTGGATAATCTCCGTCGTTTTGGTATCGATAGGCGGACGATACTGCTGCATTTGTTCGCCAAACGCCTGCATCCAAGGGTGATCTTGATAAAACTGCTGGCGTCCGGTAATCGTACGCCAAGGAATGAGCTCATGGACGTTGGTATAACCGGCGTTATAGCTCACTTCATCGGACTCAATACCTGACCACGTCGGGCTTGAGATGATTTTACGCGGCTGGGCGACGATGTCTTTAAAACGAATTTTTTCATGCTCACTAGATTTGGCCAAATGCGTATGGTCGCGGCCGGTAAATTCAGACAGTGCCGCCCAGCCTTTAACGGCGACATGTCCATTGGTTTCAGGAGCCAACATCAAAATCATCTCAGACGCATTCACCGCGGTATTAAGACGAGGACGACCTTCAGAGATACCCGGCTCAGTGACGCGGTGGTTTAAATCCCCCAGTTGTTTGACCTCGGTTTTCATGTCCCAATTCAGGCCTTTTGAGCCATTGCCCAGTTTTTCTAAAGCGGGGCCCATAGAAGTAAACTTCTTATAGGTATTAGGATAGTCGCGCTCAACGATTTTAATCATTGGGCAGTTTTTACCGGGAACTGGTTTTTCGCCCGCCGTTTTCCAATCGGTACCGCCAAATGGCTGCGCAAGCTCGCCCGGGCTATCGTGCTGCATAGGCAGAGTCACCACATCGGTTTCAACGCCCAAATGACCTTTTGATAGCTCAGAGAAAGTTTTGGCAATGCCTTTATAAATCTCCCAATCCGATTTAGATTCCCAAGCAGGATCTGTCGCGGCGGTCAGTGGATGGATAAACGGATGCATGTCGGAGGTATTCATGTCATCTTTTTCATACCACGTCGCGGTCGGCAGCACGATGTCAGAGTACAAGCAGGTTGAGGACATCCGGAAGTCTAAAGCAACGACCAAGTCCAGCTTGCCCGTTGGGCCCTTTTCTACCCAATCGACTTCTTTTGGCTGCAAATGACCTGTGGGATTTTCTTCGTTAAGCAGACCGTTTCTGGTGCCCAAGAAGTAATGGAGCATGTACTCATGACCCTTACCTGATGAACCCAACAGATTGGAGCGCCAAATAAACATATTGCGCGGGAAGTTCACAGGGTTATCCGGTGATTCACAAGCAAAACGCAGGCTGCCGTCTTCTAATGAGTCGACCACATACTCTTCTACGTCTTTACCGCTGGCTTTTGCGGCGGCAGCAATGGTCAATGGGTTACGGTTGAGCTGCGGCGCTGATGGCAACCAACCCGCGCGCTCAGCTTGAATGTTGTAATCGAGCATGTGCTCTGGGAAGAACTTTCTATTGGCGTTTGGTGAGAGAATCTCATGGGCAGAAATGGTTTCATGACGCCATTGTGAGCTGTGCGCATAAAAGAAGCTGGTACCCGCCATTTGACGCGGCGGACGATGCCAATCAAGCGCAAACGCTAGTGGCAACCAGCCAGTTTGTGGGCGCAGTTTTTCTTGACCAACATAATGCGCCCAGCCGCCGCCAGATTTACCGATACAGCCGCACAGCATGAGCATGTTAATGACGCCGCGATAGTTCATATCGAGGTGATACCAATGGTTCATACCCGCGCCGATGATAATCATCGATTTTCCATGGGTCTTATGGGCGTTTTCAGCAAACTCACGAGCCACTTGAATGACGCGCTCACGGCTAAGGCCAGTAATCACTTCTTGCCAAGCAGGCGTGCCCGGGACGCTTGCATCGTTATAATCGTCGGTGACGTGCTCACCGCCAGCGCCATTATCGACACCAAGGTTGGCCACGGTTAAATCAAAGACGGTGGCAACGATAGCGATGCTGCCATCGGCAAGGGTAATGGTTTTGCAAGGGACGGTTTTTTGCTGGATAGGCTCGCCTGCCACTGAGGTGAAGTGCGGATGATTTACATGACCGAAGTAGTCAAAGCCCACGACGCAGGTCTCATTGCTGTCTTTTAAGGTTAGCGTCAGATCAATATCTTCGCCTGTCGAGCCGCTCTTTTGCTCAAGGTTCCATTTGCCTTTTTCGCCCCAACGGTAGCCGATTGAGCCAAGCGGCGAGACCAGATTGCCGTCGCTATTAAGCGCGATGGTTTTCCATTCAGGGTTGTTTTCTTCACCCAGGTTGTCTACCAAATCTGAGGCACGCAGATAACGACCAGCACGGCGCGCGCCTTCTTCGCCTTCTAACATCACAAGCACCGGCAAATCGGTATAACGCTTAGCGTAATCTAAGAAGTAATCGCTTGGCTGCTTGAGGTAAAACTCTTTAATAATGACATGACAAAACGCCTGCGCAACTGCCGCATCCGTTCCTTGTTTCGGATTGAGCCATAAGTCGGTGAGCTTAGAGATTTCTGCATAGTCAGGGATGATAGAGACGGTTTTGGTGCCTTTATAACGGACTTCGGTAAAGAAATGCGCATCTGGCGTCCGCGTTTGCGGCACGTTTGAGCCCCAAGCAATGATATAGTCAGAATTGTACCAATCGGCAGATTCTGGTACGTCGGTTTGCTCGCCCCAAACCATCGGCGATGAGGGAGGTAAGTCACAGTACCAATCATAAAAAGACAAGCAGGCACCGCCGATAAGCGATAGGTAACGCGTACCCGCCGCATAGCTCACCATCGACATCGCAGGAATCGGCGAGAAGCCAATGATGCGGTCAGGGCCATAGGTTTTAGCGGTATAAACGTTACTGGCAGCGATGATTTCATTGACCTCTGCCCACGTTGAGCGAATAAAGCCACCAAGACCGCGCTTAGATTTATATTGTTCAGCTTTGATAGGATCTTCTACGATACTTTCCCAAGCTCTGACAGGATCTGGATACTGGGCTTTGGCTTCGCGCCATAATTTTAGTAGCGGCTTACGTACCTTTGGATATTTGACACGGTTAGCAGAGTACATATACCAGCTGTAGCTTGCGCCGCGAGGGCAGCCGCGCGGTTCGTGGTTTGGCAAGTCGGGGCGGGTTTCAGGATAGTCGGTTTGCTGGGTTTCCCACGTCACCAAGCCGTTTTTGACGTAAATCTTCCACGAGCAAGAACCGGTACAGTTGACGCCATGCGTTGAGCGCACGATTTTGTCATACTGCCAGCGGCTACGATACACGTTTTCCCAGTCACGAGACTCATCACGCGTCTCGCCATGCCCATCGGAAAATTCGCCCTGTTTACGTTTAAAAAAACGGAATTGGTCGAGTAAATGGCTCATTTCGCTATCCTCTGTTTTATTGCCTATGGTGTATCTAAAGCTGAGTGCAGCATGCGTTTATCGTCGTGCTTGACTCGATATTGGTATGCACCTAAGCCGTAAATATTATTTCAATAGCGTCATTTTAAGTAAGCCATAGCACCCTTACTATCCGCTAACATGAGCAGGGCACTACCACCTTAGTAGTAGCTGCTAAAAATAAAAACGCTGTGAAATAGTTGCTCAGTGACGGCATGTCATGCTGATTGCTAGGCCAACAATGGGCAGTAAAAATTGGAAATAAAAAAAGTGCTACTTACATCGGCAAGTAGCACTTCATGGGTTTAGTTTGCTTATACAAAAAGCTGTTTTAAGAGGTTTAAAACAAACCAATCTTAACAAGGAATCTCAGCGTGAGGGCGGCTGTAATACCACCACGTCAACACAATACAAAGAATATAAAAGATGACTAAGGCGATAAAGGTGCCATCAATACCCAGCCCTGAACCAAACATTTTTGGCACAAAGAACGCCCCGTAAGCCGCCACTGCTGAGGTAAAGCCAACCACCGCTGCCGACTCTTTACGTATCTCAACAAACAATTCTTCTTGTCCGATTTTTTCAGGTTCAAGGCGCTCATGAAAGGTTCTAAAAATAACCGGAATCATGGTAAAGGTCGAGCCGTTACCGATGCCAGTGGTAATAAATAGCACCATAAAGGAGATAAAGTAGCCAACGAAGCTGCCTTCATGGGTCTCGCTAGGTAAGAAGTACATCACCGCCAAGACCGCCAGTACCATTACGATATAGTTCCAAAACGTGACTTTTGCGCCGCTGGTTTTATCCGATATCCAGCCACCTAAAGGGCGAAATAGCGCGCCAACCAAAGGCCCTAAAAAGGCAAATTTTAGCGCATCAATAGCAGGAAATGAGTTTTTAATCAACATTGGAAACGCCGCTGAAAAGCCGATAAATGAACCAAAGGTCGCCATATAAAGAATGCACATAATCCAGTTATGTTTGCGCTTAAAGATAATCGCTTGGTCTTTAAACGATGCTTTGGCGGTGGCGATATCGTTCATACGAAACCACGCCAGTGCCGAGAATAACAGGATAAAAGGCACCCAAATAAAGCCTGCGTTTTGTAGATAAAACAGTCGGCCACTGTCAGACACTTGCGGGTCGCCGCCCAAGCTACCAAAGGCGCCAACCAATATAATCATCGGTACCACAAACTGCATGACCGACACGCCCAAATTTCCCAAACCAGCGTTTAGCCCAAGCGCTGTGCCTTGTTCGGCTTTTGGATAAAAGAAGGAAATGTTGGACATCGATGAGGCAAAATTACCACCGCCAAAACCGCAAAGCAGGGCAATAATGGCAAATGTCATAAACGGCGTCTCAGGGTTTTGTACGGCAAAGCCCATCCACAACGCTGGAATTAATAAAGATAAGGTGGATATTGCGGTCCAACGACGTCCACCAAAAATAGGTACCATAAAAGAATAAAAAATCCGCAGCGTCGCCCCTGACAGCCCCGGTAGCGCGGCGAGCCAAAACAGCTGTCCGCCATCAAAAGCAAAGCCAATCTCTGGCAAGCGCACGATGACCGCGCTCCATACCATCCACACGGCAAACGCCAGTAGCAGCGATGGAATGGATATCCATAAATTTCGCGTCGCAACTTTTTTGCCGCCCCCTTGCCAAAATGCTTCTACTTCAGGTCGCCAGTCAGTAATGAGCGTACCACCTTTGAAGTTGTAATTTTTGCCCATACTATTCCTCACTTATTGTCTTTATAAAAATAAGCATTTATAAAAAATGATAAGTCACGGTACTTTGTTATCGGGCGAATGAGTATTCATACATAGTGGTATAATGATGGCTAAAAGGGGTATATTAGGGATAGAGTGATTACCAAAAGTTTGGTCTTTTATGGATTAATAGGCGCTTTTGGTATTTTAAACGCGGGTTGTTTTTGACCTTAGCTGCTATTTATACTGCCCTTTTTTTTCGCTAATTTTGCTAGGTGAATGCTATTCATGAGGTCTAATCAACGCAGGCAGTCTTTGTTCCTTCACGCTTGGGGCGCTATCATCATTATTGCTACCTTATCTGTGATGTCGACGCTCGGGAGCGGGGCGCTGGCATGGATCGCAAGGGCCGATGCCGAGGCGATTAATACCGCAGGCTCGGTACGTATGGCAACCTACCGGATCAATTTTCAGATAGCGACGGATTTTTCTGATAACCATCCGTTTAGCCCAAGCCTACACATCGGTCAAAACAGCTTAGGCGATGAAAATAATAGCCAACGTATTAAACAAGATACATTAGACTTTGCTAATAAAGATACCGCTGAAAAAGTAAATATTCTCATTGAAGATATGGAAGGTCGACTCGCAGAATTACAGACTTATCAGCTTACCAATGCCAATAGACATGTGCGCATCAATGAGCAGCTCAATACGATAAAAGAGCAGTGGTATCAAGCGTTAAAGCCGGCGTTATTAGCGCAAGACAAAGAAAGGTTTTATAGCGCCTCATCGCGTTATATCGAGGATGTCAATCGCTTTGTAGGTGAGCTGCAATACCGAAATGAGCAGCGCCAGACGTGGCAGCAAAACCTGCAAATACTCACGCTGATACTCATCGCTATTATTGTGTTAGTCGGTATGCGCCGCTTGCAAAAATTGGTACTTCTGCCCATTCAGCAACTGATTAAAGCCAATAACCAATTTAAACGCGGCGAAACTCAGACCAGAGTATCCATCAAAGGCTACCGAGAATTTGAAGTACTGGGTAACTCTTTTAATGACATGGCAAGTACGATTGAAACTTATCAGCGTTCGCTTGAAAGTGAGGTGCAAATAAAAACCCAGCATTTGGTCAAAGCCAATCAAGTGTTGTCGCTGTTTTATGACTTTTCAAAGTCGCTGACCACCAGCCAAGTGAGCTTATATCGGCTTGATGCCTTAATAGCAGACTTTAGCAAAGCCCTGCCGCATTTAGAATTTACTTTGTGCATCCAAAATAAATATATCACCAATAAAAACGCGATTGTGCTGCACGGCGAAAAAATGAAAGAGCTGTGCAAAAAGCTGAGCTGTGAGAGCTGTATCACTAAAAATGGCGAACACACCAAATCTTTCCCCATCGTTCATCAACAAGAAGAGTTTGGCGAATTGCGCGTGCGACCAAAGTCGACGCTGGTCATGAATCGCTCTTTTATTGTGGGTGATGACGATAATGCTGGCGACCACAGCAATATAGCGCTAGAGCAGCGCATCAAAATGACCGAGGCGGGCAGCATTTTCCCGTTCGTTAGTGCCGAATTGGATGCACAAAACAACGAGTTAATCGTGGCGCTGACCAATTTAATCAGCACCGCGCTGTCGCTGCGTAAACAAAGGCAGCAAGAGCATCAGCTGATTTTATTTGAAGAGCGCTCAACCATCGCTAGAGAATTGCATGATTCCCTAGCGCAGTCGTTGTCGTATTTAAAAATCCAAGTCAGCGTCCTTGAGAGACATCTTAAAAATGCGGGCAGTGAGCCCGTACAAGCGCCCGTTTATCAAAATATTGAGCAGATAAAAATAGGGCTGGGTTCGGCATATCAGCAGTTAAGAGATTTATTGGTGACGTTTCGCTTAACCATTGATAACGACAATTTTGATGAAGCCTTGCACGATGCTGCCAGTGAGTTTGCCTCAAAAGGCAATTTTAATATGACCGTCCATAATCGTATTATGACGCTCAATTTAAGCGCCACCGAGCAGATAGATTTGATTCAAATTGCCCGAGAAGCGCTATCAAATATCAGCCGCCATGCAAAAGCGCAAAACGTAGAGATTCGTCTAGAGTACGAGGACGGGGATAAATATATCGTCATGAGCATCATCGATGATGGCGTTGGCATGTCGGGAAATGTCGATCAAACCCAGCACCACGGTTTAATGATTATGCGAGAGCGCGCCCATAATATCGGCGGTGAGCTTATCGTCACGGATAACCAACCTCGCGGCACCATCATTACCGTCAGATTTGAGCCCAACTTTTTTGATGAAGAAAAAAACCAAGACGCTTATTTATAATTAAATAAAATCATAGCTTTAGATAATAACTTTATCATTTCCGCTATTTTTATTTTGCGTTTTTGGCCAATTTTTTGAATCCGTTTCGTGTTGCATGATGAAATTTTTGTACCATTTTTTTAATTTGTGAGTATGTTATGAGCACCAAAGTTTATACCAGCACGTCGCCCGCCCGCTTATTATTGGTCGATGATCATCCGATGCTACGCCGCGGCATCTCTGAATTACTGAGCCTTGAGGACGATGTCAAAGTCGTTAGTGAAGCCAGCAATGGTCAAGAGGCGTTGGCATTTTTAGAAAATAACGACGTCGATTTGGTGATACTTGACCACAAAATGCCGATACTGACCGGTATCGAAACTTTACGAGAAATCAAAGCCAGAAATATTAATACCAAAACTGTGTTATTTACGGTTTCAGATAGCGGTGAGGACGTGCAAGAGGCACTAAAATTGGGCGTCGATGGTTATTTGCTAAAAGATATGGAGCCTGAGCTGATTATTATTGATATCAGAAAAATACTGCGCGGCGAGCTGGTCATCAGTCCAAATCTGGCTTCGATACTTGCCCAAACCTTGCGCACGCCCAGTATCGAAGATATCGCCAGTAATCTGACCAGTCGAGAGCTGCAAGTGATTCAAATGATTGCAGAAGGGCTAAGTAATAAAATGATTGCCAATAATTTGGATATTGCCGAATCGACGGTAAAAGTACACGTTAAGCATATCTTAAATAAAACCGGTCTGCGCACGCGGGTAGAAGCGGCCGTTTGGACGGTCAATCATTTATCTAAATGACATCCAACTTACTTACTCAAAAAACGCTGAATGCTACTGCTGAAGCCACTCTTTCTAAAAACAGTATTTCTAAAGACAGTGATTCTAA
>NZ_DHYG01000030.1:28170-41744 GCF_002414005.1 Psychrobacter sp. UBA5136
GTGATTCTAAAGACAGTGATTTGCGCGCCCTGACTGACAAGCTACGTCGGGAGCATAATGTGATAAAAAATGACGCAGGGGAGTGGGTATTGTTACATCATGCCGATGTGGTAGCGGCAGCGTTGGATGATGAGCGTTTTTCTAGTCAGGTATCGCGCTTTTTACAAGTACCCAATGGCATGGATGGCGCCGAGCATGAGCGTTTTCGGGCGCTTATCGAGCATTATCTTAATCACGAAGCGCTTATCCCTTATGTACCTGTTTTTAAAAAGGTAGCAGCAGAATTAATGAGTGAGCTACCCAAGGGTCAGGTGCTTAATGCGGTCGATGACATTGGCGCTGTCTTTGCCGTTCGCGCGCAGTGTACATGGCTTGGCTGGCCTACTGAGTTGGAGCCAAAACTTTTGCAGTGGATGCGCGACAATCACAGCGCTACCCGCGCAAAAGTTAACGCTAAAATGGCACAAGTGGCGCAAGACTTCGATGATATTATTCGCTCGGTGATAAATCCGTACCGTCACGCTGATGCGGTGGCTAGCGTTGCTAACAATAGCCTCGATATGGCTAGCGTCACTGCTCAGTTATGCCGTGAGCGCATCGATGGGCGAGCGCTTAGTGAAGCCGAGCTGGTTTCTATTTTACGTAATTGGACGGGCGGTGACTTGGGTTCTATCGCCTTATGCGTGGGCGTTATTGTCGCTTATATTGCTCAGCACCCCGAGCAAGTAAGTATTTGGGCGCAGGCCTCTGATAACGAACTTGAAGCCATCATCGATGAGATATTACGGATTGATGATCCTTTTGTCTCAAACCGCCGTATCACTACCTGCCCCGTTTCTATTGGTGCGCATCAGTTACCTAAAGGCGCGCGGGTACAATTAAACTGGACGTCAGCCAATCGCGATGAAGCGGTATTTGGCGACAATAGCTTTGCCCCCGAAGCCCATGCCTCCGCCAACGTGGTTTATGGTATTGGTAAGCATATCTGCCCAGGGCGCCTGCTTGCCACTTGGCAGCTTAGAATTGCCACTCAAGCACTATTGGCCCATTTCAAAGATATTCACTTAGCGCCAGATTATCCTTTAGAACGTGAACAACCACCATTGGGCGGTTATAGCAATGTTCCTGTCATATTAGATTCATAAGTATCGTCTGTATTAAAAGCCCACTTAATCTTTGCTAAGTGGGTTTTGTTTTTTTATAAAAGTTACTGTCAATAACGGGCTCTGGAATAACTAGCCCTGTTCTGCCGCAATCTGCCGATCGACAGAGGACATTTTGTATTCATCACCAAAGGCATTTTCGGGCTCTGCCAACCAGAAATAACAGATAATCCACGCAATAAAAGCGCCAACCGCAATGATATAAAAGAATTGGTTTGGCTCTACAAAGGTATAGATAAACAAGTAAAATACCGCGCCAACGTTACCATAAGCGCCTGCCATACCTGATATCTGACCCGTTAGGCGACGTTTAATCGAAGGGATAATACCAAAAGTTGCACCTTCCGCCCCTTGTACAAACACCGAACAGAGAATGGTAAAGACCACGGCGATAAATAGCGGCCACTCGGCATTGAGCACCCCCATCAGCACAAAACCCACGCCAATACCAAACATATAAACCAACATCACCAAACGGCGATTACCGATTTTATCAGAGATATAGCCGCCAAGAGGCCGCGCCCATAAATTGACAAAGGCAAAGGTGGAAGCAATCAAGCCAGCCGCCGTTGGATCAAGTTTCCAAGTCGTGGCAAAGAACATCGGCAGCATGGATACCACCGCAAGCTCTGCGCCAAAGTTAGCAAAATAGCTCACATTTAGCGCCGCCACGGATTTAAAGGGGTATTTATCATCTTCTGGGATACCGGCTTTAATCATCGGCAAATTGACACTGATGGCTTTGTAAATTTGATAAATCACCATCACTATAATGACGCCATAACAAATAATGCCGCCAGTAGCACTTAAAAAACCCATCGCTTGGGTGCGATAAACGAGCAAGGATAAGACGCCATATAAAGGAATGATAAATAAGCAATATAACCATAAGTCTTTCCAGGTCGACACTTCTAACGCGCCCGCTTTACGAGATTTTTTATGGGTGCCGACTTCTGGCCCATCGGTGATTAAAAACCAATACGCCACGCCGTATAACGCCATTAATAAGCCAGATAGCGCAATTGCCCAGCGCCAGCCATCATCACCGCCAAAAAACTGTAGGGCTACGGTTGGAATGGTAATCGCGGCGGCGGCTGAACCAAAATTGCCCCAGCCAGCGTAAAACCCTTCAGCAAAGCCAATGTCTTTTGGCTTAAACCACAATGTCGTCATATGAATACCAACGACGAAACCTGCGCCAACAATAGACATAAATAAGCGCGAAACAAATAGCTGGGTTGCCGAGTTACCAAATGCGAAAAACCACGTCGGTATCGCCATCACGACCATTAAGATCGAAAACACGCGCCGCGGACCAAAACGGTCCAATGCCATGCCCACGATGACACGCCCGGGAATCGTTAGCGCGACGTTCGCAATTAAAAATAGTTTGATATGATCGGGGGTTAAATAGCTTTCTGTTTGTAGCATCGATGTCGCAAGCGGCGCGATATTAAACCAGACATAAAAGGTCAGGAAAAAAGCAATCCACGTATAGTGCAGCGCCCTAATATCACGGCGTTCAACCTCGAGTAGTTCTTTTGCATGCATGATAATGTCCCCATTATAAATTCTGCTGCCAGTAATGGACACAAAATAGCAATAAAGGGGAGGCACAACCATTGAGCGAAAGCAGTATAGGGGCACCTTTCCATACTACTTAATAGGGAGTATGCAGGCGATTTTGGACGTTACATTTTTATCAATAGTCAAAAACAGACAAAGCTAGTAAAAGCATTTAAAAGGTGCTATTTTATATTAATGATAATAATTCTCAATTGAGAGTTCGCTTTTAAGGCAGATTGAGATAAAAATCTAAATGAAGCAAACCAGCTAAGGAGTTATCATGAGTTCTGATACCCAAACCAAAACGAATACCCGTACCGCAAACGACAATACTAACACCGCTATTGCCTCTAACGATACCAGTTCCAATCCCGTCATTCCAAGCCATTGGAAAATCAAACGTTCGACACACTTCTTCACCAAAGATAAAGTGCCTAACGCCTTATTGACCCACCACAACACAGCCGAGGGCGTTTACGGGCAAATCTGCGTCATGCAAGGGACGGTGACCTTTTATGGTTTTGCTGACGAAGCGGCCACTGAGCCAGAAAAAACCATCGTTATTCAAGCCGGACAATTTGCGGTTAGCCCGCCGCAATACTGGCACCGCGTAGAGTTAAGCGACGATGCCCAGTTTAATATCAATTTTTGGACAGAAGGCGATACAGAAAATAAGTCGCTATTTAATAGCTCAAAAATTCATAGCAAACCTATCGAAAAATTGTTTGATAAGCCAGAGGGGTCCTAATCATCCAGCGTTATAATTGTTTAGCGTTACTGTGCTGTGATAAGCGCTTTTGTCATGGCACAACACTAAATGTTTATACGACACTAAGTGTTTATATGACGAATATTTGTCTTTAGGAATCAAGCATGTCCGCTTTTAGCAAACAGCCCGAAAATGAAAGCACGAGAAATAAAAGCACGAGCAGCGATACTCATACCGAATCGCAAAATTATCGAGCGATGATTAAATCATTAGTTCATACCAAGGCGTGGTTATTTGTCCCAGCAACGCGGATGGATCGGGTAGCAAAAGCCTTTGCTAGCGGCGCAGATGCGGTGATTGTTGATTTAGAAGATGCCGTTGCGCAAGCGGACAAAGCTCAAGCTCGCGCGGCGGTAAAAGACTATTATGACCATCAGCAAAAGACTCAACATGTGGATAACAGCCATCGGCCGATTTGGCTGCGTATCAATCAAGCGGGCAGCGTAGATTTTGTTAAAGACTTGGCGCTATGTCAGCAGCTACCTAGGCTGGCGGGTGTATTGTTAGCAAAAGCTGAGCAGGCAGCAGAGATTGAAACCATTTATCGAAAAACAGGGCTGCCTGTCATTGCGGTGATAGAAAATGCCACTGGCTTATACCGTGCCGACGAGATGGCAAAGGCAAAGGGAATTTTGGCATTTAGTTATGGCTTTTTAGACTTATGCAACGATTTACAAGTACAAGTGGGCACCGCGTCGGCCGACATCATTGCCAATCAAATTCGCTATCAGCTTATCCTGACTTCAAAAGTCCATCAATTACTTGCGCCGATTGACAGCGTGTATGCAGATTTTAACGACAGTAGAGGGTTACATCAGCGCGTGCAGCTATGGTCGCAAATGGGTATGTCCGGCATGCTGTGCATTCATCCTAAGCAGATAGACGTCGTTAAAGAGGCTCTGCAACCAAATGCCAGTGAGCTTGAATTTGCTAAGCGGGTGGTGGCAGAATACGAGCGCAGTGGACAAGCGGTCTTTAACATAGACGGTAAGATGGTCGATGCGCCGGTGATTGAGCGTAGTTATCAGGTATTATCCCTTGCCGAGTAGGTAGATAAATTAAATAGTCAATTTATAACAACCAGATAACGTGAAGTTGTCTGGTTTTTTCTGTGTTTTATTGCAGGCTACTCACCGCCTGCTTTTTATCTGAATTCACCTATCAATAAAGATATAACCAGCTTTTTTATAAAAATGAACGGCGCAGTTTATAATAAAAATAAGAATAAATAAAAATAACTCTTAACATTCATATTAAATGAATGTTAAAATGTTTCCAGTTTGATGCTAGATGTAAATAAACATCAAATAACTTTAGCTCATGAAGCGATAAAATCTATCAATTAGTAATGACACAATCATAAATTTAAGCCTTAACCCCAACCTTCTCTCTGATCTACTCTTAACTCCAAAATTGAAATCAGAACCAAGGCAGTAGGCTTAATAGTTATAAGATGATTGATAAATTTATCGCAACAGGCAGCGGCATTACTAATTTTTGCAAGTACAATTGCGCTTATAAAAGTTCATTTAAAATGAATGTTAATTAGGCAATTACTATCTAGCCAGTAGGAGCAAGATATGGGCGAATATAAGAAGTATTGGTGGGGCTTAATCGCCGTCCTCGTGATAACCTTTACCTTTTTAGGTTGGGGCGGCGTGGAAGTCTATCGTTCCGCACCTCCTATCCCTGATCAGTATATTGATACCAATGGGAAGGTCTTAATCACAGAAGAAGATATTTTAGATGGTCAATCTGCTTGGCAGCGTACCGGTGGTCAGCAGCTTGGCTCGATACTTGGACACGGCGCCTATCAGGCACCTGACTGGACCGCAGATTGGTTACACAGAGAGCTTGTGGCTTGGTTAGACATCCGGGCGCAAGAGCTATATGGACATGATTTTGCCTCAGCAACGGATGACCAAAAAGCGGTACTTAGTGCGCAGTTGAAAAAAGAATACCGTGGTAGCAATACCAATTCTAATAACCAAGTGGTGTTGTCAGATACGCGGATTGCCGCTATTAATGAAATCGCCCCTTACTATATCGGCCTGTACGGTAATGATCCGTCATTGCAAAAGTCGCGTGAAAACTTTGCCATGAAAAATAATACCTTGGCAGATATTGAAGACAGACAAAAACTGACCAACTTTTTCTTTTGGACCACTTGGGTTGCGTCTACCAATCGTCCGGGCACTGACGCCACTTATACCAATAACTGGCCACATGAACCATTGATTGATAACGTTCCTACGTCAGAAAACATCATGTGGTCTATCGCCAGTGTGGTGTTCTTAATTGCTGGGGTTGGTTTCCTTATTTGGGGTTGGTCATTCTTACGTAAAGAAGAAGACGTCAAAGAAGCAACGGCAAGTACTGACCCATTAACCAAAGTGGCGCTCACACCTTCACAAAAAGCGTTGGCAAAATATGGCGTACTAGTTGTTGCTCTATTCGTATTTCAAGTATTTATCGGCGGTTTCGTCGCGCACTATACCGTTGAAGGGCAAGAATTTTATGGCATCGCCGTTGCCGATTACTTCCCGTATTCGTTAGTACGTACGTGGCATATTCAGGCAGCCCTATTTTGGATTGCCACCGCTTTCTTGATGGCAGGTCTGTATTTAACGCCGCTTATCAATGGCGGTAAAGATCCTAAATACCAAAAATTGGGCGTAGATATACTTTGGGTAGCGTTAATCCTTGTGGTCGTTGGCTCATTTGCCAGTCAATACTTTGCGATTGCCGGTATTATGCCAGCGAAATATAACTTCTGGTTTGGTCATCAAGGCTATGAATTTATTGACCTTGGTCGCTTCTGGCAGATTTTAAAATGGGTTGGTATCTTATTCTGGCTAGTATTAATGACCCGTGGCTGTTTACCGGCGCTCAGGAAAAAAGAGGGCGGTGATAAAAACTTATTGGCCATCTTCTTTGCTTCTGTGGTTTGTGTGGGTTTATTCTACGGTTCTGGCTTGTTCTATGGCGAGCGTACACACTTAACCATCATGGAATACTGGCGCTGGTGGGTGGTGCATTTATGGGTAGAAGGCTTCTTTGAAGTGTTCGCCACCGTATCATTGGCTTTCATTTTCTATAACTTAGGTTTAGTAAATAAAAAAATCGCTACTGCTTCATCGATTGCTTCAGCAGCGCTATTTATGCTCGGCGGTGTCCCAGGTACGTTCCACCATTTATATTTTTCGGGTACAACCACGCCAGTAATGGCAATCGGCGCCTCATTTAGTGCTTTAGAAGTGGTACCTTTGGTTGTGTTAGGTTACGAAGGTTATGAGCATTGGTCTATGCAGCGTCAAGCGCCATGGATGAATAAACTTAAATGGCCTATCATGTGTTTCGTTGCGGTCGCATTCTGGAATATGTTGGGTGCCGGCGTGTTTGGCTTTATGATTAATCCACCTGTGTCATTGTTCTATTTGCAAGGGTTGAATACTACGGCCACTCACTCACATGCTGCATTGTTTGGGGTCTATGGCTTCTTAGCAATTGGTTTTGTGTTACTGGTCATGCGTTATATTCGCCCAGACTATGTGTTTAGTGAAAACTTGATCAAAACAGGATTTTGGACGCTAAATGCAGGCTTGGTATTGATGATTGCCACCAGTTTACTACCGATTGGTATTTTCCAAGCGCACGCATCAATGACTGAAGGTCTATGGTATGCACGTAGTGAAGGCTTCTTACAACAAGATTTCTTAGTAACACTGCGCTGGATTCGTACCTTTGGTGACGTAGTCTTGATCACTGGTGCGGTTTGTGTGGCATTGCAGGTGGTTAAGTTCGCTTTTGCCAAACCTTCAAGCTCAAGCGATCAACCTGATGTTCCTGTGAGCACAGATAAATTGCCCATTAACCCCGTCCTTTAATCGTAAAAACAGTCGAAACAGCAAAATAAGCTCTGCAATAGCAGGGCTTTTTTGTGGCCTAAGCAAGAAGGAGTTTGATACTGACTTCAAAGTGATAGCCATCTTTGACAGTGATGGCTATTTTACCGTTGTGAGCACCAACAATGGCGTGCACAATCGACAAACCTAATCCTGTTCCTGCATGCATCGATAGGGTTTTATGATGGCGATAAAAGCGCTCTGATAATTTATCCACTTCGGCTTGCGTCATTGGCTCAGTCAGACGATTGCTAAAAACAATCTGTAAAAATGAGGCAGTCGTGTTTGATAAAGATGAAATCTGCCCACTATTTGCGACATTATCTACAACATTATCTACAACATTATCCGTAATAGTTTTGCCGTTAATACGAATAATACTGTTGCTTGCGGCATAATAAACAGCATTGGCAAGCAAATTTGCAAACAGCCTTTGTAGCAAACTTGCATCGCCAAGTATGGTTTTAAACTCTCCCGTTTTGTTAAAAGAGATGGCGCGGTCTTCTGCTATCCATTCATAATAATCAATCATTTTAGTCAGCAGTAAATCACTATCTACGCGGTTAAACTGCGAGTGATACAAGCCTTTTTGAGTTTTTGCTAGCAGCAGCATGTTATTAATGAGGTTTGTTAACTGCGCTAAGGTGTCGTGCTGGTGGTGCAGCTGCTCGATGTACTCATCGCTGTTTCGCGGTTTGCTAAGCATCACTTGGGTTTGCGTGCTAAGCGTGGCAAGCGGCGTGCGCAGCTCATGGGCAATATCGTCTGAAAAGCGCGAGAGCGATTCAAAATTGTGCGCCAGCTTATCCATCATCGCATTGTACGCCTCAGCAAGCGGACGCAGCTCACTAGGCATATCGGCAACCACGATTCTATCGTCGAGTTGTTCGGCGTTGATACGGCTCATTTTTTGCCTGATGGTCGCAAGCGGCGCAAAACCCAAATGCACACTAAAAGCGGCGATGGATACTAAAATAAAGGTAATGGCAATTAAAATAAGAATCAGCTGAAGGTTGAATTGCACCAAATACTGATGATGGACATCGATGGGTAGGGCGATGAGGGCTAAGCGACTGGCGTGCTGGATGACCATAGCACGATAATGACGCTCGTTAATTTTTAAATCAAACGGCTGCTCATGATGTTTTTGCCACAACTCTTTGACCGCGCCATGATGGCTCGTTTGACTGATAAAACCTGTGGGCACACTAATCAGCATCTGCCCATCACTATCGGTAATGACGGTTTTTACCTCGTAGTCGATGCTAGCGTTCTGTAAGGCGAGCGCGTGCTGAGATGCTTTTGTTACTTTATTGTCCTGCGTAGCGCTAGCTTGCTCGACACTATTGTCAGCGTTATTAAAGCTATTAAAGTCATCAAAGCCAGTAAAGTTATCACTGTGCATATATTGGCGCAAATTAAACGCCGCATGGGTCAAAATCTCTGCATCCATTTGCTCAAAGTGGTCATTCACTGAGCGCTGTATCCAAATATACAAAAATATCTGAGTGACGATAACGCAAAGGCTTAAGAACAAAATAGTGCGCCATAATAAGGATAAGCGACCGTCTGTGGCAATCGGCGTCATATTATGGACGCACCGCTGTGATGTCGCTGTCATCGTTACTACTTATATTGTTACTGTTGATATCATTACTATCTATACCGTCGAGCCGATAACCCATCCCGCGCACCGTATGAATCAGCTTTGTATCAAAATCATCATCGATTTTAATCCGCAACCGCCGTATCGCCACATCAATCACATTGGTATCGCTATCGAAGTTGATATCCCAAACTTGCGAGGCAATCACAGAGCGCGGCAGCACTTCACCTTGACGCTCAAGAAAAAACTGCAAGAGTGCAAATTCTTTGGCGGTTAATTTAATAGGCTGCTCTCCGCGCGTGACGGTACGCTTGGCAATATCCATTTTTAAGTCGGCGATTTGCAGCACTGTACTGACATAATCGGTCTGATTGACGCGGCGTAATAGGTTTTTAATTCTGACCAATAATTCAGCAAAGGCAAATGGCTTGGTCAGATAATCATCGCCGCCAATCTCTATGCCTTTGACGCGGTCGCTTAAATCATCTTTTGCGGTCAAAAACAGCACTGGCGTCAGCTTGCCCGCCGCCCGATAATTGCGCACCAACTCAAAACCACTCACATCAGGCAACATCACATCCATAATGACCACATTAAAATCTTCAGTCATCAAAGCATGATAACCGCCAAGTCCCGTCGTTTGGTGCTCAACGAGAAAACCAGCTTCGCTCAACCCTTTTTTAATATAGTCGCCAAGTGACAGCTCGTCTTCGACCAATAATATTTTCATAGCGTACTCATTATTTATGTGTTTTTTATAATAAAGCGATTGCGTTATTTACGAATGTCAAACCACCAATCATAGAACAATGCCAGCATCTTTCCTATGCCACACTTGCAAGATGACAAAATTGTCATCTTAGCGTCATCTAATTGTCAGGCTAATACTGCTATCATTTTTATAAAAAATGAATAAGGCCCGTTTTAATAAGACCAGTTTGCGCCTTAGTAGATGGTGCAAAAAAACAAAGAGGCTACAAACCAAGTATATGCAGATATTGAGTCTGTTAAGTAACGGTTATAAGCTAATAAAATATAATAAGAAATACTGTTAATAATGGGTTAACTGAAAAATAGCCTAATCAGGTAAAACAACCTTAACAATAATGCTAATGACCACCTCAGTATCGTAGAGGGAGACTACTTTATGAAACACTCAGAACAAGAAAAAATGAACCCGTACGTAAAATTCTCATTGATGATTTTAACGTCCACCGTGGCGATGTATATCATGATGTACTTCAATACCTACAAATGGGATCATGTCTATTTTAGCGAAACCCGAGTTTACATGGCGCTATATATGGGCGCAGGTATGTCCGTCATCATGCTGGCTTTTATGAGCAATATGTACAAAAAAACCAAGGTCAACCTTATCGTTTATGGGCTTAGTGTTTTGATGTTTGTCTTCGGTATTTGGGGCGTCAGATCACAAGCAACGGTCGACCAAGTCGATTGGATGCAAGCGATGATACCGCACCATTCAATTGCTATTTTGACCAGCCGCCGCGCCGATATCGAAGACCCAAGAGTGCGCAAGCTTGCCGATGACATTATCGAGGCGCAAGTGCGCGAAATCGGTGAAATGCAAGAACTCATTGAAGAGCTTAAATAAATTAAAAATCTTGAGTAAATAGATTGATAAATGTCCGTAGTTAAATGGCTGTATGTAACGCAGCTGTTTAGCTATTTTTTTACGGTAAATTTTCCCTAATTTGCCATTTTCTATGCTTTATTTAAACAAAGGATATACCATGAAAACCACTAATCACTCACGCCTTGCTATGCTTGCGGCTAGTATCAGTGCCGCTCTGCTGCTGAGTGCTTGTCAGCCTACTAATGAAAATGCTGCTAATGAAAACGCTGGGACTACGCCTACGATAAAAGAGACGACGGTAGCCAATGACACAGCAACCACCACGGCGACCAAACCACACGCCAGCCACGATATGTCAGCGATGACGACAGATACTGAGCACATGTCGGTGACGCATAAGGCGTACAATGACTCGATGGTAAAAATGCACGACGAGATGATGGTTGGGATGAACTATAGTCAGCGAACTTAAAAACTGCCACACAGCCAGAGGAAATAAAAGAACAAAGAATCAATACAATCTAGACGCCACTCTTTACGTTTTCTTTTGACCCAAGCCCAGACTTGCTCAATAGGATTTAAATCTGGACTGTAAGGCGGAAGCCATAAAATGGTATGTCCTGCATCTTCGATAAGCGCTTGTATGTCTTGTCTTTTATGGAAAGTCGCATTATCCATAACAATAACACTGTTCTTAGGAAGATTAGGCAATAGTAACTGACTTACCCAACTATAAAAAACGTCACTGTTGACGCTACAATCATAAAGTCCAACCGCAAACAATTGATTGTTATAAATTGCTCCTATAGCGTTAGTCTGGTTCTTTAACTGCCAATTATACTCACCAAAGCATTTTTGTCCTTTGTTGGAGTAACCGTGAGGCCTGTTATCATGTGATTTAAAGCCACTTTCATCTAAAAATATAATGGGTCTATTATCTGTCTCAAACTGGTGCAATTGCTCAAGAAACACGCCTCTTAGTTCAGCGTCTGCCTTAGGATGATTTAATGTCTTTTTTTTGGGTAATACCAAGACGCTTTAAGGCTTTGGATATACCTCTATCGCTACAGTTGAAACGTCTGGCACGCTCATAATGGTAGTCATCAGGATGTGACTCAACGTCTGCTATGAGTGTTTTATTATCTATTTTTGTTGGTTTAAACTGACGCTCTACTCCATCTATGTTTTTACGCCAGCTTTGTATGGTGCTGGTGCTTATTTGATACTCCAGAGCAAGTTGACGATATGTGTGACCGTCTTCTAGTTTCTTTAGTATCATTTCTCGGTAATCTTTTGAATATGCCATAACGGTTATTGTATCGGTTTTATTGTTCGTTGACTATATAACGACCCAGATACCGCGTTTGCTCAAGGTATGCTTGGTCATCATATCGGTGCGGTCGATATGGCAGAGATTCAACTAAAATATGGCACTGATAAAGAGATGCGTCAATTGGCGCAAGACATCATCGACGCCCAACAATCTGAGATTGAGCAAATGCAAACCTGGCTGGCAAGTCATCCCGATGCCACTGAAGCCACGCCTGATACCAAAGCTATGCAACAAGCCTACGCTCATGGTATGGACGCTATGCACGGAGAGATGATGGCAGGTATCGCTGATCCTAAACCTGATATGGCGTTTGCGCGCGGTATGTTACCGCATCATAAAGGGGCAGTCGATATGGCAAAAGTAGAGCTAAAGTATGGCAAAGATCCCGAAATGCTTCAGCTTGCACAGGCCGTCATCGACGCTCAGCAGTCTGAGATTGAGCAGATGCAAAACTGGATTGCTAAAAATGGTGGCTAGCATTTTTGTATAACGTATTCTGTTTATTCAGCTACTGTTATTTAGTATAAAAGTGCTGTTTACTTGAATACAAATAACAAACCCAGCTAAGCGATTTCTTAGCTGGGTTTTTTGACGTGTGATAAAAACTTTAGTAAATTCCTCAAGTCTTTAAGCTATAGTCAGTTTAAGATAAAATCGAAACGTTAGCAGCTATGTGGTGCGACTGGTATAAATTTTCCTTGCTTGCTGTTCTCACAGAGGCTACGAAAAATTCATCCCAATCGCACTGTATCTGTTTTAAAGTGCATTCACTATATTATGAAACGCTTTTAGACATTTTTACCATGTTGCTTTTGCTGGATATCTTTTGCTAAGTTATAGCATTCATTAATATGGTCGGTGGCGATTTTTTTAAAAATCATATAGCCCATAGTGGCTGCAACCATTTGACCACCTAACGGAATAAACTTAGTTACTTGCTTGGCCGCGATACGACCACCAAAGCCCTGAACAGTCTTTTTAACGATACCGCGCGTGGCCATGAGACCTGCAAAATCAACGGTACGGTCTTTTAATGCTTTCCAGTGAATCTCGCGCGACTCTAAATCAACGGCAGACTGACGCCCTTCAATCAGTCCAAAACGCTCGCTGATTTCAGGTAGTAGGACGGTTAACATGCTGGCATCAACTGCCACGTCAAAAAATGGCACAGGAACGATAGCAACACCAGCAGAAAGCTTAGCGCGTTTTTTGACCAGCTTTTCGCATTCTTCTTTAACTTTATCGAGATCTAAATTTGGATCGATGGTATTAGGCAATTTTTCAGCAGTGGGGGTGGTTTTCATAAAGCGTCCTTAATCCTTAAAATGGGTAAAAAAACAGTTTAAAATTAATATAATAGTAAAACTTTTAAAAACGGTAAGTCTCTTATAGTTTTCTTACTTATAGTTTTCTTATAAGTTTGTTAGATGCTTACCATTTTATGGCTTTATAAGCGTCATACAATCCTTGCTTTGTAGCAAAATGCAGAAAATTACAGGCTCTCTGCACCGTTTTTGTAAATAAGCAGAAGGTTTGCAATGCGATATTTAAATGAGACATTGAAAAATAACCCGTCTAGAAGACTTGTTTAGCACCCGCTGCATGACATGTAAGTTAGGGCGTGTCATCAATTAG
>NZ_DHYG01000035.1 GCF_002414005.1 Psychrobacter sp. UBA5136
AATTTGCCTAACCGCTGATACAGATCAGCGTATCAAGTATAGTTATTACCTATGAAACCCGTACCTGGCGAGGTAGTGGGTAGTTCATAATAGTGGTTGTCGTGAGCAATGTGTTGATGCCGTATTGGCATTAACCCATTGCTTTTTACCTTTTATCCTATCTGTAGTAACCCTGCGCCCTTACTTTTATCACTTTTGCTTTTATCACTTCATGATGGCTTAAAAGTAAGTGAGGGCGCGCTTTGCTCTAAAAAGTTGTATTGCCTTATGACTACTCAAAACGTCGTCAAAAAACCCGTTGCTCCTATTCAAACGACCAGACGCGGTATTGCCACCGCGCTGACCGCGTTCTTCATTTGGGGAGCATTTCCGTTATACTTTAAACAGCTCGCTGCTTATGATGCCACCGAGGTTATTGGCCACCGCATAATATGGACGTTTGCTTGCTTACTTATTGTATTGGTGGTGACCAAGCGCTGGCAATGGATTGATACGCTAAAGAAAAATCCAAGATGGATAGCGTTCTCCTTTATATCGGGCTTGATTATTGCCACCAACTGGCTGACCTATGTATGGGCGGTCAACCACGATCACATTCTTGAGGCCAGTTTGGGGTATTTTATCGGCCCCTTGGTGGGCGTGGCGCTATCGATGATTTTGTTTAAAGAGCGCTTGCGTCCTTTACAGTGGGTTGCTATTGGTTTTGCGCTATTATCCGTGTTAATTCAAGTGGTTATGATTGGTAGCCTGCCATGGATATCACTGATTTTAGCCTTTAGTTTTAGTACTTATGGCACCATTCAGCGCCAAACACCGCTTACGGCGGTTGATGCTATGTTTTTAGAAACCACCATGCTAGTGCCGATTTGTGTATGGTGGTTTTGGCAAGCCGATGTGGTGAGTAGTCAGTTAAGTTTTTGGTTTACCTCAAACATTTGGCTGTTAATGCTTGCAGGTCCGATTACGCTAATACCATTATTGCTATTTAATAAATCGACTAAGATGGTCGCCTTTAGTATTCTAAGTTTTATGAATTATCTAACCCCGACCTTTATTTTCTTCTTGGCGGTATTTTATTATAACGAGCCTTTTGATTTACATCGCCTCGCGGTATTTGGTTTGATCTGGCTTGGGCTGTTATTATTTAGCATTGATTTGTGGCGCCATCGCCCAAGTAAAGCGTTAAAAGCTGAGCGCTTACGCGAAGAGGCTTTATCGTAGAATTGTCTTAACATGACAGTATAATAAACAAGGATGAGAGCATGTTTCATACCGAATCTGATGTGGTATTTGTCAAAGGCTTAAAAGTAGAAGCGGTCATTGGTGTTTATGCGTGGGAGCGCGCCATTACGCAGCCGCTCCTGATTGATATAGTGCTTGAAACTGATATCAGCCGTGCTGCCGCCTCGGATGATGTCAATGATGCGCTGAACTACAAAGCGGTCTGTGACGATGTCAGCGCATGGTGCCAAGCCATTCAAGCGCAGCTGCTTGAGCATTTGGCCGGACAACTTGCCGATAAGCTGCTCGCCAAGTATGCCTGTCACAAATTGACGTTAAGAGTTGCTAAGCCCACTGCTATTCAACAGGCCGATGCGGTTGGGGTGCAAATCACGCGTTATGCCAAAGCGACAGCGACCGAGTCCGCGACAAACTACGATAGCCCATCTGATGACACATAAAGCGTTGGCTGATTTGAATCTTGAGGGCTTAAAAAAGTGCGCGTCTGAACAGCTGCAAACGCAGCCTGTGACGGCGGTGCTGCTCGCGCTTGGCAGTAATCATCAAGCTGAAAAATACTTACCACGCGCCCGAGAAAAGCTTGTGACATTAGGTAAAATGCAGCTATCAACGGCGTTTCAAAACCCTGATTTTACCTCCACGCTCAAGCTACCCAAACCTGACTATACCAATCAATGCGTTTATCTTGTACTTAGCACACCCGTCAATTTACAACAGTTACAGCAGATATTTAAACAAATCGAAAGTGACTGTCATAGACAACGTCTAACAACAGCGCAAACGCCAATAAACCCCCCGATAGAAACAGTCACCATGGACATTGATATTTTATTAGTAAAATTAGGTGATAAGCAAAATAGCCTAAGCAAGAAATGGATAATAATGGCAGATCGTTATCCATTTAAAGCACACGAAATGGCAGGAATTGAGGAGTTAAGGAAGGAAGGCAGTTTAAACGGCTAAACTAAACAGCTCAAATAACCTTAAAATCGGATAAATATTTGCAAATAGTTTCCGCTTTCTTACACTACAGAGTACCCTCATTTTTAACACTGTTTTTTGAAAATGAGGACACAAAAAAATACTTCTCAACAGTCTTCATCAATTACTGCGCGGTCAAACCGCCATCTAATCTTGTTGGCTAGCAGTTTACTTCTGCTCAGTACCCGTGGCATCCATATCAGCACGGCCGATGACGTCTAAATCCTCTAAGCACAGTTTGTCATATTCTTTTTTGCAAAAATTTGGATCAATCTTGCACATCGCCGCTTGTAATTGATCAAGACGGTTTTCTGACTGCTGGATGTGTTCGAGCATTTTAGCAAAAGCTTCGGCAACGGGATCTTGCGAAGAAGGATCAATACCATAAGCCTGAAACGCTGTCGCTCGTGCTGTACTTTGGGCTGCATCTTTGTCCTGATTGGTATCAGCTGTACCTGCTTGGGCGGCTTTTTCTTGTTGTTTGGCGTCCTGTACCTTGGTAATAATAGGATTGCCTTTTTCATCGTGATGATCTGAAATCATACGGGCGGCACTACCAACCATCGTTGCCCCTGCAGGCACCGGTTTGACCACCACGGCATTTGAGCCAATCTTGGCGTTTTTACCCACGGTAAATGGCCCTAGCACTTTAGCGCCAGCACCGACGATAACACCGTCCTCTAAGGTAGGATGACGTTTGCCATTATTCCACGACACGCCGCCAAGCGTCACGCCGTGATAAAGAGTAACGTCATTGCCAATCTCCGCCGTCTCACCAATCACCACGCCGACGCCATGGTCAATAAAAAAGCGCTTACCGATTTTGGCGGCAGGGTGAATCTCAATACCAGTGATGATACGCGAGCCGTAAGAGACGGCGCGCGCCGCCAGTTTTTGCTCATTTTGCCACAGACAGTGTGCGCCGCGATGCAAAATCAGGGCGTGGATGCCAGGGTAGGTCAACAGGACTTCTAGGCTATTACGCGCGGCAGGGTCGCGATTGAATACCGCTTCGATATCTTCTTTTAGGTCTTTTTTGATACGTGCAAGCGATTTGAACAAGGAGGTTGGCAATGACATAAAGCGTCCTATCTATTGTCAGGAAAATACTGTTAGGAAATATTGTCAGAAAAATATTCTTAGAAAAATTACGATGACATCTCTTAAAGTTATAACAGTTTTGGACCGTAAAACATAGCACTGACTTATAAGCGATACGCAAACGCACATCTGCCTATTTCAGCGTATAGGCGTATTTCGGAATATAAATATCGCGGCAATACCTCTAGCTTTTTGCAAGCTTAGCAATCAGCGCGCTTAATAGCTGGTACTCTTTTTGATCCAGTTGAACGCGTGAGCCAAGGCGCGACAGCCGCGCTGGTAATGATTTTAAATGTTCGCTGTCGGCCAAGCCGCGTTGAATCATCAAATCGGTGGTCCGCTGCACAAGCTGTTGTAGCTGCAGCTGGGTAATGGCAGGCTCATCCCACTGCTGGCGCAAATGCACGTTTAGCATAGGTTGAGCGTTTGTACTTTCATCCTTAACGCTACTAGTCGTTTGCACATGCGTCTGCGCATGAGCAAAAATAAAACTGGCAATCACTTGCACAGCTGAGGCAACGTTAAGCACTGGATAAGCGGGATTGGCATCAATTTGAATATGATAATCGGCGCAGGCCAGCTCTTCATTGGTCAAGCCGCGATCTTCACGGCCAAATAAAATGGCAATATTGGGCTTGCCGTTAGATTGCCTGCTTTTACTGTCATTTGCTACATCAACAGCAGTTTGCTTATCGATAAAGTCAAACATAATTTTGGCAGCTTGCGTTGGGGTGACAACAGGGCGCGGCATGTGACGGCTACGGCTGCTAGCAGCAAATACAAGCTGACAGTCCGCTATCGCCGATTCGAGCGTCGGCGTTATGATAGCTGAAGATAATACCTCACTGCCACCTGCTGCGTGCGAGACACTGGTTTCATCAATGGGCAGCTTTGGATCGACAACCGTTAGACGCGATAAACCCATGGTATGCATGGCGCGCGCGGCTGAGCCAATATTGGCAGGCAGGGTAGTATTGACCATCACGATTTGCAAGCAAGACAGATAATCGCTTACTGTGTGGCTGACAGTTACAGGCGCTAAATTTTTCGACGGCATTAAAGTTGAAGCAGAATCGTTATGCATTATAGCCCCAGTCTTTGCTTGATTTCTTGTTCAGTCTGTTGCAATACCGCTGCGACTTTTTCAATCAACTGCGCTTGGTCACTGATAAGGCGCTCACGGCAAGCTTCTTGTAACTGGCTACTCAGGCGGGTCAATCGGGTTGCGCCCAAATTGGCACTGGCACCTTTTAGCGCATGAGCAAGCTCATAGCCGTTGGCATTATCCTCGTCTTGTTGCGCGCGTCTTAGTTTGGCAATGCGCTCGTGACTGTCGGTAAAATAAACTTCAATCAAATCGGTAAAGTCTTCTTCTAACAATTCACGCATGTCTTCAAATTGCTCGTCGTTGATAATCTCGTCATCGGTTGGCGTATGTATATTATTATTAGGATGTTCAGTCATAATCATGTGTCCAGTAAAACGGTAAAAGTTAAAGCAGTTAAGTTAAAAATAATAAGGTTTTTAAGGCATCTAAAGAGGCTAACGGTAAAATAAGTTTATTAACCTGTAACGGCTATGCTAATAAGACCATGTTAGTAACGACCATGCTAGCTATAATGAAAATGCAAATTGTCTTCACTCACCATGCTCTTTAATTGCTGTAAGTTGTCATCGTTAGGATAGACGCGCCAATGCTCGGATAGCCCGACATTGGCAATACCGTATTCTTCATAAATGCTCAGGCCAAGCGGTAAGCAGTTATCGTTAATAGAGTCGTCTGTGTTACTAAGCGCGTTATTGGCATAGCTGCCGTTTTGACGCAGCGCATCTTGCGCCATATCATTTTCGAGCGCCAATAAATCATTGCCGTTTTCGTCATATAAGCTGCCGCCCATAGATGGGTCGTAAGCGCCGTTAGCACTTCCATTATTACCCTGTTCGTCCTGCTCATCGTGATAAGACAAGCGCGGTGCAGGGATGATGTCTGCTTGGGCCGATTTTAGTAGTGGCTGCATACGCATAAGCAGGTTAATGTCGCTGCCGTGGATTTTGATGCTAATCTTTTTCAGCCAGCGTAGGCGGGCATCAACCATACTCATGGCATTATCAAGGCGGGCAAATAGGCGTCCATCACGCTCACGAATACTGCCTTTGATAACAACGACCTCGTCAATTTTTAATTGTTCTTTTACGCGATTAAAGCGCTCGGCATAACAGCTGACCTCTAGGCGTGAGGTGCCATCGTCCAAGGTGATGACGTTGCGCGTACCAAAATTGGCAATATCAATAATCAAGCCTGCAAAGTAGCAGCTGCCGTTGTAGCCTGTATCCGTGAGCTTATCGAGACGTGCGCCTGAGGTATAACGTTTGAGCTCCTCACGATATTCATCGATAGGGTGTCCGGTTAAGTATAGCCCTAAGGTGTTTTTTTCCGCTTTTAGGCGATGTTTGTCACCCCAAATCAGCTCTGGCGTCATTTTTAGCGGCGGCGCAGCAACTACGCCATCCATTTCACCAAATAAGTCCATCATGCCAAGCTCATTGTTTTGACGGTCTTGTTCCGCCGCTTGTACCGCGCTTGGCAATTGGCTCATTAGCGCGCCGCGAATCTCGTATGCGGCGTCGGCTGGTAAGTCAGGTCGTAAGGTTGCGGCAAAGTCATCAAAACAGCCAGCACTGACCAATGCCTCAAGGGTGCGTTTATTGACCTTTTTAATATCAACGCGGCGGCAAAAGTCGTATAAATCTTTAAACGGTCCTCCGCGGCGGCGCGCATCAACGATAGATTCAACTGCGCCTTCACCCACACCTTTAATCGCGCCCAAACCATAAATAATATTGGTCGGCGTATCAGCAACGAAATGCCATTCACTGCGGTTCACCGAAGGGTTTACCACGGTTAAACCGAAATTTTCACGGCAGTCATTGATAAAAAACACCACGTTATCGGTGTTGTTCATATCGGATGTCAGTACCGCAGCCATAAATTCGGCAGGATAGTACTGTTTTAGATAAGCAGTCTGATAAGCAAGGACGCCATAAGCAGCAGAATGCGAGCGGTTAAAACCGTAACCGGCAAACTTTTCCATCAAGTCAAAAACGCCGCCTGACGTTGCTTCATCAATACCTTGCGCGGTCGCACCCGTGACAAAAATATCGCGCTGTTTGGCCATTTCTTCAGGTTTTTTCTTACCCATGGCGCGGCGTAGCATGTCCGCGCCGCCTAAACTGTATCCGGCCATAACCTGCGAGATTTGCATCACCTGTTCTTGATAAACAATAACGCCGTTGGTATTTTCTAAAATTGGCTCAAGGTTAGGATGGTCATAAATGACTTCCTCGCGGCCGTGCTTACGGTCGATATACATCTCGACCATGCCCGCATCAAGCGGACCAGGACGATACAGCGCGCACATGGCGATGACGTCCTCAATATTGGTCGGTTGCAATTTTGCCAAATATTTTTTCATGCCCATACTTTCTAGCTGAAAGACGGCGGTGGTTTTGGCTTCTTGCAACAGTTGATAGGCTTTTTTGTCATCTAACGGCAAGTCTTCTAACACCAAGGCCTCTTTGCGCTCGCGCGCGCGGCGCAGGTTGATGTTTTCTACCGCGGCGTTAATCACCGTTAAGTTACGTAAACCCAAAAAGTCAAACTTTACCAAACCAACGGCTTCGACGTCGTCTTTATCAAACTGACTGACGCGGTGGCCTTCGTCATCACAGTAAATCGCGCTAAAGTCAGTGATTTTGTGCGGGGCGATTAGGACGCCGCCGGCATGTTTACCGACGTTACGGCAGACACCTTCTAATTTGACCGCCATCTCCCAAATCTCAATGGCATCTTCATAATCCATATTATCAGGGTTAGAAATCAAGTCTTTTAGCTGCGGCTCTTGCTCAAGCGCTTGGCTAAGCGTAATCCCCGGCGTTTTTGGGATGAGTTTGGAGATTTTATTGGCTAAAAAGTACGATTTACTTTGCACCCGCGCCACGTCTCGTACCACCGCTTTTGCCGCCATGGTACCAAAGGTAATAATTTGCGAGACCGCTTCACGCCCATAAGTTTGCGCCACATAATCAATGACGCGGTCACGCCCTTCAATACAAAAGTCAATATCGAAATCGGGCATGGAGACACGCTCAGGGTTTAAGAAGCGCTCGAATAACAAGTCGTAATGAATGGGATCGAGGTCGGTAATGTTTAGCGCATAAGCGACCAAAGAGCCGGCACCAGAACCACGACCGGGCCCAACTGGCACGCCATTGGCTTTTGCCCAGCGGATAAAGTCCATGACGATTAAGAAGTAACCTGGGAAGCCCATCGATAAGATAACTTCAAGCTCATATTCTAAGCGCTCATCGTACTTTTGGCGAAATTCTTGCCAATTATCGGAGCGTTCTGTCACAGGGAAAAGCTTGTCGAGCCGTCTATCAAGGCCGCGCTTTGATTCTGCGCGGAAAAACGATTCAATCGTCTCGCCTTCAGGCACAGGAAATTCAGGCAGAACGTTAATGCCAAGCGTTAAGGTCACATTACAGCGGGTGGCTAAGCGCAAGGTATTATCAATGACCTGCGGAATGTCGGCAAACAGCGCCTCCATTTCCTGCTGCGTTTTTAGATACTGTTCATCTGAATATAGCCGTGGACGATTGGGATCGGCAAGTACATACGAGCCTGCGATACAAACGCGCGCTTCGTGAGCGTCAAAATCCTCTTGTTCCAAGAAACGCACGTCGTTGTGAGCAATAATAGGAATGCGATGCTTGGCACCGGCATGAATAGCGGCTTTAATAAAAGCATCTTCGCCTGAGCGATTGGTGCGCTTAATAGCAAAGTATAAGCGATCATCAAACTGCGTTTGCCACTCACTAAGCAGCTCGTCAGCTTTTTCTGGCATAGAGCCGACCAACGCCTGACCGACATCGGATTTTTCGGTAAATAGAACAATGACACCTGCCGCGTGCTCTAAAACATGACGCCGCTGCACCACTGGCACACCATGATTGGCAGCATCGGCGCGCCCTTCGGTAAAGCCAAGTGACACGATACGGGTGATATTTTGATAGCCTTCATTGTCCATCGCCAGTAGCACCAGCCGCGTGTCCTCATTATCCATAATGATTTCACTGCCGATAATGGGCTTGATCCCAGCTCCCAAGCAGGCGCGATAAAATTTCACGGTCGCATAAAGGTTGGATAAATCGGTCAATGCCAGCGCGCTTTGATTGTCTGCCGCCGCCGCTTTAATCAGCGGTTTGATACGCACGATAGAATCGGTAATGGAATATTCGCTGTGGATGCCAAGGTGTACAAATGCCATAGAAGACTCTTACTGGTGCAATCAAAAGGGAATAAGTTGTATGATGATAAAATTTTTATTATCAATACGTTATGCTTTTTTGAGAAGGAGTAGGACGCAAAAAGTGATGTTTTGAGCGTTTAAAGTTGGTCGTCAATAATAGCATTATTTGGCGCAGACAGCCACTGCTTCAAACGTGTAAGAGGAAATGTAGGGGTGGAAAAAGGAAGATTAATTATGAAAAACGATTTGAATTAACTTAACCAAAAAAATGCCCTCTATACGATATAAGAAAAGAGGGCGGGATGAAGAGTAGAGAATGGTATTATTTGTAATAGTTTTTAAAAATGCATCCTTCTAAAATTAATCCTCAAGTTTTAATAACCCACCACCGCCGCATCGACAATACGCGGATCAGAAGAGCCATAAACGCCATTTGGGGTAATCATAATCGACTGCGTTGAACCCATCGCTGCCTGCGGGCTGACCTTATGCCCCATTGACTCGAGTTTTTTAATCGTATCAACATTTAATGCCTTTTCGATACGAATCTCATCGGGTAGCCATTGGTCGTGGATACGCGGCGCATGGGTGGCTTCAGCGATATTCATATCGTGATCAATGACATTTGAGATGACTTGCGTGACGGTAGTGATAATGCGGCTACCACCCGGGCTGCCGGTAACGATATAAGGTTTGCTGTCTTTAAATACGAGGGTTGGGCTCATCGAAGACAAGGGGCGTTTATTAGCTTCGACCGCATTAGCATCGCCGCCGATTAAGCCATAAGCATTAGCAACGCCCGGTTTAGCAGAAAAATCATCCATTTCATTGTTTAATAAAATCCCCGTACCTTCAGCGACAAGCCCCGTTCCATAAGAGAAGTTCAGCGTATAAGTATTGGCCACCGCATTGCCGTCTTTATCAACAATAGAAAAGTGCGTGGTTTGATCACTCTCATACGGTAATGGATTGTTGGCCTTAACGGTAGCGGCGGGGATGGCTTTATTTGGATTAATTAAGCTGCGCAGTTTATCGGCGTAAGCTTGCGATGTTAGACCGCTGGCAGGCACATCAATAAAGTCAGCATCTCCTAAATACTCGGCGCGATCGGCATACGCTAACTGCATTGCCTCAGCCATCAAATGAATGGTTTGGGCGCTGTTTTGACCGTAGTCTTTTAGCGGATAGCCTTCCAAAATATTTAAGATTTGCACGATATGAATACCGCCAGAAGATGGCGGCGGCATCGAGACAATCTCATATCCCCGATACTCGCCCTTGACTGGCTCACGGGCGATGGCCTCGTAATTGGCTAAGTCTTGCAAGCTCATATTGCCGCCAGCCTCATTGACGGCTTTGACCAATTTATGCGCCGTTTCGCCTTTATAAAAGCCATCAATACCTTTTGCGGCGATCAGTTTAAGAGACTTTGCCAACTCTGGCTGACGTAGTAGCTCACCCGGCTGATAGGCACTGCCGTCTGCTTTAAAAAATATCTTTTTGGTACTGGGCCATTTTTGCAAACGATCACTTAACACTTCTAGCGATTCGGATAAGCCTGCGGTGACTGTTATACCATTTTCAGCCAAGTTAATCGCTGGCGCCATGACTTGCTCGCGGCTCATGGTGCCATGATCGTCTAGCGCTTTTAATAGTCCTGCTACCGTGCCCGGTACACCAACCGCTAAGCCGTGATAACGGGACAAATCACTAACCGCATTGCCGTCTTTATCGAGATACATATCACGCGAGGCGCTACTTGGCGCTTTTTCGCGATAATCGAGCGCCACCGTTTTGTCTTGCTTGGCATCATAAATCATCATAAAACCGCCACCGCCGATATTGCCCGCACGCGGCAACGTAACCGCTAACGCAAAGCCAACGGCGACTGCTGCATCAACGGCATTGCCGCCATCCTTTAAAATCTGTAAGCCAATATCAGAGGCCAGCGCTTCTTGGCTTGCAACCATGCCGTTTTTTGCCCAAACAGGGTGGTGAATGGCGTCGGCTGAGTAAATGGCTTGATCGGTTTTGGCGGTCTTGTTACTGACGGTGTCTGTACTTTTGGCAGTGGAAGGCGCTGGAACAGAAGATTTGGATTTTGTAATACGCTGAGTTTCAGACAATACGGTCGGATTATCAGCCATAATCGCTAGATTAATCGCGCTGGTATTAAGCGACGTTGGATTAATGGTGGTGGTTGCGCTAGCAGGCTTTGCTTCTGCGCCATAAGTAGAGACGGAAATTAACAGGGTACTGCTGATAATAACTGCGGCAGATGCTAGTTTTTTATGGGTGAGCGTTTGGGCCGAATGAGAAAACAGGTTTAACATCGCAAAGTCCTTTTTACGAGGGTGGTAAGGTTGAGGGGAAATAACTAATACGCTTAACGAATACGCGTAAATATAGTATATCGACTGCTTTTTTGATTAGAAATACTATAACAGTATTTCACGCCACTTAAAGGTTAAATTCTATAGATGAACAAAAAAACGCACCGGCTAACCGATACGTTTTTTGTATATATTTTAAGTATTTCATTTCTTGTTAAAGTATGGCAGTCAATGACAAACCTTACTGCTGATGCTTGCTGTGCATCTGACGGTGTCTTGAGCCACGATGACCTTTTGCTTTTCTTTCTGCTTTTAATTGCGCCATCTTTTGCCGCTGTTCAGGGGTTAGTACCTGCGCGATAGCGTGTTCGGTTTGCACACGTTCAATAAAGCGCTGCTTGGTTTTTGCCGCTTGTTGATCGGCTAGGCGATTGACCGCTGCGGTATCTAAGGTTTTGGCGTTGGTTAACACTTGTATTTGTTGTTGCATTTGCGCGTGCTCTGCTTGATATTTGCTGCGGTCGTTTTTATGACTATTGTATTTTTCTTGCATAATGGCTTTAATTTGCGCTTGCTGCGTCGCTGTCAAATCTAGCTGCGCCATAGCGCCTCTCATGCCGCCTTTGTGCATACCATCTTTATGCATACCGTCTTTCATTCCAGCTTTGTGATGTTTTTGTATACTGGTTGTTGTTGGCGTTGCTGACGTCGTATCGGTGGTGGCGTTGACACTGGTACAGCCCGTCACTGTTAAAACGCTAGAAAGTGCGAATACTGAGCCTATCAATAGTTTTTTCATCATGATTACCTTAATTGTTACCGTAAATTATGGAGCAAACGTTATTTATTAATAAAAAAGTTTTTTTGTCTGATAGGTAATGGTTAAGTGTCCCGAATAGCCACTATTAACCTTTACTTACCATCGGTGTTTGTTGCTGATAGTCGCTATCATACGACAGCTAGAAGTTACGAACATTTATGAAATATTAAGAAAGGTAACGTTTGTTGCACAAAGCTCGGCGCTTGCCTGATAATATGCGCCATACTATGGCATGCTTGGGCTTGGGCTTGGGCTTGGGCTTGGGCTTGGGCTTGGGCTTGGGTAGTTATTTGACTAAGCTGCGAGAAGATAGAAAGGAATGGAGGATAATGATGGCAAATATTTTACTGGGTGACGATGATGAAGAGTTGACCCAACTGCTGCAAGAGTATTTGCATAATCATGGCATCCAAAGCGACTGTGTCCATGATGGCGAGGCGGTCATTGAGCGCTTAAAAGTAGCGATGCATGATGACGCGCCTTATGATTTATTGGTGCTTGATATTATGATGCCAAAGTTAGATGGGCTCAGCGTCCTGCGGCAGTTGCCTGCTATTAGTAATATTCCTGTGATAATGCTGACGGCAAAAGGCGAGGAGATTGATCGTATCATTGGGCTTGAGCTTGGTGCCGACGATTATATTACCAAGCCTTGTAACCCGCGTGAGCTGCTGGCACGTATTAACGCGGTGATTAAACGTAGCCGTATTACCGCATCAGGTGCGGCCACCTCCGAGCACACGCCACTGCCAGAGAGTCGCCTGCATTTAGACCAACATCAGCGCCTTTGTCAAATAGATGGCGTCGAGTTACAAGTAACTGGTACAGAGTTCGATTTACTGGTGGCGCTACTCAAACAAAAAGGCGAGGTGGTAAGCAAAGCATGGCTATCACAACATGTCTTACAGCGTGAGCTACAACCGTTTGATCGCAGCCTTGATGTACATGTGTCACGCCTACGTAAAAAACTACAGCCTTTTCATGAAGAGCCTATTAAGGCGGTTCGTGGTAAAGGCTATCAGTTGGTACTGTAATGACGGACTCATCGATGCCTAATGCTACATTTAAGCCAAGAATCACGCTGTTTTGGCGGCTGTTTTTAAGTCTGCTATTGACAGTGCTTATCACCTCTATCATCTCAGTCATGGTAGAACGTTGGCTTAATGGGAAAGAGCTCAGCGCTCGGATGGATGTGCAAATCGAGCGTCTTTTACTCAAGCGTCAAGAAGTGGTTGATGCGCTACAAGCTGGTGATTTATTGGCAGTCCGGCAGCTGTATCGTCAAGACCGACGGCTGATGAGCCAAATCAGGATTTACGATGCGCAGGGCGTTGTTATTTTTCCGCGCTATCGTTATAGGGAGGAGCGTCAAAAAAACACGCAGGACGTAGAGCATGCCTTGCCATCGCATCCTATGTCTGACAATCGACGAGCTTACCATGATAGAGATAGCAGGATTTATGAAAAACCTTCTGTCCTTAATGAAATCCTACACTCAGCGATGCCTAATAGAGAGGCCATTCTTCACCCTGAAAACAGACCTGAATTGGCAGATTTAACCGTAGTCTTGCCAGACGGGCAAACGGCGATTATACAGCTGCGCCCGCATTTGCGCTTTGCCGATGTCTTAGCGCTGCAACGCGGTAATTTTGCGGTACGTTTGCTATTGATTATTCTTTTTAGTGTGCTGGTCTGTTTTTGGCTTAGCCGTACGCTGACGCGGCGCATCGGTCGAGTGCAGAATACAGTTCACCGTATGATTGACGGCGACTATGAGGCAAATCCG
The DNA here is from genome assembly GCF_002414005.1 of Psychrobacter sp. UBA5136. Classification (GTDB taxonomy): domain Bacteria; phylum Pseudomonadota; class Gammaproteobacteria; order Pseudomonadales; family Moraxellaceae; genus Psychrobacter. The sequence continues at coordinate 13,573 of NZ_DHYG01000035.1, forward strand.
CAGTTATCAGAATTAGGCTCTGATGAGCTGGGGTTATTGGCAAAAGACGTTTCCCAGTTATCGACGCGATTGGCTGAGAGTGAGCTTGCGCGCAAGCAAATGCTCAGCGATATCTCGCATGAGCTGCGCTCACCACTCGCGCGCCTTGATGTTGCGACTGAACTGACGCGCGACTTTGCGCCCAATGCCAGCCGCTACCTCGACCGTATCGATAAGGAATCGGCACGCATGAATGAGCTGATTGAGCAAATCATTCATATTCAATCTTTGCAAATGCAGCAATATACCATCGATAATTTAGAAAATGATGCCGTAGATATTATTGAACTCATCACTGAGATTGGTAAAGACGTCTGTTTTGAGTTTCAGCATAAAAATGTGCGTTGGCAATGGGCACCGCCAGATGCTTTATTATCAGCGCCCTTAACCGTGCTTGGCAATCAAGAACAGTTGCATAGCGCCCTTGAAAATATTATCCGAAATGCTTTTATGCATACCTCATCAGGCTCGGCCGTCGCTGCTAAAATCACAAAAACAAGATTAGCTAATAAAAGAGAGGCCGTTGCAATCAACATCACAGATGAGGGTGGCGGGGTAGCAGAAAAAGACTTAGAGCGTATTTTCCAGCCCTTTGTCAGGCTTGATAGTGCCCGCCATCGGGAAACGGGCGGATACGGATTGGGATTGGCCATCGTTCATGCGGTCATCATCGCTCATAAAGGTCAAATCAATGTCTATAACCGCAAAGACGGTATTCAAGGCTTGGTGGTGCAGATTGTGTTACCTGTTCAATAACAACGATTAGGATATGTCCTCATGTTAAAAACGAGGATACATATGAGATAAATCGTAGATAAATAAGGAAAGTAGTACAGATAATCTCGAGATATTATCTAGCCATTTTTAGCCTATGTAGATGATTATTTTTAGCATGGAGGACAAGCTTTAATAAGAAAAAATCAGTAAGAGAAGTTTACCATCTAATTTATATTCAAAATTATGAATATATCGGACGAACGGTAGTAAATCTCCGACGAACGGCATTGTTACTCTCTTTATATTCATTAATAATCATATACAGAGAGTTATAATGATTTTACAAAACGAGACCTACTATTTCTTAAGTATCGCTCTGAGTAACATTTCTAAATGTATTGTGCGTTCCTATTAATTTATAACCCGTTTTATCTTGTCGTATTAACTCTCTAAACATGGATTTTAACTTTGATTTTCAAATCTGATGAGTCGGTAAGGGAGTACATGCTATGAACCGGAATTATAAAGTGATATGGAATGCGTCTTTAAACTGTTTTATGGCAGTTTCTGAGTACGCCAAAGCGCGCGGTAAGTCATCACAATCTAGCGTAAGCTCAAACGCTACCATCAATACCACATCCAATCTTGCATCCACCCGTATTTTCCGTATAACCACTATTTGGTTAGGGTTAATGGCGGCTGGATTTAGTATGCAGGCACAAGCTATTGTATGTTTTGGTGCTACAAGCGTGGAGTGCGGCACTGGTGCAGTAGCAAGCAATTTGCATGGTGTTGCCATAGGTAAGAACGCTAAGGCAACAGGCAGTCAGGCGGTAGCCATTGGCGGCGGGGTAAGTGGCAAGAACACCACGGCAAGTGGCGAGCAGTCTATCGCCATTGGTGCAAATGTTCAGTCACTGGGTGCCTCGTCTATCGCCATTGGCGGTGATGACTTAGATGCGGCGTCTAAAGCTAATATAGAGGGCGCTGCTAGTAATAAGATCAACGGTGGCGATGTTAATAACACCTTTAAAGCTTATACCGGTCATGACCTTGTCGAATCACCTCCATATAAAATAAATACAGAGTCAGCTGGTGCTGCCTCCGTGGCGATTGGTTCAAAAGCTCTGTCTAGAGGTGCGCTATCTACCGCTATTGGCGTGCATTCCAAATCACTTGGTACGTCTTCTTCCGCTTTTGGTATGGGTGCTTCAGCGATAGAAAAGGGCTCAGTGGCACTTGGCGCAGGGTCGGTAGCGAATCGTATTGGTGGCGTTGCTGGATACACAGCAGGCGCCACAGGAAATAGTCTGACTGACATCAATAATACCAAAGGTAGTGCTGAGCTTGGTGTCGTCTCAGTAGGTACAGGAAAATCTAATGGCAATCGTCAGATTGTAAACGTCGCAGCGGGCAGTGCAGATAGCGATGCAGTCAACGTGGCTCAGTTGAAAGGTCTAACAAACGTAGTTGCTACCAACAAAACCAAGTATTATAGTGTCAACTCAAGTGGTGGCACCAACGATGACAATCTAGGCGCTACTGGTGAAAACGCCATGGCCATGGGACGCAACGCTGTGGCGTCCGGCAGTCAAGCCATCTCGATTGGTAGCGGCGCAAGCGGACAAAAAACCACTGCCCGCGGTGCGCAGTCGATCGCCATTGGTGCTAACACGGTGTCTACAGGAGCATCGTCTATCGCCATTGGCGGTGATGATCTAGATGCAGCGTCTAAAGTCAATTTCGAAGGTAAAAAAGAGGCTGATGCCGTCAATGGTGGTGATGTCAACGCCACCTTTAAAGCTTATACCGGACGTAATCTGGTTGAAAGCCCGCCTTATCAAATACATACCGAGTCCGCTGGAGCTGCCTCCATCGCCATGGGTGCAAAAGCCTTGTCTAGCGGCGCCTTGTCTACGGCCATTGGCGTCCAGTCCGCCTCAGCGGGCGTTGCCTCCTCAGCCTTTGGTGTGGGATCGTCAGCGATGATAGAAGGTTCAGTGGCACTAGGAGCTGGGTCAGTGGCGAATGTAGCAGGTGGTGCGCTTGGTTATGTTCCAACAGGCGCAAGTATAGCTTCTATCAATGCCATCAACGCAACACAAAGTGGGGCAAGATCGGGCGCAGTCTCAGTAGGGAGTGGCACGGAAGGTGGCAATCGTCAGATCGTCAATCTAGCGGCAGGTACTACCGACAGTGATGCGGTGAACGTCGCGCAGCTAAAAGGCGGCGTCTCAAGTGTCGTTGATCTAGGCTTTGGCTTAAAAGCTGCTGATGGTAAGACAGTCATGAAACAGCTGGGTGATCAGGTCGAAGTGGTTGGCGCTAATAGCAACATCACAACCAAAGTCATCAATGGCAAAGTTGCGGTTGATTTAAATAACAACCTTGATCTTGGCAAGAGTGGCAGCGTGAAAATGGGTACAAGAAGTCCCTTGGGCTTAGGATCTGTAACGACCATTGACGATTCAGGAATGAGAACTGGTAGCTTACTGGCCAATACCGATGTTAATGGTCTAGGTGTGTTCGTCAATGGACCATTAGGTATTCCTAGTACTACTTTGACTGTAGATGGACTTAATATCATCGGTGGTCCAAGCGTCACAAGAAGTGGCGGCATAGATGCTGGTAATAAGAGAATCACACGAGTCTCCAACGGCATTGACCCAACGGATGCAGTGAACCTCAGTCAGCTCACCGGTGCCGCTGCCGGGTCTAGAACAGAAGTAAAAGCCGGCACCAACATTGTTGACGTTGGAAAAACGGTGGGTGATAAAGGCCAAGATGTCTATACCGTTAATGCCAAAGGCACAACAGCAACAGCAGGTTCATCAGCGGTAACGGTTAATGGCAATGAAGTAGACAGCAACATCACTGACTACACCGTTGACTTAAGCCAAGATTCCAAAGACAGCTTAGCTAAAGCGAACAATTCAGTACAGTATGACAACCCTGCGCGAACCAGTGTCACGTTAGGCGGAGATAAAGAAGCGGCGCCTGTCACCCTGACCAATGTCGCTTCAGGTGACATCAGCAAAGACAGTACAGACGCAGTCAATGGTAGCCAGTTATTTCAAACCGACGAGAAGGTCAACCAAGGCTTTGGCTTAAAAGCTGCTGATGGTAAGACAGTCATGAAACAGCTGGGTGATCAGGTCGAAGTGGTTGGCGCTAATAGCAACATCACAACCAAAGTCATCAATGGCAAAGTTGCGGTTGATTTAAATAACAACCTTGATCTTGGCAAGAGTGGCAGCGTGAAAATGGGTAATACCACAGTCAGCAAGGATGGTATGACTATAGCCGCCCCAACTCTAGCTCGGACAGTCGTCCTTAATAGTGCCGGCCTCAATAATGGCGGTAATAAGATCACAAATGTCTTAGCTGGCACGGATGACACAGATGCGGTCAACGTTAAACAGTTAAAGCTGGCCAACACTACCATTGATAGAGGCTTAAACTTTGGTGGCGACAGTGGTAAAGAGGTTAACCGTAAGCTTGGTGATACCCTCACGGTTAAAGGTGGCGATACTATCAGTTCTGATCCAGCAACGAAAAATATCAGTGTCACCGCTAATGGGAAAGATACCTTAACAGTCAGATTGGCTAAAGATATTAACCTTGGCAATACGGGTAGTGTGACCACTGGAAATACTCAGGTTAATAACGCTGGTATTACTTTATACAATGGTGACAACGCCCAAGTAGCGCTTACCAACAATGGACTTAACAACGGCAATAATAAAATTACCAACGTGGCAGAAGGAACCACAAGTACAGATGCTGTAAACTTTGATCAGCTTTCATTGACGAACACCAATGTCTCAACCAATGCAGCTGGTATCAAAACCAACAAAGATACCATCGCCCTAGGCATTAAAATTGGTGATGGTGATAGTGCCAATGATCAACGGTTTGCTTTAGGTGATACCATCAATGTGACGGGTGATAGTAATATCGCTACTACAGCCTCAGCGACTGGTGTCCAAGTAAAACTGAGCAATCGGTTGAACTTAGGCGACGACGGCCGTATGCAAATGGGTAATAGTATCATGAATAACACCGGCTTTACTTTTATAGGTAATGAGTCAGGTAGAACCGTTATTCTAGGTGCTGGCGGTCTGAACAACGGTTTCAATAGAATCACAAACGTCGCTGCTGGTATTGCAGATACGGATGCTGCGACCGTTGGACAGTTGAATGCGACCACCTTTGCTTTAGATAAAGGTTGGGGCATAAGTGCGCAGGGAGATGAATCTACGATGGTAAAACAAGGCGGCGCGGTTGATTTAAACAGTAGAGATGGCAATATCAAAATCTCTAGAACTGCCGCAGGTAGCATGGCTGCCCAAGCAGGGCGAGCGGTGAGCCCTCATGATATGACTTTCGATTTGAATAGAGATATCGCCATCGATAGTATGCAAACAGGCGATACGACGGTCAAAGATGAAGGTCTCATGATTGCAGGCGGTCCTAGCGTCACCAAAGCTGGTATCAATGCTGTCAATACTAAGATTACCAATGTCGTAAATGGTGACGTTGCTGAAAATAGCAAAGAGGCTATTAACGGTGGTCAGCTCTATGCTCAAGGCATGGGTATCAGTAGTATTATAGGTGGAAATACGACCTACGATCCTGCCACTGGCACCTTTACCAATAACAACATCGGTGGTACTGGCGAAGGGAGCATTGATGGTGCGATTGCTTCTATCAAGCGTGGTGAGGCTGCCATGACTGGAAACATTCAAACCAACACCTCAAATATCGCAACCAATACGACCAACATCGCCAAAAACGCGGCTGATATCGTGACGAACACCACGAATATCACTAACAATACCACCAACATCAAAGCCAATAAGGACAGAATCGATGCTGGTCTCAACTTTGGTGCTGATAGCGGTGCCAATATCAATAAACCGATGGGTGATGGTAGCGTGCTAAGCTTTAAAGGCGGCAATAACATTAAGACCACCGCCGAAGGCAGTAGCATCAAGTTTGACTTGAACGGCAACATCAATGTAGAGAGCGTCACGACTGGCAATACGACGGTTAATAATAGTGGTGTCACTATTAAAAATGGCCCAAGTATGACCGCCGCTGGTATCTATGCAGGGAGTGCCGAAACTGCGCCTAGTATGACTGTCGCTGGCATTAATGCTGCTGGCACCAAGGTGACCAATGTAGCAGATGGCATGGCACCTAGAGATGCCGTCAACTTTGGGCAATTGGACGCTGTTAGTAGAGGTTTGGGCAGCAGCATTAATGAGCTTGGCTATAGAATTAGCGAAGTCGAAGATGACGCCAACGCAGGTATCTCAGCTGCCATGGCCATGTCTTCATTGCCCCAAGCTTACATCGTTGGTAAATCAATGATAGGCGGCGGTGTCGCGACATACAATGGAGAAAGTGCTGTCGCTATTGGCTTCTCTAAAATGTCTAATGATGGACGTTGGGTTATGAAGTTAAATGGCACCGCGGACACCCAAGGCAACGTGGGCGGTGCAATCGGCGCAGGCTTCCACTTTGACTAGTTGGCTATCCAGACAGTTCAGCTGTATTTAAGCTAAACAGTTATTGCATCATCACAGTAAAACAAAAAAGCAAGGTACCCGCTGCCTTGCTTTTTTATGGATAAAAATCTGTCACTGCAATTTTTTAGCGGACTAATATAACGGGTGATAAGGTGCTGGCAATGATTTCTGTCGTCGTACTACCCAAAAATAAATGCTGGAGCTTAGAGCGTCCATAAGCACCAATCACGATGATATCGATGTTGTTTTTCAGTTGAAAACTCAGTAAACCATCGACCGCATCAAGTTCTGAGAGATGATGGGCAGCGACATTAAACCCTGCTGTCTTTAGTTGCGCAGCAGCATCACCAAGGCTTGTCTTAGATACTTCATTATCATGACCGACCATCACGAGATGTCCTTGCAATCCTTGTAAAAGCTTGCTTTTTGCTAGCATCTGTACGGCTTTTACTGCGGTTTTACTGCCATCAAATGCCACCATATATGACAGCGGCTCTTTAAACTTCTCTGAGCAAATCAACACGGGTATATTAGAGGCGCGCGCAACCGTTTCGATTTGGCTACCGATATTGATGCGACTGTTTTTGTGATCTTCACCGCGGCGTCCCATAACGATGGCGCGATTTTTTTCTTGAAAATGTTCAATCGCTGGCAGCAGCTTACCGCGGCGCTGATAAATGCAAACATTCACACCTTTAAAGCCGTTTTGAATATGACTCTTTGCATCTTGTACCAACGCATTGCTGTAGCTGTTTACAGCCTGCGCCCTTTGCTCATCAAGCTCAGATAACTCATCGAGCAAAAACTGGTGGCTGTTAATTCCTATTGCTCCAGATAAGTCGCGTCTGACCGAAGCTGCTACATCGCTGACGTGTAATAACGCCACTGAGATGTCTAGCTTCCTTGCGTACCACGCGGCATAATCACATACTGAGCCAGTCACCGCTGAGCCATCGATACAAGCCAAAACGTGCTCTTCCGTTATCATAATCTGTCCTTAGTTTTGCCGTTAACCTTTGATAAGCCTGTTTTTTATGGAAATATTGTTTTTAATAAGATGCTCTTAATCGGATACTTTCAATCAAATACTACAGGCATCTACTTTCTAGCCAAATAGTATAACTTAGCATTGGTTATCATCTTACCTCAAATATAGTCATTGCAACATGGCAGCGCTAGGCTTTACAAAGTCCTTTACAAAGATAATTTCTACTTTTAATAAAGAACAATATTTCATTATTCGTCGTTTATAAAATTATCCTAAATGATAAATAGCAGATTGTTTTACTATTAAAAATTTTGCGTTTGACTGCTCCATAATTTTGTTTGCTATAGTTTTTTAAAGGCTTTTACTATTTAAAAATCATGCAAAACTGTAGGGGTGATTTTAAAAATCGATAGTTAAGAGTTATACATCCTTTTATAAGCTAGAAATTATATTTATAATGTTTATTATTACTCTTTTTGAGAGATACTATTTATTTAACTATTTTTTAATGATTTTCATTTCCCTAAATGCTTCAATTTAAAAACAAAAAAATATTTTTTATAAGGAATATGGCTAAATATGGTTGGCAGGCACGGCTTAGCCAGCGCTAGATTTTCCTCAAAAATAGAATGAATTTTACTGCTTCCTAGCGTTTAATTAAAAATCTTTTTTAACGCTGCATAGACACATGAGTTTTTATTCCTGCCACCCTAAAAAATATAGATCAATATCATAAAAAAATTCAAAAAAACGAATTTTATTTTTTATTTGACTTATAAACTAATGTTAATTAAAAAAGTTATTTTTTAAATACCAATATTAAAACCCGAGCCAGTCAACTTGTCTTTTATTATAAAGTTGTTAATATACTGCCTTGTATTTTATTGCTGTTTCGGTATCAAACGTCTCATTATTATGAGGGTTTGATGTTAATAGGGAAGTTACTAGGAAAAAAGGTATGAGTACAATCAACCACGAAGAGCGCGTTCGTCATGAAGGTTTGCGTGAAAAAATCATGTCTGCGGAGCAAGCAGCGACATTTATCTTCCATGATATGAATGTTGGCATGAGTGGTTTTACGGGAGCAGGTTATCCAAAAGCCGTCCCAGCTGCGTTGGCCAAGCGTATAAAAACGGCCCAAGCTCGCGGCGAAGAATTCAAAATCGGGTTGTTAACTGGCGCATCGACTGCCGCAGAATGTGACGGCGTGTTGGCTGAAGCCAATGGTATCAAGATGCGCACGCCCTACCAGTCGGAGTCTGCGCTACGTAAGCAAATCAACGCCGGCGACACCCATTATTTTGACATGCATTTATCGCACGTCGCTCAGCAAAGTACCTTTGGTTTTTATGGTGACATGCACATGGCGGTGGTTGAAGTGGCGGGTATTTTGCCGGATGGTCGCCTGATTCCTTCTACTTCTATCGGCACCAATAACGCGTGGCTGCACAATGCTGATCAGATTATTTTGGAAGTAAACAGCCGTCAAAGCCTCTTATTAGAAGGTATGCACGATGTTTTTGATGACATTGGTGTGCCGCCGTATCGCAAACCGATCCCGATTACTACCCCGGGCGAGCGTATTGGCGAACCGTACCTGACGTGTGATTTGGATAAAGTCGTCGCTGTGGTTTTGACCGATTCGCCAGACCGCAATAGCAAATTTGCTGCTCCTAATGAATGTTCAAACAAAATTGCTGGCTATATCATTGACTTTTTCCATGAAGAAGTGAAAAAAGGTCGCATGCCAGCCAGTCTATTGCCCATCCAGTCTGGCGTCGGTAACGTTGCCAATGCGGTATTGGCAGGCTTGCAAGCCAGTCCGTTTGAAAATTTAACTGGCTATACCGAAGTCTTACAAGACGGTATGTTGGATTTGGTGATGTCGGGTAAAATGACCCAAGCTTCTGCCACAGCCTTGTCGTTAAGTCCTGAGGCGTTAGCGCGTTTTAATGCCAATATCGAAGAATTGCGCAAACGTATTATCTTACGTCCACAAGAAATCACCAACCATCCTGAAGTTTCACGTCGTCTTGGCGTGCTTGCCATCAATGCGATGATTGAATGTGATTTGTATGGTAACGTCAACTCAACCCACGTCATGGGCACTAATATGATGAATGGTTTGGGCGGCTCTGGCGACTTTGCGCGTAACGCTTTCACCTCAATGTTTGTAAGTCCATCGGTTGCCAAAGGCGGCGCGATTTCGTGCATCACGCCTATGGTGTCACACGTTGACCATACCGAACACGATGTCATGGTCATCGTTACTGAGCAAGGTTTGGCGGACTTACGCGGTTTATCACCGCGTCAGCGCGCGCAAAAAATCATTGATAACTGCGCCCATCCCGATTATCGTCCGATGCTGCAAGATTATTATGATCGTGCAGCCAAGACCGCTGGTATGCAAACGCCTCACTTGCTCGATGAATCTTTGTCTTGGCATCAGCGTTACGTTGAAACCGGCGATATGCGCGTCAAAAAAGGCTTAGCTTTGGCGGTTTAAATACTCAATCAATGGTTTAATGCCAGAATCCGCAACACCAACACCTTGGGCGACTAAGCGACCTTCTTTATCCAAGACAGAAATCAGGTTAGAGTGGTTATTATCGCCATTATCAGCAAATTGATATTTGATATTCAAGGTGTTGGCAAGCATACGGGTACTGGCATCATCGCTACGAATCAGACGCCAGTTATCGCCAAGCCCATTGTGCTCAGCAAAGTTTTTCATCACCTCGGCGGTATCGCGTTCGGTGTCCAATGTTGCTAATAAAAACTCCGTTTGCGCCCGCGCTTCTGGCGTCATCTCTTTATACATCTGTTTCATCGACTGCACCAAGATAGGGCAGGTATGCTGACAGCTGGTATAAGCCATCACCACTACTTGATTTTTACCTGCAAGACTATCAAGCGCAAAAGTATTACCACGATGGTCTGTCCAGTCGCCGCCTACCTGATAAATAGAATAATTTTGTCCCAAGGCTTCTGCAGGTTCATGCGCATTCATATCTGCATGCTTCATTTGTTGATGATCCATGTTTTTCATATCATGATGAGTATCTGTCGCGACTTTAGATTCAGAAGTAGTAGCAGGTTGACTGTCTTGTATCGTCGCCAACTTAGTCGCATTCGGATTGCTACAAGCAAGTAAACCAAAGCATAGTCCAGCAGCTAAAGTTAGTTTGATAGCATGAGACACCTGAGTCAATGGACGAGCCGCTGTATTTTGCAATCTTGTATTTTGTATAATTTTTATTGTTTTCATAAGACAATCCTTAAATACCATTAAATTCAATTGAGCATAAAAAGTAGGGCGCTATGTTAAAAGGTTAAAAGGGCGCTGTATTGAGAAAAATTACCTACTGGCACAGCGGAAACCCAGGTTGCTGACTGTATATTTGGCCTCTAAGCTTGAGCGAAAACCATAGCGCATAAAGGCCGCATAATCGCTCGGATCGACCGCACCTGCTGCGCCTGAGCCGCAAAACATTTGCTGATTTAAGTTACTATCAGCGCGCGATTCGCCAGTCACTAAGCTGTTATTAAAATTCTCTGTCCATTCCCAAATCAAACCGTGCAAGTCTTTGACGCCCCAATAGTTGGCAGGGCTTTGTCCAACATCAGCAAGCTGGTCTTTATTGCCAGCCGACTTACTATACCAATCAAGTATGCGCTGGTTATAGCCGTCCTCTAAGCTGCCATTTTTACGGGTGGTGGAAGCTTGCGCGACGTACTCCCACTGCTCAACCGTTGGCAAGCGCTTGTTTTGAGCGCGGCAATATTGATTGGCAGCATACCATGGCACATTGACCACAGGCTTATGAAAATCCGCCTTTTTAGGCACAGAGACCTCTTTAGTATTTATCCAATGCTTTAAATAACCGGCGTCAGCAAAAATTGGCGCAATGGCCCGTTGGCGAAACTTTGGATTTTGTTTTAAAAATTGGTAAAACTGAATATTGGTCACAGGCAGCTCATCGATTTTAAATGTATCGACGGCTACTAACGGTGTATTTTTGCTCAAATATAACGGACGATAGGTGCCGGGTTGAATGACAAGCTCTTTTGCTTGTGCTTGCGTGCTTATCAACGCAAAGTCGGTTGTTATGCTAAGAGCACTAACGACCAATAACAGTGTGAGCGGGCGAGCAGTCGTATCCACAATCTTCCGAATGTTCATTTTTAGCGTTTTGTTTTTGTGAATGCTGCGAGTGTTGCTTTTGTGTGCGTTGCTTTTGCGAGTGTTAGTGATGTAAGTCCATAACATAACTAATCTCCTGGTAAACCAAAAAGAGGACGGTGCCAAACGCTTATTGAGTCAGACACTGTTCTAGCGTACCGATATTTGGTTATTTGACGAAAGTGTCTATTGTGAAAAGACTGTCCGATAACCCTGTTTTTTAACAGTATCTTTATCGGACAGTCAGTAGTATCTGTCCAAAACCCTATTATTTACGAGCGGCTTTGACCTCTTCTGGCGTTACTTCACCACCTTTGTTGCCCCAACTGTTGATGATATAGGTGACGACGTTGGCGATTTTTTCATCATCTAGGGCAACGGCTGGCATGACGCTGTCGTACTCTTCGCCATTGACGGTAATTTTACCAGTCAAGCCATGCAAGATAGCATTGACGGCGCGTTTGGGGTCTTCGTTGAGGTAGTCAGACTTGGCCAATGGTGGGAAGGCTTTTGGTATACCAGCACCATTTAATTGGTGACAAGCCGCGCAGTTACTAGCGTAAACTGACTCACCCATTTTAATTCTTTCTTGCTTGTTAGCAGCAGTCACGACAGGCGTAGGCGCATTGGTTTTACCAAGACTTTGTGCCGCTGAGCCTTCAGGTAAGTAGACGTCTTCACGCACTTTTCCTGAATATATTTTCTTGTCCTCTGCACCTTTGACATCGATGATACCAAGCGCACCTTTGTTAAATGCCCGGAAAATAGAATGGTCAACCATCACAAGCTCGCCTGGGACATCTACTTTGAACTGGGTAATCGCGGCGCCCCCTGCAGGGATAAGGGTGGTTTGAACATTATGGTTTTCAGCGCTACCGCCTTCCATGTTGACCTTGTCGAAAATCTCACCAATCACGTGGAATGATGACACTAAGTTAGGACCACCGTTACCAACGAATAGACGAACCGTTTCACCGACGTTGGCTTTTAATGAGTTTTCACCGGTAAGCGCGCCAACTGAACCGTTAAATAACACGTAATCTGGCTGCTCTTTTACCGCTTTTTCCATATCAAAAGGTTGTAGGCCTTTATCGCCATAGTTGCCTTTGGTATAAAAATCGCCCTGCATGACATAAAATTCACGATCAACCTTCGGTAAACCGCCTTCTGGCTCAACCAAAATTAGACCATACATACCGTTTGCGATGTGCATACCGACGGGCGCTACCGCACAGTGATAGACATATAAGCCTGGCTTTAAGGCTTTAAAGTTAAATTCCGAGGTATAACCAGGAGAGGTAAATGAAGAAGCGGCACCGCCCCCTGGACCTGTGACCGCATGTAAGTCAATATTATGCGGCATTTTTGAATCAGGGTGGTTTGATAAGTGAAACTCAATTTCATCGCCCTGACGTACGCGAATAAATTGTCCCGGTACCTGCCCGCCAAATGTCCAGAAGTTGTACTCAACGCCATCCGCTAGACGCATGGTTTTTTCTACGGTTTCCATTTTTACGATGACTTTTGCCGCATAGTCACGATCGATAGGTGGTGGTACTTCAGGCGCATGGGTGAGAACAGCGTCAATAACTGGTAACTCACCATTTTTAGTATTTGGCGCCTTGCTAACCTTTGTCGCTTGAGTGGTTTCGGCGGTGGTTGCGCTCGCCTTATCAGGGGTTGATTTATCACAACCGACCATTCCTACCGTACTAAGGGCAAGAAGACAAGCTAATGCAAGTTTAGAATAGCTGAGGGCTTGAGGCTGAGAGGTTGTTGAGTGAAAAAGGCGCATAAGGCTCTCCAAAAATTAAAAATAAGTGGCTCATTTGACAAAGCTCGATTTTTATCGCCTCTTAACATCCTAGTGCTAGTAGTCGAGAAAAGCAAAAATCACTATAGAAGTGATAAGATTTAACAACAAAATTACAAAAGCAGTGAGCTTCTAAACTTGCTTCCATAAGATATATTTTAAATGAATGTTTAAAGATAAGCGAATGATTTGCGCAAGATTTGTTCACGTTTTTTATACTGATGAGTTATGAATTTTGCTAGGTGTTTTTGCGTTTGAGTGCGCAAGAAAGGTATTGAGGAGTTGAGGTATTGCGGAGTTTAAGCGTTAAAGATTTTGAGCACGCATGTTTGTAAGTAACCATTGTCTTGGCAGTAGGAGAGGGTTTACGGTTAATACTCACTGTTATTTTTACTGTTATCAGTATCTTTTCGACTCGATAAACGACGTTTGACAAGCAAACCGATAATAATAACCACGGCCAATATACCAATGGCTTTAGAATAAGGCGCTAGGACGCCTGCGACAGCATCATAATTTTGCCCCAAGTAATATCCGGCTAGCGCCAATATTGCGGTCCAAATGCTGGCACCTAGCGCTGTTAATAATAGAAAAGGCAGCAGCGCCATTTTATTCATGCCAGCAGGGATTGAAATCAGCGAACGCACACCCGGCACCATACGCCCAAAAAATACCGCCATTTTGCCATGTTTATCAAACCATGCATTGGCATCGGTGATGTCAGCAGGTTTTACAAATACGTATTTTCCGTACTTTTCAGTAAAAGCGACCAAGCGCGGCTCATCCAAGGTACGACCTAAATAATATAAAGGCAGCGCACCCAGCACCGCGCCAAGCGTCCCAGACAATATGACCAAAATGATGCTTAAATCGCCCTTGGAAGCAGCAAAACCAGCAGCTGGCATGATAATCTCGGACGGGATGGGCGGAAATACGTTTTCAGCAAACATTGCAAATATAATGCCAAAGTAGCCAAACTTTGCCATGATGCCGAGCACCCATTCACTCATTTGGTCCATGTAAATCCTAAATTGCTCACAAAATAGTGGCTGTTAGTTTGCAAAACTATCGACTGGTAAAGGTAATCGTTTTCATCCCATTAGTAGTAGGCTGGCTAATGGTCACCTTGCTATCTAAAATATCGCCGTGCGCATTGATTTTATAGCATTCTGACGAGCGGCCATTGGGATCATTATTTACCAAAAGATTGGCTGAGGTTTCTATACAGAACCACGCAGTATTATTGCTGTCCCTGCTCAAAGACCAATCTTGGTGATAAGTGCCTATCTTTTTACGCATACTGCTATCGGCATAGACGTCTTCGGTGATTAATCTGCTAGAGGCGCCAACCATTGCCATTTTAGGAATGGTCGTGGTTTGATTGGAAAGTGAATATTTGCCTGAGCTGTCGGTAAAACCGTGGAATACCAATGGGTTGAGGGTAAAGTAATTAATAGCGACCGATTGATCAGTCACTTGATTGTTGACTTTATTGATGGTGTTTACTTCAGCGCCTTGGACTTGTTTATTATTAAATATCATACTGCCTTTGGGCGTGACTTTAATATCGGCAGAAGCCGTTTGATTGCCGACGCTTGCCACCAATTTTTGGCTACGAGCTTTGGTGTAAATATTAAGCATGGCAGCTTCAACAGGATATTGGGTGACGATGTTGTTTGAATGGTTGTTTGAATTGCCCGTCGTAGTCCCGCCATTCATACCACTAGCACAAGCGCTTAGTCCTACCGATACCGCGACAATTAATCCTAATTTTTTCATAATTATTCCCTCGATGTATTTAACTTCAATTTGTGTAATAAGTTATAGACCTATCCACTATAATCGAATTTTTAAGCGGTGGCATCTGCTAGGTATCCTTACGCCTGCTATCCTTACATCATTATAACAACCGATGATTTTCTAGAAATTTATGAATTAGGTCAAAAAGATAAGGAGTTAAAAACAAAAAGTAGCTATTTTTGCTGCTCATGCTTTCGTAGTCTGTTATCATTTCGTCCTGCAAAAAATCGCCGTTATTTTTAAAAGCGCCATTCGTCAGGATATTAGGGCGTGTCATCAATTA
>NZ_DHYG01000036.1 GCF_002414005.1 Psychrobacter sp. UBA5136
AATTGATGACACGCCCTAGGTGCGTTTATATTTTTATCGTTTTAGCTGATTTTATGCAAACACGACATCTATTGTCGTGTTTTTTGTTTTAGGGTTTGCCGACTGGCGTAAGCTTCGTTACGATAAGCGCCGCTGTTTTTCTGTTTCTTTGCTGTATAACCTGTCAGCCTACAAGGGCTGACCTGTTGCCGTCAGATATGTGTCGTCACTTTTTTTACCGACATCATTACACATAGCTGACCGCTTTTATTATGTATAAGGTAAAACCATGTCATTTGGCGTTATATTTTTAATACTGGCAGTTGGGTTTGTGGGGCTAATCACCCTACCAAAACTGTTTTCTAGCAAACAAGTCGCCGAACCTGAGCCGCCACCTGTGCGCGGTGATGAGCTGGCTATTTGGCCGTTTGCGCCGATGCCTATTATGACGGACACGGAAGTGATCTTTTTTAATAAGCTAAAAAATGCTTTGCCGGAGTATCATATTTTTGTGCAAGTTCAGCTGTCACGTATTATCGAAGCCAATAGCGACGAGACATCCGAGCGTAGTTTTTGGTTTAACCGCATTTGCCGCCAAAGCGTTGATTATGTCATCGTGGATATGGATGCACAGACTACCTTACTCGCCATTGAGCTTGATGATTGGACGCATAATAGTAAAGCGCGGCAAAAGGCCGATGATAAAAAAGATAAGGCGCTTGCCAGTGCCGGTATCGCTATCGTACGCTTTCACGCTGAGCGTATGCCGAGCGCCGATATGCTTAGGTATGAGCTGATGCAGGTGATTGAGAGTTATTAATTAGAGCTACTTTACTATCAGGCAATGTTGTTTGAATACCTAACAATGATTATGTAATATTATTCACATATTTCTTTACTTTATAGATAAATTCCAAAAATAAATAGCTTATTACTTCTATTAAGGAGTAAACTTAAGTTTTTTGTGAAAGATGCAATCTAAACTTTCAAGTGAGCCTTTATGACCTAAATACTTGGATTGTTTTTCTAACCATTTTTCGGAATATATTTAAAATATAAGGAATACATAATGAAAGCTTTTAAAATAACCGCATTAGCTCTCGCCAGTACTTTAGCCTTGGCAGGCTGTGGTAGTGATAGCGACAATAATGGTAATGGCCCTAATACTCCTAACGTTCCTACCAAACCACCTGTCAACAACAATCTTACAGAAATTGAACAAGCAAAAGAGATGATCCGCACGGCTAAACTTTTTGTTAGTGACAATAAAGCGGTAACAGAGGCTTATAAAGACGTAAGTGATATCCTGACAGAAAAGCAAGCGTCACGACTTAGCTATACTTTTGAGGTACCAAACTCTCTTTATTATTACATGCAGAAAAATGGTCTATCACAACTAAATGCAGCTGACATTATAGCTTTGGCCAATGATAAAAAGTTCAATAATACGTTAGGTAACGTAGCTTTGGTGCCAGAAAAAGGTTTTGTTGCGAATCTGAATGCTGATGGACAATTTAAGCTTTCGGGTACTACTAAGGTAAACGTTGAGGAATATGATTATGCATATAATCCAACGACGGATAGATATGAAGAAATTATTAATCGAGACACTTTTACAACTGCGTTTGATGGTTTTGAAAATGCCTTAGTTTCTAATACTAATAGTGCCAGCTTTAATGGTGGCATTGGATTCAAGAGTATAAAAATTGCTTCTGGCGCTGATATCGTGACGCTGAGCTCTAATAAAGGCTTTACCGTCAGCGGTCAGTTCAGTGATAAAGTCGTGGTTGATGACGAATTTGATCTTAATGATATTAACAGAGAAGGTATTACTTTAGAAAAGGCTATCGTAAAATTAGGCAACTTAAAGTTAACTGCTAATGATAGTGTGATTGAAGCAAAAGACTTAGAGTTTGCTGCCTTAGATATTAGTAAGAAGTTAGCAGATAGTAGTCTAGTGGTGAGAACGATTCCTTATAAACTTGCTATAACAGGTCAAATGACTAAGCAGAAACCTAAAACGAATGTTGCAATCACACTCAATGCGACCGCTAACGACGCTGATATTAAAAACTTTTTGACCGTCACTGATGCTGGTAATCTTGAAGAGAAAGCCAATAAATATGTTGGCATGACAATAGTGTTAAATATTAAAGGCAATGTAACTAAAGAAGGGTCAACAACGATTCCGCTTGATTTCCAAGCCAATCTTGAACGTACTGCTCGTAACGTCATTGACCTTAAAGGATTAAAGGCTAGCGTAGAAGGTAAAGATTTATTTGTCACAGGTAAGTCTAACTTAGATAATGATTATGATGTGGTTAGTACCGAATTTACCGTTGAGCAAAATAAAGCATCGATTGAATTAAAGGTTGATGCCAATGGTGATTTTGTTAAAGATAAAATGGGTAAGCTAGGTGACATTATGGTCGACGGTAAAGACTATGGTGATTTAATGGATAATGATGGCAAAATCACGGCTAAATTTAAAGATAACAGTTTAATCGTTCTATAACCAATATAAGTCTAATGGCAGTGCTCAATCATTTTTAATATTATTCGAGCAATAAAAAAAAAGAGACGACTAGTACTGTCTCTTTTTTATGCACTCTAATAAACGTGAGAAATTTATGTCATTCTTTAGCCGAGCTATCTATAGCTTTTCACAACAGGATCTACCGTTTTTCGCCAAACGTAAACTGTCATTTATTGTTCCAACAGCAATCGCTATGATGGCGTCAACGTCTACTTTAGCTCAGAGTGAAAATCCTAACTTATACTCTAATTTCAACTCGCCATCTAATCCTACTAACGATTGGTTAAATAATCAGAATATAAACGAAAAGTCGCAGATTGATTGGTCAATAATAGCAACGGCACACAGCCCAGTACAGCCTATTACTGCTTTTATTGGCGATTGGGATGCGCCATTAGAATCAGGAGATCATGCGTATTTACAAGGACGTGCAGACTTAAAAGTACGCCCTGCAGGAAGCTTGATTAGCTATGGTCTGGGTTGGCGTTACGATTACTTGATGAGCTTTAGCGAAGAGACAGCAGAAGTATATTGGCAATATGAAAACAAACAGCCATCGAGCACTAGCCAATCATACCCATTATTTTTAGATGCTAAGCATAATGAGAGATTTGGCGCTAATGTCGGTTTTACCCAGCCCCTGAATTCTAATTGGCAATTAACGACTCATGCCAATATTTGGCAAGGATTACATGCGCTTGAAGGCAAGGTTTCAGGTGACTTAACTACAAGGGGGCTACCTGACAGTGAAGTTAGTAACATAAGAGATAGCGTTAATAAAGCTGATGCCTATGTTGATTACTATTATGATAAGCCTGCCCTTGGTGAAGAAAACTTAAACTGGAATCCTACTAAGCCATCAGGTTATGGCTATTCTTTAGATTTACAATTGGTAGGAAAGCTATCTGACAAAACACAGGTCATAATTAGTGGCTACGATGTCCTTGGACGTATGCATTGGAAAGATATGCCAAACACTCGCTATACATTAGATTATGATGTTAACGGTCGACCTTTATATACGATTGAAGGCCAGCTTGATACTAAAGATGTCACACAGACGTTACCATGGCGGGTTGAAGGTAGTCTGATGCATCAACTAAATAATCAGTGGCAACTTGGCGCTCATGGGCAAATAAATGATATTCAAGACTTGTATCAATTGTCAGTAGGTTATCAATTTGCTAATTTTCATTATCCTGTAGCTATCACTGGATTGATAGAGCCACAAACTAAAGCATTAGGTATAACGTTAGATAGCAAATATGGCGGTATAAAATTGCTGACGGATGACATTGATGCAGAAAAAGCCAAGCGCAGTGAGATTAGTTTATACGGACGTTACGCTTGGTAAAAGTCCAATTAAAACAAAATGATTGGTTGTCGAGAAATATAACTACTTAAATAGAGTCGATTTAAAATCAGTTATCTATTCTGTCAGGCTTTTCAAGATAAATAACGATTGGTCGATTCTCTTCAAAATACAGTCCTGTTCTTAGAACACCGTTTTCAGAATAGATAAGGGGTAACTCATGATTGTCGTAGAAGTCACGTTTGCTAAACCATTCAATATAATGAGCGGCGCGCAAGGCAGGGATATCAATTGTGGCAAGAGTGGCATTATCGGTCTTATCGCACCACTCGTGCATAGGAAAGCTTGGTGTTAGCCAAGCAGGGTAGACAAAACCAGTAATGTTCATTGGCAAAAAGAAACGCCCTTTAATAACGCCATAACGCTTATCAATCTTAACTTGCCCATGCGCCTCGGTATCTAGCCACACTGTACGAAACTGCTTGGTTTGCATATGGGTCATTTTGCGCTGTAAATTATCGTTAGAATTGATACCAACCCAATTTATCGGCGCAAACGGCGCTGAGCCCATAAAAAATTTAATCGCCAATTCCCAATGCTCAACAAGCTTGTCCTCATGATTGTACAAAATTAAATCAAGCTCGCCCGTTGTTTGCTTGCCATTGTATAACTGCACATTATTAGCGAGCGTCTCGTATGGATGCAGCTTGCGCGCAAAACCATCCTCTAGCCAAAATGACAATAAGCCCTCAAAATGAAAACCCAAGCGATTGGGGCTGGGACGTTTTAATAAATAGCGAGTTAGCGCCTGATAAGCATAAGTGCTATCCAGTTCTTTTAAGCGCGGCTTATACGCCTCAAACTGCGCCTGCCAAAAGTCTGCGCTGTGTACTGAGATAGCATGTGTGTTTTGATACGGCGCAAAGTCGAGCCATCTGGTTAAGACGTTAGGGCAGGCAAGTACGTACGCCAAGTCGCGGACGAAGGGACGCTGGAATGCTTCCCAAGGGACGTCATTGGCGAGAGTTAAAGGGCGTGGCGTGCTAAGCTCAGGCATAGGTCGAACCAGAGTAAAAATAAAGTATTTACCCTAGCGGCTCGCTTATTAAAAGTCTATAGCAAATCGTAATATGTTAAGGTTGTAATCATCTGGCAGGATATATGATTGCCAATTATTCAACAATAATGAGGATTCACTTATGAAATACCTTTTGCAAATTGACTTCCCTTATAGCGGCCCTTTTGGTGGTGAATTTTTTGATGCTATGAAAGAGCTGGCTGAAGACATCGCAACCGAGCCCGGTCTGGTCTATAAGCTATGGACGGAGAATGAAGAGACGCAAGAAGCGGGCGGTATTTATGTGTTCGATAATTTGGACGATGCCAACCGATATTTAGAGAAACATACCCAAAGACTGACTTCATTTGGTTTTAAAAACATAAAATCTAAAGTATTTAGTATCAATGAAGCGCTAAGTGCCATTACTAAAGCGCCTTTGTAATGTTTAATGAAGAATAATGAGCATAAAAAAAGCCAATCATTGAAATCAATAATTGGCTTTTTTCTTTAACACTATGTTTGGTCGGAACGGCAGGAAGCAAATCATTGCCTGTGTCCTTTGGTATTAAAGGATTGTATTTTTATAAAATATAAATATACCGCAAAATATACCGCAATTTGCGAAAGTCACTTTGGACTTAGCGGCCATCAGTATATAAAAATAACGAAGATCTGTTAGCCGGTATAAATAACTAAGATTGCTTATTGTTACTTTTATTTACAAGTTTTCTTATATTTATCGGTTCCTTTGAAATGTTTCTTAGTGCTTAGCAATAGATAAACGGATAAATTCGCATGTATTTTGAGTGTGTCATTCACTATGTAAGACGACTACTAAAAAAGTAGTGATTTTTCCATTTTCTGCTTCCTAAGAAATTTTTTTATTCCAACGCCAGCTACCTATTTCATTGGCTTAGAGGTGGTTTTTTATTTTGAGATACAGCTCTAAAATAGTGATTTTTTATTCCTATTATTCCTATTTTCATCCATTTTGCTTCCAATACTACCGCTTATTATTAATAAGAACTCTTTTATTTAAATAAGAATGCTTTTATTAAATAAGACTCTTAATTCTGCTTCCATGCTAGCGTTTATATCCTCTACTATCATACAATGATTTCTATAAACCGTCATAAGTCGATGTATACCATCGCAGTACGTGTGAGCCATTTTTTAAGGCTGCTATACAATCCCAAGCATTTATCCCTTGCCCAACAAACAATAAGACAATTCAATGACCAAAAACTTCTCTCAAACAGCGGCTTTCATCTGGTCTGTCGCTGACTTATTACGCGGTGATTTTAAGCAGTCTCAATATGGCCGCATTATCCTGCCGTTTACGCTATTACGCCGCCTAGAGTGCGTATTAGAAGATACTAAGGCAGATGTAGTCGCTGAGAGTCAGCGTATCGCTGATATGGGTCTGCCTGAGGAAGCGCAAGAGAAGTTCTTGATACGTGCCAGCAAGCGACCTTTTTATAATACCTCGCCGATGGATCTGAGCAAGATGGGTCAAAGCGACATCAAGGATAACCTCAATACCTACGTGCAATCCTTCTCTAAAGACGCGCGTGAGATATTTGAGCATTTCAAATTTGAAGAGTTTGTCGGCCAACTTGCGGATGCTAACCTACTTTATAAAGTGGTGCAGATGTTCGCCAATACCGACCTTAGTCCTGAGACTATCTCCAATCATGAAATGGGCTTTGTGTTTGAAGAGCTGATCCGCCGCTTTGCTGAAAGCTCAAACGAAACGGCAGGGGAGCACTTTACCCCGCGCGATATCGTGCGCCTGACTACCTCATTGGTATTTATGGAAGATGATGACGCACTGACCAAAGATGGCATTATTCGCACTATCTACGACCCCACAGCAGGTACGGGAGGCTTCCTATCTTCTGGTATGGAATACGTGCTAGAGCTGAATCCTGACGCGGTGATGCGTACCTATGGTCAAGAGCTAAACCCTGAGTCTTATGCGATCTGTAAAGCCGATATGCTGATCAAAGGGCAAGAGGTGAATAACATTAAGCTGGGTAATACCTTATCCAATGATCAGCTGGTCGCTGAGAAGTTTGACTACATGCTATCGAACCCGCCGTTTGGGGTGGACTGGAAAAAGATATCAGGTGAAATCAACGATGAGCACGAGCAAAAAGGTTTTGATGGTCGCTTTGGGGCTGGCTTGCCGCGCGTGTCTGATGGGTCGCTATTATTCCTTATGCACTTGCTGAGCAAGATGCGTCCGATTACTGGCGATGATAAAGCGACAGATATCAGTAGCACTCAAAACAGCAATCAAGGCAGCCGTATCGGTATCATCTTAAATGGTTCACCATTATTTACGGGCGGCGCAGGGAGCGGTGAGAGTGAGATTCGTCGTTATATCCTTGAGGCCGATTTACTAGAGGCCATCATCGCCTTGCCAAACGATATGTTTTATAACACGGGTATTGCGACCTACATCTGGATATTAAGCAATAAGAAAGCCCCTGAACGTCGCGGCAAAGTGCAATTGATTGATGGAAGTAACCTATACAGCAAAATGCGTAAATCTCTTGGCTCTAAGCGTAATGAGATGAATGATGACGATATCAAGACCATTACCCGTAGCTTTGGCGACTTTGAGGTGGTTGATGCGCGCGTACTAGATAAGCCAGAAGAAGTGAAATCTAACCGTGGCCGTCAGTCCGCCAATCCTAAATCTGAGACTGCTAAGACCTTCGCCAGTAAAATCTTTAAAACCCATGAATTTGGCTATCGCCGTATCACCATTGAGCGGCCGCTACGGCTATCTGCGCAGCTGTCAGATAGCGCGTTAGAGACCCTACGTTATGCACCTAAACCGTTCGATATAGTCATGCCAGCGCTGTATGAGGCGTTTGGTGGTAATTGGACGACTGACAGCTACGGCGACTTATCAGCGGTTACGACTGAGGCGCGTGCGATGATTAAGGCGGACTTCTCTGAGTTGAAAGAAAAGCAAATCAAAGACGTGCTTGACTCTAAAGTATGGCGAGATCAGCTTGAGATCATGAATAAAGCCAAAGCTCTACAAAAGGCTATCGGCACGCGCCAATTCGATGACTTCAATGAGTTTGAAAAAGTGTTCAAACAAGCGTTAAAAGATGCTGATGTCAGCTTGGACACCAAAGGAAAGAAACAGCTGATGGATGCCATCACATGGAAAAACCCTGAAGCAGAACCTGTCATCAAAAAAGCGGTCAAGGTTGAAAGTCCGCTCTATGGCGCATTTAGCTATACCGATCCTGCCAGCAAGACGAAAATTGTAGAGTTCCAAACCGATAGTGACTTACGCGATTATGAAAACGTGCCTCTGAATCCTGAGGTGACTACTACTGAGCTGATCGAAAGTTACTTCGCCCGTGAAGTGCAGCCGCATGTGCCTGATGCGTGGATCGATAGCAACAAGACAGATGCTATCGATGAAGAGATTGGTATTGTCGGTTATGAAATACCGTTTAACCGTCATTTCTATGTGTATGAGCCGCCGCGTCCGCTTGCTGAGATTGATGCGGACTTGGATGCGGTCAGTAGCGAGATTATGCAGTTATTGGGTGAGGTGCATTCATAATGGCGAAGTATCAACAGTATGAAGAGTATAAAGATTCAGGTGTTGAGTGGTTGGGGAAGATTCCTAGTCATTGGAACTTATCATCTTTAAAAAGATGCGTTGATGGCTGTACTAATGGTATTTGGGGTTCAGAGCCAGAAGAAAGTTCTGACAATACAGTAGTATTACGTGTCGCTGATTTTGATAGAAATAAATTAGAAATCAGCGAAGAAAATCTGACATTGAGAAATATTTCACCGAAAGAAAGAGAAAATCGTCTATTGAAGAAAGGTGACTTATTGATAGAAAAGTCAGGAGGAGGGGATAAAACCTTAGTAGGTTGCGTAGTTCTTTTTGAAAAAGATTTTAGAGCTGTTACTTCAAACTTTGTAGCTAAAATGACACCGAAGGTTGGTCATGAAAGCAGTTTTTTAAAGTATGCTTTCTCTCTACTCTATGACGGTAGAGTGAACTATGCTTCAATCAAGCAGACTACAGGAATTCAAAATTTAGATTCAGAAGCTTATTTGATGGAAAAGTTTGTTTTTCCTGAAAAAGAAGAGCAAGCTCAAATTGCCAACTTCCTCGACCACGAAACTGCCCAAATCGATACCATAATCGAAAAACAGCAAACCCTGATTCAACTGTTAAAAGAAAAGCGCCAAGCAGTGATTAGTCATGCGGTGACCAAAGGCTTAAATCCTGATGTGCCGATGAAAGATTCGGGGGTTGAGTGGTTGGGGGAGGTGCCTGAGCATTGGGAAGTTTCAAAGCTCAAGTTTGTAAGTGACATTATTGACTGTCGTAATAAAACTCCCGAATATTTTGAAAATGGCGAGTACTTTGTGGTCAGAACAACAAACGTAAGGAATCAGAAATTAAACTTTAATGGTGCTTTATACACGGATAAGAAAAATTTTGATATATGGACACAAAGAGGAGTACCTCCAGCTGGTTCTATTCTTTTTACTCGTGAAGCGCCTACAGGTGAGGTTTGTCTAGTGCCAGAAGATCTGAAGTTTTGCATGGGTCAAAGAATGATGAATTTCATTGCACATGATCAAAGCTATACTAACTATCTTTTTGATTATTTAATTTCAGATTGTCTTGATAGATATATCAATAGCGTGTCACATGGAAGTACTGTAAGCCATTTGAGAGTTGAGCAAGTTCAAAATATTCCTGTTCTAGTTCCTCCCTCAGATGAGATTTCACAAATTCATAGTCATATTGAGAAGTTGAAATTAAGCTTTGACGATATTGAACTAAATGCTAAAAAAGCCATCCAACTCATGCAAGAACGCCGCACCGCTTTAATCTCTGCTGCGGTTACGGGTAAGATTGATGTGAGAGGCTGGCAAGCGCCTGACAATATCTAATACCAATTTAAAGTAAAGAAAAGTTTAAGTTATACTTCTATTAGGATGTTTTTATTAAATTAAAGGTTGTTCAAATGACGAGTTTTGGAGATGGCAATGGCTCAAGTTATATCGGTGTCGGTGGTGATTTTGCTAATGTATTAGATCATAACGACTATTTGGCTTTGGTTGATTCAACAGACACAGCTGGAGTCGTTTTAAGAGCACATTTAATTTTAGAAGATTTTCTTAATATTTGGTGTTCCAAAACATCAGGAAGTGAAGATCTATTTAAAGGACCTTTTATTGGTTTTAGGTCAAAGTTGTCTATAGCTCAGAACCTAGGGTTAGATAGTAAGATTTTTGAAGTATTAGATAGGTTTAATAAGATTAGAAATAGTTATTCGCATAATAGAAGATATACTTTAGAACAAAGTCGTCTAGATGCACTGATTTTATTGGTAGATGACTTACATATATCTGAGAATCTGTTACCTTGTAAAGATTTTTCTATTTACATTGGAAAGACTGACACAGCAACTGGTAAAAATATAGAAAGAAATTATAAATATGAAGATGCTGATTTAAATAAAAAGATAATTATAGTTTTTATGGTTCTAGTTCTTAAATTACTGAGTTGGATGCAGTCAGAGTTTGAACGTAAAGGTATTAACTATACTATTATTTCAGATTTTCTTGAAAAATAGAAATATCAGAAAGAGTAGTTGGAGTAAAAAATACTTATCTAATCATAACTTAATCTTCCTAACTATAATAAGAAAAAACTATGACCGATACTACCTACGAATCTGTCTTCCAAGCCGATATTGTCAATCAGATGCAAGCGCAAGGCTGGCAGTTAGGACATGCCAGCGGCTATCAAGCAGAAACGGCGCTATATGAACAAGACGTGCTCGACTTTGTGCAGGGTACCCAGCCGCAAGAGTGGCAGAAGTTTTGCCGCACCTTTCCTATCGACTCAGAGCGCCACTTTATCGCTGCATTGGTTAAGCAGCTTAATAAGGCAGACGCGCACGCCACCGATAGAGCCTCGCGCACTTATGGCACACTAGGCGTCTTACGTCACGGTCTAAAGATTCGTAACGCGCGGTTTAGTTTGTGCCAGTTTAAGCCTGAGCACAGCCTCAACCCTGAGACCATGGCACGCTATAAGGCCAATATCTGCCGCGTCGTACCTGAAGTAGTGTATAGCCCTTATACCAGCCTTAAAGACGGCGCTGACGCTAATGGCAAGGTCGCTAAGCGTAACCGTATCGATATCGTGCTATTCGTCAATGGCTTGCCCGTCACCACGATGGAGCTCAAGTCTGAGTTTAAGCAAGCGGTACAAAATGCCATTACTCAGTATAAGCGCACCCGCCTGCCGAAAGACCCTGATACCAAAAAACCTGAGCCACTGCTGACCTTTAAGCGCGGCGCACTGGTACATTTCGCCGTCAGTCAGTATGAAGTCTATATGACCACGAAGCTGGCAGGTGATAGCACTTACTTCTTGCCGTTTAATAAAGGCACTGCGGATGGCGGCGCGGGTAATGACGTGCCAGCCGATAGCAGCCGCTATGCCACCGATTACCTATGGAATGAAGTGCTGACGCCTGATAACTTGCTGGCTATCCTCGGTCACTTTATGCACTTGCAGATCGACGAGGAAGAGGACGCGATCGGGCGCAAGACCAAAAAAGAGACCATGATGTTTCCGCGCTATCATCAGTGGGATGTGGTGACTAAGCTTGTTAATGCGGCCATTGTTGAGGGCGCTGGGCAAAAGTATTTGATTCAGCATAGTGCGGGTTCAGGCAAATCTAACTCTATCGCATGGACGGCGCATCAGTTATCCACCTTATACAACAGCGACGGCGATAAGCAGTTTGACTCGGTCATTGTGATTACCGATCGCACTGTACTGGACGACCAACTACAAGATACTATCTATCAGTTTGAACATGCCGATGGCGTAGTCGGCAAAATCAACCGTAAAGAAGGTGACGGCTCAAAGTCTGAGCAGCTTGCCGAAGCATTGGTCAACTCCCAGCCGATTATTATCGTCACCATTCAAACCTTCCCATTTGTGCTCAAAGCGATTGAAGATTCAAGCGTCCTAAAGTCGCGCCGTTATGCCATCATCGCCGATGAAGCGCACTCATCACAGACAGGCTCTACCGCACGCCAGCTCAAAGAAGTGCTGGTCTCAGGTGATATAGAGAGTAATACAGATGACGATAAGCCGCTCTCTAGTGAAGATGTTTTGGACGCCACGCTTGCCGCGCGCCGTAGCAGCCCGAACCTAAGTTATTACGCCTTTACCGCCACGCCGAAGCCAAAAACTATCGAGCTGTTTGGCCGTCTGCCCAATCCTGACTTGCCAGCTGCTAGCGATAACCTACCAGCCGCTTATCATGTCTATTCTATGCGCCAAGCGATCGAAGAAGGCTTTATCTTAGATGTGCTAAAAAACTACACCAACTACAAAGTGATGTATCAGCTTAAGCAAAAGCTGGCTAGCGATGACGATGAAGTCGATGCCCGCCGCGCCAAGATTAAGCTGGGTAGCTGGGTGCGACTGCATGAGCACAATATCGCGCAGAAAGTTAAGATCATCATTGAGCACTTTAACGACAACATCAAAGGCTTACTCGGCGGGCAAGCCAAAGCCATGGTGGTGACAGGCTCACGTAAAGAAGCGGTACGCTATAAGCTGGCGTTTGATGACTATATCGCTAAGCACAGCTATCGCGGCATCAATGCCATGGTCGCGTTCTCAGGGGAAGTCACCTTTAACGATAATGACCCTGATAGCGGCGCACTACTTGGCGAGAAGTTCACTGAGCATAATATGAATATCGGTCTCAAAGGCCGTGATATGCGTAAAGCCTTTGATACTGATGACTATCAAGTGATGCTCGTGGCCAATAAGTTTCAGACAGGCTTTGATCAGCCGAAACTATGCGCCATGTACGTCGATAAGAAGCTGACAGGCGTGGACTGCGTACAGACCCTCTCAAGGCTCAACCGTACCTATAAGGGTAAAGCAGAGAGTGGCACGTTTGTGCTCGACTTCTTTAATGATCCTGAAGATATTTTGGAGGCCTTCCAGCCGTATTATGAGACCGCCACTTTAGTGAATGTGTCTGACCCCGATCAGGTGTATGACCTGTATGAGAAACTACGCGCCAGCGGTATATTCTTATGGCATGAGGTCGAGCAGTTTGTTGAGGCTTTTTATAGTAAGAGTAAGTCTAACGCTGCCATTAGTAACATCTGTAAGCCAGCGGTTGAGCGTTGGCAGAAACGCTATAAGCTAGCACGCGAGCAAGCCCAGCACGCTAAGGAAATGCTTGAGCGTACCAAAGCGACAGGCGATGTGGTGCTGATGACCAATGCCGAGAATGACTACAAAGGTTTTAAGGCTGATCAAGATGCGCTAGAGATCTTTAAAAAGGACTTAGGTACATTTACCCGTCAATATGAGTTTATGTCGCAAATCGTGGACTATGACGATAAAGAGCTAGAAAAGCTGAGCTTATACGCCCGTAACCTGCGGCCATTATTACGCGAAAGTGTGGACAATGAGGATGATATTGATCTAACCAACATCGCTATGAGTCATTACCGCGTCTCAAAGCTGCACCAGCAGGATCTAAAGCTACAGGAGGGTAGCGGTGAATTAGAAGCTGGCGGCGGTGGCGGTACAGGAAAACCAAAGGATCAGAAAGAAGAGCTGTTATCAAAGGTCATTAATCGATTAAATGAGGTATTCGCTGGCGAGGACTTTACCGATAAAGATATGATCAACTTCCAAAACACGATTTGGGATAAAGTGACTGAAAATGAGATCGTGGTAAAGCAGTTTAGTAATAACAGTACCGATCAGATCATGCTAGGCGGCTATCCTGATGCGGCGATGGATGCGCTATTCGAGAGCCAAGAAGCCTACGAAGGTATGACCATGCACTTACTGTCCAACCCTGATCAGTTTAAGAAGTTCATTAGATTGATGCTTGATACGAAGTTGAGTGAGCAGGTATAGGAAAGACAGTCGTTTAGGAGGGGTATTTACCCAGATGGATAAATACCTTGTTCTGCTTCCTATTTCCTTCCTTAATTCCGCTGTACCTATTGCACAATAGGCGATTGCTGTGATTCCAATATTTCAGAAAAGGTGATTTTTGCTTCCTAAATTTCTTGATTCCATAATTTTGCTTCCTAATTTATAGTGTCAAAAATAGTAAATGAGGGCGGTTGGTAGGGGGAGTCTAAAAAGGCGTATGTCTAACATAGACCGCTTGAATATTAATAGAGTTCGTTATCATAACAACACTTACTTGCCAGCTAAGAGTTACTGCCAAAATCAGGAACTGCATTAAAGTCGCGCATCATTGGCATATAGTTAGTAAAGCGCGAGTACCTGCCTTCAAAACCTAGTCGCACGGTACCAACTTGGCCTTGGCGATTCTTAGCGATAATCACCTCCGCTACGCCCACATCCTTTGACTTATCGTTATACACTTCATCACGATATAAAAACATAATTATATCGGCTTCTTGTTCGATTGCGCCTGACTCCCTTAAGTCGCTCATAATAGGCCGCTTGTTAGGTCGGCTCTCTAGACTGCGGTTCAACTGTGATAAAAGTATAACAGGGCAGTTAAATTCTTTACCGAACGCTTTTAGATGCCTTGTGACTTCACCAAGTGCATTCACTCGATCCTTACCATCAATACCGCCCATGATCTGCAAGTAATCGATCATGATGACCCCAATCTCACCATGTTGATTACGTATTCTATTCAAAGACGTTCGCATCTGATGATAAGTGATTAATGATCTCGACTCGATGAACATAGGATATTCTTTGCTATAGTCTCTGACTGTGTTGTTCAGATTAGCCCAATCGTCAGTACTAACATTCATGCCACTTCTAACAACGCCTAAATCTACTCCTGCCATTGACGACATGAAGCGTTGCATAACAGATGAACCTGTCATTTCCAAACTAAAGAACACGCCAGCCTTGCGCTTGTAATTACCTTTGCTATCTGTATAAAAGCTGTCTTTAACCATATTCTGTACAATGTTCTGCCCGAACGTAGTCTTACCCATCGAGGGACGCGCTCCCACTACCACTAAGTCACCGTTCTGTATTGGTGATCGGTTATCAAGATCAATAAAGCCAGTAGGCGAAAACGGTATTAATTCTCCTTTGCTTACTGCTTGCAGGCTAGTGAAGAAGTCACCCATCATTGAGCCAACTGACCGCGCACCGCTACCGCTTTTGTTAGTGTCGATAACAGCCGTTAGCTGCTCTGTAATACCGTTTACCTTATCGTCGAGACGAGTATCAGCTTGCTTTAATTCGTCCTGCGCTTGTATAAGCACACGATTAACAGCTCGATACTTTGATAGCTCAAGTATGCGTTCAGCGTAGGCCACAAGGTTAAACAATGTAGCTGGGCTTGTGCTCAATATCTCGGCAAGATAACCATCAGAAACGTCATCACCATATTCATTAGCCACCAACCAATCGTGAACCATAACAGCATCATACGGCTGACCATCTTTATCTAACGTCTTGATCGCTGTAAATATTAACTCATGCTTGCTTGCTGCAAAGTCATTAGCATCAATCTTACTGATAACATGCCCCAAAGACTTTTCTATGCTCATGAGCGAAGCTAATAGTGCCTTTTCTATGTCCATATTATAAAAGTTCATACTTTTAACCCCGCTTTTTCCATGATCTTTTTGTTTGCTGCTATCTGCTCCTCACGGCTTAAGCTCTTAGTCTGTGGCTGTGAGTCGAACGAGTCACTACGGTTACTGTGGGGGCGAGCACTACTGCTTTGCTCTGTGTTGGTGTTATCTGGCTCTGTGATTTCATCAAGCCAGCCTTCGTTATTCAAGTAAGTCATAGGGTACTTGCGATAACTCTTGTTAGGCGTTGACTTAACATAGCTTGGGACATGAGCCATGATTAACTTTTGCTGCTCGGTAGTAAGTGATTGCCACTTAGCCTTCGGTTTTGCTAAACCTCCTTTCTTATAATCGTAAGCATTCCAAAAATCATCAAAAGGTAAGCTAGTTAATGGTTCTTGGTTGATGGTTAGTGGTTTTTGGTTAGGGTTGTTTTGGCTATTAACTGGCAACCCATTAATAACCGACTGGATTGTTTTAGGTTTATTCTTAGGTGGCCTACCTCCTTTTTTACCATTCTTACGATTTTTTTCAGCATTTGCCTGATATTTTTTAATGTCATTGTCAATGCGACGATGGTGATAACCATCGTCTTTTAGCGTAAAAAATTCACTCAGTACAAAATCCAAAGCTTCAACCTCTATTTCGGATTCCAGTTTTAACCTACGCAAAAGCGACTGGGTTTCTTTTGGTATAGGTATTTCATCTAGGTAGTAGCGATCAATCAATGAACGATAAACATAATGCTCTATAGGCTTTAGGTAGTCGGTGTCTTTTTTATAGTCTGCTATATGGAAGCTATAGTAGTGCATCATGTGCCCCCTGCAACATTGCTGGCGTGAGATATGCTATTATCACCATTAGCAGCTAACTTAGTTGGTTGAATCGCATCTGCCAGTACATAGTTGATCAAGATATTAGATAAGCCCACCCCAATAAGGTGGGCTTTTTCATTGGTTTTAGATTGTCTTGGCCTATTTTTCATGTTTCTTCCTCTTGCTGTTTTAAATCACCAGAGTCGAATTTTTTAGCTATTAATTGCGGTGGTGTTTGCTGACAATTTGGAATAACTAAAACCACGCAAAGACTTGCTAAGGATATGGGTAACGCCGCCAGTAACTTCGAGCTAGACTTACGGGGATTCAAATGATTCATAAATCCATTATGTAGACTCATTTTTTTACCTCATAAGCTTTAGGCATATCAGATTTAGATATCCAATACTTCTTAAAGCGTTTACCGTTACCTTTAACAAATTTATCTTTGATAGGTACTCCTGCGGCGCGCAACTCGCTGATACGTCTTATACAGCTAGTCATTTCATATAATTCGTAGGCTTGCATATCTGAGATAGTTTGACCTGTCAGCATATGATCAAGAATAATTTGGCAATAAGTTCGTTTTTTTAGCTGTGGTGTTTTCATGACTTACACCTCACCATCGTTAAAAATAGTTTGATTATTCAACCATTCGATAACGTCAGCGTTACGCCATGCCGTCATAGTAGGAGATAACTTTACTGGCGCTGGAAAACGGCCATCACGTGACCATGCCCATAAGGTACTGCTACCAAACGGTAAGAACGGTATAAGTTGGCTGGCACGTGACATGCCTTGCGGTGGTAAATAGGGTGAATTTAGGCTGTTAGTTATTTGCTCATTATCTTTTGAGGTGCTATCAACGGAGACGATAACGTTGGGATTTAGATTGATCATGTGTCTAGTTCCATAATGTGCCGCAATGTTCTACTGCGGATATGGATAGACTAATAAGATATAAAATTAATTGCGGGATTAGAGTGAGTAAAGTGGGATTTTACTTAGTAAAATGTTGTTTTCTATGTTTCGAGATGATATTAGCAAGTGAATTATCTTCGTAGCCTAATGATTGCTCTATTTTGTCAAAGTGGCTTACAATTTTTCTAGCTGCGTCGGCATTCGAATAAATAAACTTGCCATTTTCACGTTGTTTACTAAAATGCTTATCATGATAATCAAGGGCTTTTTCTTTAGGTTCTCTATAATTAACCCCCTTCTTAGAACCTCCTTTTGAACCATTTTCTTTATGTCTTTCAGATAACTTTTTTTGATAGGCGTTGATAAACGCTATGTTTTTGAACATTGCTTGTGATTGGCATTCTTTGCAAAAGTCATTCAATTGTATTGCCACAAAATAGCTACCATTTTTAAAGGCAAAAATTCCCATTTCTCTATACGCTATTATCAAAGCTGCCCACCAGATAGGAAACCCTTTGAAAGAGCTGTTTCTCTTGTAAGCTAACGAAGTAAGTTCTTTATATTTAGTTGGTAAAAATTTATCTAATATATTTGTGATACCTTTTTTGGCACTATTAATTGTTGAGAAATCGACATCATTAATACTTTTATCTATATATTGTTTTATATCTTTTTCAATATTATCCATTAGCTCTAAATGCTCTAAATTGACTAAATCGGTGTCGAGACATCCATCAGCATAGTTTGAATACAGTAAAGAGCCGTCCTCTACAAATATACCATCACCAAATATAGCCCATGCTACTATCTCATTTAATGGAAAACGTAGGCTGCTCGCCATAGCTATATATATGTTCTTATTCCCGTCTTCCATAGTAATTTTTTTAGCTTCATCACTCACAATTCACACCTTTACATTCTTAAATAAAAATAAGTGCAAGACGGTAATAGCTTGAGGAGTTAAATAGCCATCGTTAGGATAACTAGTCCTAGCCTTGCATAATCGATATAACTAAGTCTTAGCCCAGCTTTTGTGATTTTTGTTTGAAATTACCATGTATTACGTTATCAGTCTTGCCAGCGTAAGAAGCATCAATAAAATTCGCCCATTGGTGCATCATGTCTGTTCGATAAGGCAAGTGCTGCGCTCCGTTATAAGCTTTACTTATTTTGTTCTCTTTCTCGTGTGCCAGTTGCAGCTCTATTGCTTCGTGCATAAATTCTTGTTCATGTAAGGTAGTGCTGGCAAGCCCGCGAAATCCGTGACCAGTCATGCGTCCTTTGTAGCCCATGCGCCATAGGGCAGTAATGAAGGCATTGGTACTGTATGGTTTGCGCGTTGTTGTATTAAAAAACACATACTTATCTGAAAAGTTCATCGCCTTAATTTCTTGCAATATCTTCATTGCTTGTGGCGCGAGCGGTACTAGATGCGGTCTATCCATTTTCATCTTCTCGGCCGGTATGCGCCATATCTTGGCCTTGTAATCTATTTCCGACCATTCCATAAGACGAAGCTCTTGCGTTCGTACAAACGTGTAGCACATGAACCAAAAACCCAGCTTGACCAGCACATCGCCGCCATAAGCATCGATATCTTGTAGTAATTTGGGTAACTGCTGACTGGTAATGCGGCTATGGTGCTTAACTTTATGCGGCTGCAGAGCTTCCGTTAAGTCAGTGGCTGGATTGTGGGTGGTCAAACCCTCACGTATAGCTTGTTTGAATATCTGCCCCGTTTGGCGTATTGCTCTACGTGCCATATCAGTAGCGCCCCTTGTTTCTACAGCCTTTCCAATAGCTAAAACATCGGGCGCGGTTATGTCCTCTATATTCATGTGACCAATGACGGGCTTAATATCGCGCTGGTATTGTGAGTAATCACGGCTATAGGTAGTGAGGGCTATGTGTGCTTTGCGGTCATCGTGCCAGCGCTGGGCTATGTTATCGAACGCCCTTGATCCGTCATTGTCTGCTTGTTGTCGCTTCTTGTCGTGCTTTGGGTTGATCCCTTGCGCTATCAGATCTTTTATCTGTTGGTTACGCTGGCGAGCATCGGCAAGGCTCATTGCTGGATATTTACCAATGGTTAGGCTTTGGCGCTTATCAGCATACTTATAGTCACATACCCATACCTTGCTGCCAGTGCTACGAACCCATAGGCGCAGGTTATTACCGTCACTATATTTGTCAGGTCGGCTAGGTGTGCAAGTATCGGACGGCTTAAGGCGTTTGATTTGGCTATCAGTTAAGGACATGACGGTATATTTCCATGAAGGTATAAAATATACCGTAAAATATACCGCAATTTTACATGGATTACTATGTTTTATGATGGAGTGCTATGGAAAGTGTTTAGCCTACAAGCGGGCAAAATAAAGGGCAGACGGTCAATGACGGTCTGCCCTATATCTATGTTTGGTCGGAACGGCAGGATTTGAACCTGCGACCACCACACCCCCAGTGTGGTGCGCTACCAGACTGCGCTACGCCCCGAATGACTGACTATTTTACGCAAAATTATGCATATTGCAAGGGCTATTTATGTTAGCCAAAATCTACAATGGCATTTTACTGATCATAGTCGGTTGCATACATAGTCATTCAACCTTAACCCAATAGCTCTTTTAGGATTTGGTTGACTTGTTGCGGGTTGGCACTGCCGCGGCTGGCTTTCATCACTTGCCCAACCAGACCGTTAAAGGCTTTTTCTTTACCGCCGCGATACTCATCGACCATCGCTTGGTTTTTTGCAATGACCTCTTCAACCATGGCTTTAATTGCGCCCGTATCGGTTTCTTGCTTAAGACCTTTTTCTTCGATGATTTTATCTGCTGCGTCATCGGCATCGCCGCCTTCGCGCTCATAGAGGGCGCTAAAGACTTTTTTAGCCAATTTGCCTGATAAAGTATCGTCTTTAATTCGCGCCAGCATACCAGCCAATTGCTTGGCGCTAATAGGCGAGTCGGCGATATCTTTATCATCTTTATTAAGGGCACCGAGCAGATCGCCCATGACCCAGTTAGCCGCCATTTTGGCATCTTGTTGTCCGATCTCATTGACGACATTTTCAAAGTAATCAGCAAGTGTACGACTAGCAGTTAAGATACGCGCGTCGTATTCTGAAAGCCCAAGTGCTTCTTCAAAACGTGCACGGCGGGCGACAGGTAACTCAGGCATCGCCGCTTTAATCTCGTCGACCGTATGCTGCTCAATACGGACAGGCAGCAAGTCAGGATCAGGGAAGTAGCGATAGTCGTTAGCGTCTTCTTTGGTACGCATGGTGCGCGTTTCGTCACGCTCAGGATCATATAGCATCGTCGCTTGGATAACTTTACCGCCATCTTCAATGATGTCGATTTGACGCTCGATTTCACGATTGATGGCGCGTTCGATAAAACGGAATGAGTTGAGGTTTTTCAGCTCAGTACGTGTACCCAAATCCGCGCCTGGCTTACGCACAGAGACGTTACAGTCGCAGCGGAATGAGCCTTCTGCCATAATCGCATCTGAGATACCAAGCCACGTGACCAGCTGGTGAATGGCTTTGATATAGGCAATCGCTTCAGCAGCTGAGCGCATATCAGGCTCAGAGACGATTTCGATAAGTGGCGTGCCTGCGCGGTTAAGGTCAACGCCCGTCATATCAACGACGGCATCGTGCACGGATTTACCAGCATCTTCTTCTAAATGCGCGCGAGTGATGCCCATGCGTTTAGGGTATTCGTTTTTCTCGCCTTCATTGACCATGACATCGATATAACCCTTGCCAACGATAGGGTTGGCCATTTGGGTAATTTGATAGCCTTTTGGTAGATCAGGGTAAAAGTAGTTTTTACGGTCAAAAGTATTAAACAAACCCAGCTCAGCATTGATACCCATACCAAATTTTAAGGCACGATCGACGACGCCAGTATTAAGTACGGGCAAGACGCCAGGCAGGCCTAAATCTACGATACTGGCTTGGGTATTTGGCTCGTGACCAAAATCGGTTGGCGCGTTTGAAAATATTTTACTTTCCGTATTTAGCTGGCAGTGAATCTCGATACCGATGACCACTTCGTAGCCATCAACGAACAGCTCTTTGCGGACGATATCTTGCTGAGCGGCATTATCAGTAGTCGTTGCGGTGTTCATTATACCGTCTCCTTCGCGATGGTAGAGTGTTGTAAATGGTGGTCTGTATGCTGCTGGAATAAATGCGCGGTAGACAGCAATTTGCTTTCTTGCCAATATTGTCCAATCAACTGCAAACCAATTGGCAGGCCGTTTGAGGTTAAACCAACAGGCTGACTAAGCGCAGGGAGACCGGCTAAATTGACGCCGATGGTATACACGTCGCCCAAATACATGGTCGCAGGGTCAAGGTCTTCAGCAAGCTTATAAGCAGCGGTCGGCGCAGTTGGACTGGCGATGACGTCACAATTAACAAAAGCGTCTTCAAAATCTTGCACAATCAGACGGCGCACTTTTTGTGCTTTAGTATAATAAGCATCAAAGTAACCCGCTGATAGCGCGTAAGTCCCCGTCAAAATACGGCGTTGTACTTCAGGGCCAAAGCCTTCTGAGCGTGAGCGCGTGTATAAATCGATAAGATCGGTTGGGTTTTCACAGCGATAACCAAAACGCACGCCATCAAAACGCGATAAGTTCGATGATGCTTCAGCAGGGGCGAGCATATAATAAGTGGCAAGGGTAATTTCAGGGTCAGTGATGTTGACTTCTACAATCGTCGCCCCAAGCGCTTCGTATTGTTTTAGCGCCGCACGTACCGCTTGCTCGACCTCAGCATCGAGTCCTTTGCTAAAGTACTCTTTTGCAACGCCAATACGTAAGCCTTCTAATGGCTTGGCGCTGTCACCAGCGGTAGCGACAGCATGGTTTAAGTCTTGCACATAATCAGGCATATCATGCTTAATAGAAGTGGCATCGCGTGGGTCGTGACCAATCATCGGTTGCAGCAAATAAGCGCAGTCCATCGCACTACGGCCCAAGCTGCCTGCTTGATCAAGACTTGACGCATAAGCAATCATACCAAAACGCGAAACGCGACCATAAGTGGGTTTAATCCCCGTTAGGCCGCAAAATGACGCAGGTTGGCGAATAGAGCCACCCGTATCACTGGCAGTAGCAACCGGAACAAATCCTGAAGCAACGGCAGCGGCACTACCACCTGATGAGCCACCTGGCACGCGCTCAAGATTCCAAGGATTGTGTACCGCGCCATAATAAGAGCTCTCATTATCCGAGCCCATCGCAAACTCATCCATATTGAGCTTACCAAGGCTAATCATGCCGGCTTTATCGATATTGGTGACGATAGTGGCATCATAAGGTGAAATAAAGTTATGTAGCATTTTTGAGCCACACGTCGTTAAGACGCCTTGGGTACAAAATATATCTTTATGCGCCATCGGCACACCAAGCAGGGGACGCTTGTCACCTTGGGCACGCATCTCATCAGCAGCTTGTGCTTGTGCGCGCGCCGTTTCAGAGGTAT
This sequence comes from Psychrobacter sp. UBA5136, assembly GCF_002414005.1. Taxonomy (GTDB): domain Bacteria; phylum Pseudomonadota; class Gammaproteobacteria; order Pseudomonadales; family Moraxellaceae; genus Psychrobacter. Next base: position 22,768 of record NZ_DHYG01000036.1, read on the forward strand.
GGGTGATAAAGCTATTAATCTTACTATCTAGCGCGTCGATACGCTTAATATAGTGCTCAGTTAATTCCGCGCTACTAAATTGTTTGTCTTGCAAGCCCGTAATCAGCTGCTGGGTACTTAAAAGGTGAAGTTCAGACATAAGGTGTCGTCCGTCAAAATGTGAATAACATTAAATAAAGTGGAATACGGTAAAAATTATTGAGGCAATTATTCAATCACTTGGGGCACAAGGTATAAACCTGCTTCTACGGCAGGCGCGACCGATTGATTGCGCTCGCGATTGATATCGTGTTTGGCGACATCGGCGCGCAACTCTTGGCAGGCTTCATGAATGTTTGCCAAGGGTTTAATGCCGGTTGTGTCGACATTAGCAAGCGTTTGCATCAGTTTTAATACATCGCTGATATCATCAGCGTAGCTACTGGCAGTATCTTCATCGACACCTAGGCGCGCAAGGCGGGCAACTTCTAAGATCTCTTGACGGCTGACATTATTCTCAGTCGCGAGGGTTGGCTGTGACATAATTTCTCCAGTGAAGGACGGTTTTTATTAGAGTAGGTATAAAAAATAGGTAACCGTTAAAGTGGTTAATGACTAAAAAATACTCACACAAGGGGCTATATGAGTTTTTTATAGAAAGTACCTTATTATAAAGCATCTCACCCAAGATTACAGAGCAGGGGATTGATTGCTGCACAATATCACCAAAGTTAGAATGTTTTATAAAGCTGAGTTATTAAACTTATGGCTATAGATAGATGACCAATTACATACCATTTCGTTATAAAATACGTTACAGTATGCCCCCACTGCTAAGCCAAATGCTAAGTAAATGCCTTCAAAACGCGCAGCAAAAATCATATTTGGCTTTTGCACCTTGTTAATGATTGAATTAAATGATGTTTCATTAAATGGCATGGTATTGTCTGTCATTTAAACTTTGTAACATCTTTTCGCGTTTAAGGGCAAAATCCTCACGTACTGATGCAAATATCTGTGTTTTTTTTGAGCTAAATCGGTATAATTTAGCTCAGTTTTTTCATTTCATCATTATTGCTTCGGTTTGACTTGCTGCGATGATAAACTCGCGCCGTAGGTCATGTCTAACGACGACCTGCTCAACACTGACGAGTAACCCTCGGTCAATTTCGTTCGCCTCATTCGCCTCACTTGTAAGACGCTGGATATATTAGCCATGAACCCGTTTGGATTTTTATCAAATAATATCGCAATCGACCTCGGTACTGCGAACACCCTTATTTTTATTCCTGGTAAAGGGGTGGTGCTCGACGAGCCAACCGTAGTCGCGCTACGAAGTAATCGTACCCAAAACCCTACTGTTGCCGCCGTTGGTATTGATGCCAAACAGATGCTGGGACGTACGCCTGCCAATATTACGGCTATCCGCCCCTTAAAAGATGGCGTGATTGCAGACTTTGAAGTGACGCAAAAGATGCTCAAGCACTTTATCACTAAGGTAAAAGCCAAGCGTTTTATGGCGCAGCCTAACGTGGTGGTTTGTGTGCCATGCAAATCGACGTTGGTTGAGCGTAAAGCGATTCGTGAAGCGGTATCGTCAGCGGGCGCGAGCAAAGTATTGTTGCTCGAAGAGCCAATGGCCGCGGCAATCGGTGCTGGCATGCCCGTGCATGAAGCCAGTGGTTCGATGGTCGTTGATATCGGTGGTGGCACCACTGAGATTGCTGTCATCGCACTATCAGGCTGCGTTTATGCCGAGTCGATTCGTATTGGCGGCGATATGTTTGATGAAGCGATTATTACTCATGTGCGCCGTACGCATGGCTGCGTGATTGGTGAAACCACCGCTGAGCGTATCAAGCAAGAAGTAGGTTCGGCGTTAAATGAAGACAGTCAATTAGAGGTCGAAGTTCGTGGTCGTAGTATGGCAGAAGGCGTACCAAAGACGTTTACAGTCAATTCAGAAGAAGTGCAAAAAGCCCTAAGCGATCCATTAAGCGGCATTGTGAGTGCGGTAAAGGCAGCGCTTGAACAAACGCCACCTGAGCTGTCATCAGATATCGCTGAGCGCGGTATTGTCTTAACGGGTGGCGGGGCGTTGCTGCGTGATTTAGATAAACTGATCTCTAAAGAAACCGGTCTGCCTGTGACCGTTGCAGAAGAGCCATTGACCTGCGTAAGCCGCGGCGGTGGTATTGCGCTTGATTTTATCAACAACAAAAGTCTAAATATGATTTTTGTTTAAAGCTCATTCAGCAGGCATGGCTATATTTGCCTTGCTTGCTTAAAGCCAGAGTTATATCGAGTGGTCGATTACAAAAATCGTTTTATCCTATTAAAGGTAGCCAATAAGGTTGCCTTTAATGACATTTACCCATGCCAAAATGACGTATCAGTACGGTAGCAGTCACACGCGGCTATTAACGTATCGTTTTTATTGCGAACCGACGATATATGCTGATATTTTTTGCTGTTATGCCAAGTGCCAGCCATAGCTCATATTAAAACCTCTAGATTAGACCAATTATGATACCAAGTATTTTTGCTCGCCAGCCGCTCGCGCTTCGTAAGACTGCTATTGTATTGATAGTGGCGCTAGTCTTGATGTGGGTTGATAGCAAAAATCTTGAATGGTTTAAGCCGATACGCTCGACCACGCATGCCGCGATGCAGCCTATTTATGAGCTATCGTTATTACCAAGTTACGCAAAACACTGGTCAAGTGGCAGCTTACAATCAAAAGAGGCGCTACGCCGCGAAAATATGCAGCTAAAAACGCAGCTTATTCATGCCCAAGCCAAACTGCAGCAGCAAGATTATATCTTGGCGCAAAATGCGCGCCTGCAAGGTATTTTATCGACCACGCGCCCCGAACAGTTTGATTTAAACCTAGCGCAAGTAATTGGTACTGACACCAATCTGCTCAGGCAAATTGTGGTGCTCAATAAAGGTCAGCAAGATGGCGTGCAAGTCGGTCAAACGGTCATCGATGAAGTGGGCATCTTAGGTCAGATTATTAATGTCTACCCCAATACCAGTCGTTTGTTGCTGATTACCGATGAGCAGCAGTCCGTTGCCGTGACGGTCAAACGCACTGGTCAGCGTGCTATTGTTACCGGTGAAGGCATACCAACTTCATTACGCCTCAACTACGTTTTTAAAACCTCGGATGTGCGCGTCGGCGATGAGCTGGTGTCATCAGGCTTAGGCGGCCGTATTCCCGCGGGCTACCGCGTTGGTCGTATTGCGCACATTGAAGACACGCAGGAGGATAACTTTCGAAGCATTGAAGTCACGCCAGCGGCAAATTTTATCGACAATGCTTATGTGTTGATACTGCAAGATAAGTTGGTCAATAAAAAAAATGCGGGTATTAAAGAACAATAATACCTTGCTAGCTTATTCGTAAGCTGCATAGCGCTTCATTGTTTATAGCATAGGCGTATGGACAGACAGATAAGATAATAAATTATCGTCGAAAGTTACTTTGTTAACCAGCATAGTTATCCCCTTCAATACTGAATTAACTATTACATAGCTGCTGCTAAACTCTCGCTAAAGGTAAGTATTCATGGCATATGCGGATTCTGATAATGCAACTGGGGTGCTCCCTGCCTTGATTATACTAAGCTTTATTGTCGCCTCATCGCTGAGTGTTTATCCTTTAAGTCCAAGTATGGCAACACTGCGCCCGATGATTATGGTCATGGTGCTCATCTTTTGGTTACTGTTTCAGCCGCGTTATGTCGGGGTTTTTAGCGCCTTTGCTATCGGTGTTATCGCCGATTTATTAATGGATACCCACTTAGGTCAGCAAGCCTTTGCGGCGGTGATGGTGGCACTGATGATAAAAGTCACCAGTATTTATATCAGACAGCTTAATACGATTAGCGCTTGGCTTATAGCAAGTCTTGGATTGATTGTTTTCCAAGTCAGCTTATGGATACTACAGCTATTTATCCAAAACACCTTTGTCGCGCAATCTGCACTGTCGTTATTCATGAGTATTATCAGTTGGCCATTGGTGCTATTAACATTACGCAAATTTGCTCGCTAGCTTTGTATACCATTTGCCTGTAAAACCAAAAAGCTGCAAAACCACAAATTGATAAAATAAGAGAAAACAATGAACCTCATTTTAGCGTCTGGCTCGCCGCGTCGCCGTGAGCTGCTGACAAGGGCGCAACTAGACTTTACGGTCATGAGCGTCGATATTGATGAAACGCCGCATGCTAATGAAGCGCCTAAAGTTTATATTGAACGTATGGTTGCTACCAAAGCAGAGGCCGCGCTAAAACAGTTAAATAAAGAATTAAAAGCTAACCATGCTGATTGCGCTGATTTATCTGAGTCCTTTATTATTTTAACCGCTGATACCATCGGCGTCTTAGCCGATGGCAAAACGGTATTGGTTAAGCCTGATAGCCGTGAAGATGCTTATCGCATGTGGCAGCAGATGTCGGATAATACTCACCAAGTATGGACAGCGGTACAAGCAACTTTTGTGTCATTGACTTCTAAAGCGGCTAACAACCCAACTCATGAGCCAGTATGGCAAATCGTGAATCAGCAACAAATCACTGAGCGCACCGAAGTGACCTTTGTACCCTTAACCGAAGAGATGATGCGTAATTACTGGGACAGTGGCGAGCCTGCCGATAAAGCTGGTGGCTATGGCATTCAAGGTTTGGGCGCGGCATGGGTCAGCCGTATCAATGGCAGCTATACCAATGTGGTTGGGTTACCGCTTGCGCAAACGTTGGCGTTAATTAAAAATATCACAGATGCTGACACTAATAAAAAAGTTTAAATACTTAACAAGCAAAGCGGTGAGAGTAGAGCGCATTTAATTACGAGCGGTTAAACGGGCGACTTTAAGTGAGATTAGCAGCAGCTCGATTTAACTCTCTGCACATAATGACACGCTAGGATAATGGGCAAACACAAGGTGCATTTGGTACACTGTGAGGCTACCAAACGATGAACGCTTCACAAGAAAACTGAGTGATAAGAGAAAATATTATGTCCGAAGAGCTGCTGATTAATATTAGTCCCATGGAATCGCGCGTCGCCGTGTTGGATAACGGTGTCTTGGGCGAAATTTATATCGAGCGTCATCATAAACTGGGTTTGGTCGGCAACATTTATTTGGGCACGGTAGTACGGGTGCTTCCTGGTATGCAGGCAGCCTTTGTCGATATTGGCCAGTCGCGCACCGCATTTTTACATGTTAATGACATGCAGCGCGAGCCGCGTCCCGTCAATGAAGATAAGCACAAGACCTCAGAAAATACCGCTAATGAACGCTCTATTATAGAAGCCTCTGCGGATGATTTGGCGGTGACGCCGCCCGTTGTTAGTGCACAAAGTACCGAGGTCGTAGCCGTTTCAAAAACCCTTATCCAACATCGGCTGCATGAAGGCCAGCGTATCTTAGTACAAGTCACCAAAGACCAGCTCGGTAGCAAAGGTGCCCGCTTAACCACCAATATATCGCTGCCATCGCGTTATTTGGTGTATCTACCATCGAGCGACCATATTGGCATCTCACAGCGTATCGACGGCATTGATGAGCGCACACGGCTAAAAACGGAACTGGCTAGCCTGATGCAGACGGTCAATCTCAAAGGCGGACTGATTGCGCGTACGGCAGCTGAGCGCGTGCCCGTCGATAAACTTGAAGAAGACATTTACTATCTATTGCAGCTATGGCGCACCATTTGCGCCCGTCGTCAAGAAACCAGACCAAACCAAAGCTCTGAGCTTATTTATCAAGAATTATCGCTGCCGCTACGCTCCATCCGTGACTTGGTACATGCCGATACCGAAAAAGTGGTGATTGATAATGCGCAAATCTATGAGCAAGTGCGCTACTTTGCCAAAGAATTTGTGCCTTTTATATATGACCGTATTGTACATTACACCGCAGAGCCGTCATTGTTTGATGTTCACCGCGTTGAAGACGATTTGCGTGATGCCCTAAAGCGCCGGGTTGATTTAAAGTCGGGCGGCTACTTGATTATCGATCAAACCGAAGCCATGACGACGATTGATGTCAATACTGGCTCCTTTGTCGGCGGACGCTCGCTAGAGGATACGGTTTATAAAACCAATCTTGAAGCCACTCATGCCATCGCGCGCCAGCTACGTTTGCGTAATCTTGGCGGCATCATTATCCTAGATTTCATCGACATGCTTGAGCAGCAGCATAAAGACGACATTCTAGAGAGCCTGCAAGCGCAACTAGCGCAAGACTACGCCAAAACCAAAATCACCCAAGTCAGTGAGCTTGGACTGGTTGAGATGACGCGTAAACGCACCCGTGAATCACTTGGTCAGCAGCTTTGTGAACCATGCTCAACCTGTCAAGGCCGCGGCTTTGTGAAAACGGCTGAAACCGTTTGCTTTGAGATATTTCGCGAAATCATGCGCTGTGCCCGTACTTACAACTCGCCGAAGAAATTCACCGTGGTCGCCCATGCCGCCGTGATTGATTTACTGTTGACCTCAGAATCAGATACCGTGGCGGAACTAGAATATCTATTGGGTAGAGTCATTACATTTGACGTAGAAAACCTCTATACCCAAGAGCAGTATGACATCGTTTTAGACTAGCGCTAGACCAAAATGGTGGCCACTATTGAAAGGTTTAGCTAAATTTTAAAGAATGATATTGTAGGTAAAAAGGCTTGTTTATAAAGGGTAATATCTCAAAACACCGCCGATATTACTCTTGCAATGAGTGAAATACTATGTATAATACACACCACTGAATTATATATGCGCAGCCAATTAAACAGCTGGCGCTATGACAGCTAGAGCATCGTTTCTAGCACTATTTCATTATGCCTTTGCTGACATCCTATAACGGAAGGGTCGGCGGGGCTTTAAACTATTTTGCTTTTGGCACGCTATAAGTTCCGGTAAAGAACTCATTCTGGTTAAGAACAGAAGGCCGCTTAAAGTGAATATTTAACCAAACGGCTTTTGCTCATATCTTCAAAATAAGAATGACAAAAGCACATATTAGGAGCTTGCTGGCATGGCTAACCAGAGAATCCGTATCCGTCTTAAGTCTTTTGATCATCGTTTGATTGATCAATCTGCACAAGAGATTGTTGATACTGCAAAGCGCACCGGTGCGCAAGTTTGTGGTCCTGTACCGTTGCCGACTCGCATTGAGCGCTTCAACGTTCTAACCTCTCCACACGTTAATAAAGACGCTCGTGACCAGTACGAAATCCGTACTCATAAGCGTATGGTTGATATCGTTCAGCCTACCGACAAAACTGTGGATGCGCTAATGAAGTTAGACTTAGCGGCGGGTGTTGACGTTCAAATTGCTTTGGGTTAATGCACATTACACACCCAACCCATTAATATAAGATATAAAGAGGTCTAAAATGGCGATCGGTTTAGTCGGTAAAAAATGCGGCATGACCCGTATCTTCACTGAAGCAGGCGAATCTATCCCTGTCACAGTGGTTGAGGTCCATGCTAACCGCATTACTCAAGTAAAAAATACTGAAGTAGATGGCTATCAAGCCATTCAAGTTACCACAGGTACTCGTCGTGACAGCCGCGTAACTGCTGCACAAAAAGGTCACTTCGCGAAAGCTGGCGTTGCAGCTGGTCGTGGTGTATGGGAATTTCGTGCCAATGACAGCGATCTTGAAGGTCGTGAGATTGGTGGTGAGATCCTAGCTGACTTGTTCGAACAAGGTCAGATTGTAGATGTCACAGGACAGAGTAAAGGTAAAGGCTTTCAAGGCGGCGTAAAGCGTCACAACTTTAGCATGCAAGATGCCACTCATGGTAACTCAGTTTCTCACCGTGTCCTTGGTTCAACTGGTCAAAACCAGTCACCAGGTAAAGTCTTCAAAGGCAAAAAAATGCCAGGTCAAATGGGTAACAAACGCGTTACCGTCCAGGGCCTAGAAGTGATATCGGTTGATGTTGAAAAAGGGTTACTTGTCATCAAGGGTGCAATCCCTGGTGCCACCGGTGGCGATGTCATCGTACGTCCGTCAGTCAAAGCCTAAGCAAGGGGATTAACGTGGATTTAAAAACAGTTACAGGGGCGGCAGTTGAGCTTTCTGATACGGCTTTCGGTCGTGAATTCAACGAAGCATTAGTGCATCAGGTCGTCACCGCATATCTTGCAGGTAGCCGTCAAGGTACACGCGCTCAAAAAACCCGTGCCGAAGTTTCTGGCGGTGGCATCAAGCCATGGCGCCAAAAAGGTACTGGTCGCGCTCGTGCAGGTTCTATTCGTAGCCCAATTTGGCGTTCTGGTGGTCGTGCATTCGCAGCCAAACCACAAGATTGGTCACAGAAAGTGAACCGCAAAATGTATCGCGGTGCGATGCAGTGCATCCTAGCCGAATTGATTCGTCAAGAGCGTTTGATTTTGGTTGAAGAGCTAAGCGTTTCTGGCCCTAAGACCAAAGAGCTGATTGCAAAGTTAAATGAGCTTAATGCACCTCGTGCACTCATCGTCACCAAAGAAGTTGACGAAAACTTATACTTAGCTGCGCGCAACATTCCACACGTCAATGTACTTGGTACAAACGAAGTGGATCCAGTGAGCTTGATTGCTTTTGATAAAGTAATCATGTCAGTTGAAGCTGCGAAACAATTTGAGGAAGCACTAGCATGAATAACGCAAGACTTTATCAGGTCTTAAGAGGGCCTGTATTCTCAGAAAAATCTCAAATGCTTGGCGACTCACTTGGTGTGCAGGTATTTAAAGTTGATTCTAACGCTACTAAGCTTGAAGTCAAAAAAGCAGTTGAGTTGATGTTTGAAGGTGTTGAAGTTACTAAAGTAAACACTTTGAATGTTAAAGGTAAGACAAAGCGTTTTGGTAAAAGTATCGGCCGTCGTAACGACTATAAAAAAGCCTATGTTACCTTAAAAGCTGGTCAAGATGTACAAATGGCTGATGCTGGTGAAGAAGTCGCAAATACGACTGCTTCTACTAGTGAAACAGCGAACAACGAATAAGGATTACACTCATGCCTATCGTAAAAGCAAAGCCAACATCACCAGGCCGTCGTTTTGTTGAAAAAGTGGTGCATCCACACCTTTACAAAGGTCGTCCGTTTGCAGCACTTGTCGAATCAAAAGGTAAGTCAGGTGGTCGTAATAATAACGGTCGCATAACAACTCGTCATATCGGTGGTGGTCATAAGCATCATTATCGCGTTATCGATTTCAAACGTACTAAAGACAATATCCCAGCTGTGGTTGAGCGTATTGAATACGATCCAAACCGTACTGCACACATTGCTTTACTTAAGTACGCTGATGGCGAACGTCGCTATATCATTGCTGCTAAAAAACAAGCAGTTGGTGATACCGTTATGTCAGGAGAGAACTCTCCAATCCGTCCAGGTAACTGCCTACCGCTAAAAAACATCCCATTGGGTACTGTGATTCACAATATCGAGCTTAAAATCGGTAAAGGTGCACAGATGGCTCGCTCTGCGGGTGCCAGTGTTCAGCTATTAGGTCGTGACGGTATTTATGCTATTCTACGTCTACGTTCAGGTGAAACTCGCCGCGTACACGTGAACTGCCGTGCTGTTATTGGTGAAGTTTCTAACACTGAAAACAACTTGAAATCACTTGGTAAAGCCGGTGCTTCACGTTGGCGCGGTGTTCGTCCTTCTGTTCGTGGTGTCGCTATGAACCCGGTTGATCACCCACATGGTGGTGGTGAAGGTCGTAACAAAGGTCGCCATCCAACCAGCCCTTGGGGTCAGAAGTCGAAAGGACTTAAAACGCGTCATAATAAGCGTACTGACAGTATGATCATCCGCCGCCGCGCCAAGAAGAAATAAAGGAAGAGTTTCATGCCTCGTTCATTGAAAAAAGGTCCATTCATAGACGCGCACTTATTTGCTAAAGTTGAGAATGCATTAGACACCAACTCACGCAAACCAATTAAAACTTGGTCGCGCCGCTCGATGATTTTGCCACAAATGGTTGGCCTAACCTTATCTGTTCACAACGGCCGTACTCATGTACCGGTTATCGTAAGCGAGCAGATGGTTGGTCATAAACTAGGTGAATTTGCCCCGACTCGTACATATCGTGGTCATGGCATTGACAAAAAAGCTAAGAGATAAGGTGCTTACCATGGAAGTAACTGCAAAATTACGCGGTGCCGCCATATCGGCACAAAAAGTTAGACTCGTTGCTGATGAAGTTCGTGGCAAATCTATCGAGCGTGCTTTGGATATCCTAACGTATAGTAATAAAAAAGGCGCTGTGTTCGTTAAGAAATGTCTTGACTCAGCCATCGCCAATGCCGAACACAACAACGGTTTAGATATTGATACGCTTAAAGTATCAACCATCTATGTTGATGAAGGCATTACGCTAAAACGTATCCTACCACGTGCTAAAGGTCGCGCTGATCGTATCAGTAAGCGCACTTGTCACATCACTATAAAGGTAGGAGAATAAGTTATGGGTCAAAAAGTACATCCAATCGGAATTCGTCTTGGTGTTGTCAAAAAGCATAACGCAAACTGGTATGCTAACCCTAAACAATACTCAGAATACCTCATCAACGACATTCAAGTTCGTGAGTATCTACGCAAAAAACTAGACAGCGCGATGATCAGCAACATCATGATAGAGCGTCCTACTGGTGCTGCTAAAATTACCATCGCCACTGCGCGCCCTGGTATCGTTATCGGCAAAAAAGGCGAAGATATCGAAAGACTTCAAAAAGAATTGACCAAAATCATGGGCGTACCTGCTCAGGTCAACATTGAAGAAATCACATCACCTGATCTTGATGCACGTTTGGTAGCAGACGGTATCGGCAGCCAGCTTGAGCGCCGTGTTATGTTCCGCCGTGCGATGAAACGCGCAGTACAGAACAGCATGCGCTCTGGTGCTAAAGGTATTAAAGTTGAGCTGTCTGGCCGTCTTGGCGGTGCTGAGATTGCTCGTACTGAATGGTACCGTGAAGGTCGTGTGCCATTGCATACACTCCGCGCTGATATTGACTACGCGTCAATTCGTGCAGAGACAACTTACGGCACTATCGGTGTAAAAGTTTGGATTTTCCGTGGCGAAATCCTTGACGGTATGAACAGCGTTTATAATCCCGTCAACGAAGAGAAGCCTCGTGCGCCAAAACGCCGTGGTCGTGGAAACGGAAACCGTCGAAACTCAGACAGAGGTTAAACTATGTTACAGCCAAAACGTACCAAGTTTCGTAAAATGCACAAAGGTCGTAACACAGGTCTTGCTCATCGTGGAAGCACCGTTGCATTCGGACAAATTGGTCTAAAATCGTTGACTCGTGGTCGTATGACTGCCCGTCAAATTGAAGCAGCACGTCGTACCATCACTCGTAAAATTAAGCGTGGCGGTAAGATTTGGATTCGTGTCTTCCCAGACAAGCCTATTACCAACAAACCATTAGAAGTACGTATGGGTAAAGGTAAAGGTCCAGTCGAGTATTGGGTATGCGAAATCAAACCTGGTAAAGTGCTATATGAACTCGAAGGGGTTTCAGAAGAACTTGCTCGCGAAGCGTTAACGCTTGCTGCAGCAAAACTGCCCTTTAAAACTACCATTGTTAAGCGGACGATAATGTAATGAAGATCAGTGAATTACGTGATAAATCATTAGAAGAACTGACTCAGTTACTTGATGAAAAGCAACTTGATGCTTTCCGTATTCGTATGGCTAAAGCAACTGGTCAGTTGGGTAATACCCATGAAGTCAGAAGCAATCGTCGTACGATTGCTCAGATTCAGACTTTGATTAACGAGAAACAACGAGGCGACTCATGAGCGATAACAATCAAACAGCTAACGCTAGCGTATTGACAGGACGAGTTGTCAGCGACAAGATGGACAAGTCCATCACGGTTTTGATTGAGCGTCTGGTTCGTCATCCTTTATATGGCAAACAGCTTCGTCGTTCTACAAAAATCAAAGCCCATGATGAGAATAACGTTTGCCAACAAGGCGACCTTGTCCGCATCAAAGAAACGCGTCCAATCTCAAAAACTAAGTCTTGGACTTTGGTTGATGTGGTTGAAAAAGTAGAAAAAATCTAAGTAAATTGCATTAAAAGCCAGAAGCTGTTAAAATAGCCGCCTTTTTAAGGATGCTGATTGCGCCGAGCGTATATCACTCACATTAAGAGTAGCAGCGGTTATTATTATTAAAATGCCGACTACTCATACTGTGCTAGCGGCAGCAACTGGTTTTTATTGCTCATACGTGTGGAGTAACGCTATGATTCAGGTTGAATCGATGCTGGAAGTTGCAGACAATAGCGGTGCAAGACGAGTTCAGTGCATTAAAGTACTGGGTGGCTCTCATCGTCGTTATGCATCAGTTGGCGACATTATTAAAGTAACGGTTAAAGAAGCCATTCCGCGTGGTCGTGTCAAAAAAGGCGACGTGATGAATGCTGTAGTTGTACGTACCAAAAAAGGCGTTCGTCGTCCTGATGGTTCAGTTCTGCGTTTTGATGACAATGCTGCGGTATTGTTAAACCAAAACAAAGCACCGATAGCAACTCGTATTTTTGGACCGGTAACTCGTGAACTACGTGGTGATCAGTTTATGAAAATTGTATCACTAGCACCAGAAGTATTGTGAGGTAATCCATGTCAAAATTACGTAAAGGCGATACAGTTATCGTGATTGCTGGGAAAGACAAAGGCAAACAAGGTACTGTACTAGCTGTAAAAAACGATCGTATTAAAGTCGAAGGCATTAATATTGTCACCAAACATCAGAAGCCAAACCAGGCAACTGGTAGCGAGGGTGGTATTGTTAAGCAAGAAGCTTTTTTGCATATCTCAAATGTCGCAATATTAAATGCGCAAACCCAAAAAGCTGATCGTATTACTTATCAGTTCGATGAAGACGGCAAAAAACAACGCGTCTATCGTTCGAACGGTGAAGTAGTGGCGACTGCGTAAGACACTAAGGGTGTAATGGTAATGGCAAGATTAAAATCTTTATATAACGAAGAATTAAAGCAGCAAATCAAAGAAGAGCTTGGTTTGGCGAATGTGATGCAAGTGCCTAAAATCACTAAAATCACACTTAACATGGGTGTAGGCGGCGCAGCTCAAGACAAAAAATTGCTTGAAGGTGCAGTAGCTGACATGACCGCAATCGCCGGTCAAAAACCTGTCGTCACTAAAGCGCGCAAATCAGTTGCTGGCTTTAAGATTCGTGAAGAATGGCCAATTGGCTGTAAAGTAACGCTACGCGGTGAGCAAATGTACGAATTTTTAGATCGTCTCATTGCCATTGCAATTCCTCGTATTCGTGATTTCCGCGGTTTTTCACCTAAAGCCTTTGACGGACGTGGCAACTACTCATTGGGTATCAAAGAACAAATCGTATTCCCAGAAGTAGATTTTGACAAGATTGATCGTATCCGCGGTATGGATGTGACCATCACCACGTCAGCTGGTACTGATGAAGAAGGTCGTGCGTTGCTTAAAGCATTCGGCTTCCCATTTAAATAAGGTAAAGACGTTATGGCAAAGAAGAGCATGATTAACCGCGAATTAAAACGCGAAAAAATGGTTGCTAAGTATGCTGAAAAGCGTATCAAGCTAAAAGAAATTATCAGTGATATCAACGCATCAGACGAAGAGCGTATGGACGCGATGTTAGAGCTACAAGCGCTACCACGCAATGCCTCACCAGTACGTCTGCGCAACCGTTGTGCTATCACAGGTCGTCCTCACGGTTACTTCCGCAAGTTTGGCTTATCACGCAATATGCTGCGTGAGCGTGTCATGCAAGGCGATGTGCCTGGTGTTCGTAAAGCAAGCTGGTAAGGAGTAACGATATGAGTATGCAAGATACCGTTGGGGATATGCTAACCCGTATTCGTAACGCACAAATGGCTAATAAAGTATCGGTAGCAATGCCGAGCTCTAAACTACGTAAATCAATCGCTGACCTATTGGTGAGTGAAGGTTATGTAGCCAGCGCTGTTGTGACTGAAGAAGACAACAACAAAGCAACGTTAACCATCGAATTGAAATACTTCGAAGGCCGCCCTGTCATCGAAATGATTCAACGTTATAGCCGTCCTGGTTTACGCCAGCACCGCGGTAAAGACGCTATCCCTACTGTTAAACAAGGTATGGGTGTTGCTATCGTATCAACGAGCCAAGGTATCATGAGCGATCGTGCTGCACGCGCTGCTGGTATCGGTGGTGAAATCGTTGCATTCGTTGCCTAATTAGTAATCATTGCTAGCGGTAACGCGACGATAAAGTCTACTTGATCATCATTGGGTACTTATCAATTTTATAATAAATATTTTTTAACATTGATGGGTGCCTAATGCAGTCAATTATGCTAAACTAACACGCTTTTTAGCCTGTTAGTTTTTTCGCTAATAAAAGCAAGTTAATTTTTTTAAGGAATATTCCTATGTCTCGTGTGGCTAAAGCCCCAGTAGCACTGCCTAGCGGCGTAAGTGTTACTTTGAACGATCGGCAGGTCGAAGTTAAAGGCAAAAATGGCAATATGTCTTTACGCCTGCATGAATTGGTCGAGCTAAAACAGGAAGATGATGCAATTCTTCTCTCACCTGCAGCCGATTCAAAAGAAGCCATGATGCATACTGGCACCATGCGCTCTTTACTAAACAACTTAGTAATAGGCGTCAATGAAGGGTTCAAAAAACGCCTTCAACTTATTGGTGTTGGTTATCGCGCTCAAGCTACTGGTAATAAAGTAACGTTAAACGTTGGTTACTCACATCCAGTAGAATATACGCTACCTGAAGGTGTGTCAGCTGAAACGCCATCGCAAACTGAAATCGTTTTAAAATCAAACGATAAGCAGCAGCTTGGTCAAGCAGCGGCTAATATCCGCGCTTTCCGCCCACCAGAGCCTTATAAAGGTAAAGGTATTCGTTATAGTGACGAGCATGTGATTCGCAAAGAAGCCAAGAAAAAATAAGGTGAGTTGAAATGTTTGATAAAAAAGCAGCTCGTCTACGTCGAGCAAAGAAAACCCGTGCGCACATCCGTTTCTTAGGCGTTAATCGCTTAACGGTTAACCGCACCCCAAGACACATCTATGCCCAAATTATCTCTCCGAACGGTGGTGAAGTGATTGCTCAGGCATCTACCTTAGACAGCAGCTTACGTTCAGGTGCGACTGGTAACGTTGATGCAGCGACGTCTGTGGGCCAATTGATCGCAGAACGCGCAAAAGCAGCTGGTATTACTAAAGTTGCCTTTGACCGTAGTGGTTTTAAATATCATGGTCGAGTAAAAGCTTTAGCTGAAGCTGCTCGCGAAAACGGATTGGAGTTTTAATCATGGCTAGAAATGATAAAAATGATAAAAATGAACAGACTGACGGTCTAGTAGAACGCTTAGTTACCGTTGATCGCGTTGCAAAAGTGGTTAAAGGTGGTCGTATTTTCTCTTTCACTGCGCTAACCGTAGTGGGCGATGGCAATGGCCGTGTTGGTTTTGGTCGTGGTAAAGCACGTGAAGTGCCAGCTGCTATCCAAAAAGCTCTAGAAGCTGCTAAGCGCAACATGATTACTGTTGAGCTTGATGGTGCAACCTTGTTCCATCCGATCAAAGCGCGTCATGGTGCTAGTAAAGTCTACATGCAGCCTGCATCTGAAGGTACTGGCGTAATCGCTGGTGGCGCAATGCGTGCGGTATTAGAAGTTGCCGGTGTTAAAGACGTTTTAACGAAATCTCATGGTTCTACCAACACGGCAAACGTTGTACGTGCAACGTTCAACGGTTTACGTGATATGTCAACTCCAGAAAAGATGGCAGCAAAACGTGGTAAATCTGTAGACGAAATCTTGGGTTAACTTAGAAACTAGGTGAGTTACGATGAAAAAAATGAAAGTCACTCAATTTAAATCGGGTGCCCATCGCCTCAAGAGCCACAAAGCGAGCTTGAAAGGATTGGGTTTACGCCGTATTGGTCATACTGTTGAAGTAGAAGATACTCCTTCAACCCGTGGTATGGTCAATCGCGTCAACTACATGGTAAAAGTGGAGGAAGCGTAATGGGACTTAGATTAAATGAATTATCACCAGGTGTTGGCGCGAAAAAAACTGCCCAACGTCGTGGTCGTGGTATCGGTTCAGGTCTTGGCAAAACCGGTGGTCGCGGTGTAAAAGGTCAAAAATCGCGCTCAGGTTCTAGCATTCGCTCAGGATTTGAAGGTGGTCAAATGCCTTTATATCGTCGCCTACCAAAATTTGGCTTCACCAGTAAAATGGCGATGACAACTGCTGAAGTTCGTCTGTCTGAACTGAACAAAGTCGAAGGCGATGTGGTTAGCATTGAAACATTAAAAGCAGCTAACGTTATCCGTCATGACATGAAACGCGTGCGTATTATGTTGTCAGGCGAAGTCACTAAAGCTTATACTTTTAAAGGTATCAAAGTGACTAAAGGCGCCAAGCAAGCAATCGAAGCTGCTGGTGGTAGCATCGAGGAGTAATAACGTGTCAAAACAATCAATGTCATCGACTGGTATACCGCTCAATCCATTTGCATTTATACGTAAGTATGATGAATTATGGACGCGTTTATTATTCTTAATCGGCGCATTGATTGTTTATCGTTTAGGGTCGCATATTCCTGTACCGGGTATCAATCCGGTTAATTTGGCTGATCTGTTTTCGCGCAACGAAAATACCATTTTGAGCATGTTTAACATGTTCTCAGGTGGTGCACTAGAGCGTATGTCCATCATGGCGCTTGGTATCATGCCATATATCTCAGCATCGATTATTGTACAAATGATGTCTGCAGTGTTGCCATCGCTTGAAGCCCTCAAAAAAGAAGGCGAAGCGGGACGACGTAAGCTAAACAAGTACACCCGTCAAGGCACGCTTGGATTAGCGCTGGTACAGTCATTAGGAATGTGTGCTGGCTTAATCAGTCAGAATCTTACCTTATCTACTGGTTTGACGTTTTATATTCCAGCGGTTACCTCACTGGTAGCAGGCGCTATGTTCTTAATGTGGCTTGGTGAGCAGATTACAGAGCGCGGCGTAGGTAATGGTATCTCAATGCTCATTTTTGCGAGTATTGTGGCTGGTACGCCAGGTATGATTTCGCAGTCTATCGAACAGGTCAATCAAGGGCAAATGAACTTGATTGTGCTTTTTATCTTTGTATTGTTAGGCGTCGCAGTGACTGCTGGTATCGTTTATATTGAACGTGCGCAGCGCCGTGTTCCGGTAAACTATGCCCAAAAACAACAACAAGGGCGCAAAATTTATGCTCAGCAGCAGTCACACTTGCCGCTTAAGCTAAACATGGCCGGGGTTATTCCCGCCATTTTTGCCAGCTCGTTATTGTTGTTCCCAGCAAGTTTGGGGCAGTGGGTGGGTCAGTCTGCTGATCCTACCTTTACCCAAAAGATATTACAAAATATGGCATTAGTGTTGTCTCCAGGACAGCCGCTATATTTGGTTCTGTTTGGTGCAATGATTATTTTCTTCTGTTACTTTTACACGGCATTGGTATTTAGTCCGCGTGAAGTCGCCGAAAACCTTAAACGTAGTGGTGCGTATATCCCAGGTATTCGCCCCGGACAACAAACTCAGCGTTACCTTGATCATGTATTAAACCGACTGACCTTTATTGGCGCGATGTATATGACGGTTATTTGTTTAATGCCAATGGTCGTGCAGTCATCGTTTGGTGTACCGTTTCAACTTGGTGGTACGTCATTACTGATTATGGTGGTTGTAGTAATGGACTTCATCTCGCAAATCCAAGCGCATTTGATGACCCATCAATATCATGATCAGACATTAATTCAATCGCCCACTCAATCTTAAATGAGCGGTACGATATCTCAAAGGAGTATGCTATGAAAGTTCAAGCATCAGTTAAAAAGATTTGTGGTAGCTGTAAAGTTGTGCGCCGTAAAGGCCGTGTACATGTTATTTGTACCGCAGAACCTCGCCACAAGCAACGTCAAGGTTAATGTCTTAATAGGATAAGGCGCTAAACTTATCCTATTTATAAAATTAACACTTGAAAAATGACGGCGGATGCGATATCATCCGCCACTTGCCGTAGTTTATGCGAAATCTTTTATAAATGGTCAATGAATAGACTTGTTAAGTCGAAGCAGCGATAAAAATTATAAAAGCTTTGGTATTGACAGCAACAAATCTGAAAAATAACGCCTTATTGATAAATAACGCTTATTTTTCTTTAATGGAGAGAAATCAATGGCTCGTATTGCCGGCGTAAACATTCCGGATAATAAGCATGCTGTTATTTCACTAACTTATATCTTTGGTATAGGTCGTACCACTGCTCAGAAAATCTTAGAAGCAGTTGGCATTGCCCCTACTACTAAAGTTAGCCAGTTAGATGATACACAGTTAGATGCTATCCGTGCACAAGTTGCAAATTACATGACTGAAGGTGATCTTCGTCGTGAAGTGTCAATGAATATCAAGCGCTTGGTTGATCTTGGTTGTTACCGTGGTATCCGCCATCGTCGTAACCTACCAGTTAGAGGTCAGAATACCAAGAACAACGCTCGTACTCGCAAGGGTCCGACACGCCCTCTTAAAAAATAATTAACTTAGGAAGCTAAAAGATGGCTAAAGACACTCGTAGTCGCAAAAAAGTGACTCGTCGTTCAGTATCGGAGGGCGTTGCCCATATCCATGCGTCTTTTAATAACACCATTGTTACGATTACCGATCGTCAAGGTAATGCACTGGCTTGGGCCACTTCAGGTGGACAAGGCTTCCGTGGTTCACGTAAATCTACACCCTTTGCAGCTCAGGTTGCAGCTGAAGTTGCTGGTAAAGCAGCTCAAGAATACGGTGTTAAGAATATCGACGTTTTGGTCAAAGGACCAGGACCGGGTCGTGAGTCTGCGGTAAGAGCACTTGGTGCATTGGGTTATAAAGTTAACAGCATCTCTGATGTAACCCCAATCCCACACAATGGTTGCCGTGCGCCGAAAAAGCGCCGCGTCTAATATTAAAGACGAAGCTTTTTATCATAAGAGCTTATAGGAGACATAACAATGGCCCGTTATATTGGACCAAAACTCAAATTATCACGTCGTGAAGGTACAGACTTAGGCCTTAAGTCTGGTGTTAAACCATATGACGTAAAAACGAAAAAAGCGGCTCGTCCACCTGGTCAACATGGTGTTAGCCGTAATAAGAGCTCAGAATATTCTCTACAGTTACGCGAAAAACAAAAAGTTAAGCGTATCTACGGTGTATTAGAGCGTCAGTTTGCAAACTACTATAAAGAAGCCGCTCGTAAGCGTGGCGCTACTGGCGAAAACCTACTAGCGATGCTTGAGAGTCGTCTTGATAACGTCGTTTATCGCATGGGCTTTGGCTCAACTCGCGCTGAAGCGCGTCAGCTCGTTAGCCATCGCACTGTTATGGTAAAAAAAGCTGGCCGTGATGAGTTTGTTCGTGTGAACATTCCATCAATTCAGTTGCAAGATGGTGATGTCGTCGCTATCCGTGAGAAGTCTCGCGAACAACTACGTATTAAAAACGCTATTGAACTAGCGACACAACGTGGTATTCCAGAATGGCTAGACGTTGACCACAGCAAACTACAAGGCACGTTTAAACAAGCGCCTGATCGCATTGATCTACCTGCTGAAATCAACGAAAGCTTGATCGTTGAGCTATACTCTAAGTAAGTAACGTACTGCTCGATGTTATAAAAATAGCATTGAGCTATCAACGTTCATTAAACCAGTTTAATAAATCGAGGTGACATCATGATGCTAAGTGCAACTGAGTTTCTAACGCCGAACGCCATTAACGTGGATACGGTTAATGAAACGATTGCGAAAGTCACGCTCGAACCGTTAGAACGCGGCTTTGGGCATACCTTAGGTAATGCCTTACGTCGCATCTTGTTATCTTCATTACCTGGTGCTGCAGTCATTGAAGCTGAGATTGATGGTGTTGACCATGAATACTCAACGCTTGAAGGACTACAAGAAGACGTGCTTGATTTGCTTTTAAACTTAAAAGGCTTGGCAATCACGCTTCATGACCAAAATGAAGTATTCTTGACCTTGGATAAACAAGGTCCAGGCACTATTACTGCTGCAGACATCACGTTGCCGCATAATGTCGACATTATCAATCCAGACTTGGTATTGGGTACATTAAGCGATCGTGGTCATCTTAAGATGCGTTTGCGTGTGGTAATGGGTCGTGGATATGAGCCAGCAAACCAGCGCCGTGAAGATGGCGACACTAAAGCGATTGGACGCTTAAAACTTGATGCAAGTTTTAGTCCAGTACTACGTGTTGCTTATCAGGTTGAGAACGCACGTGTAGAACAACGTACCGATCTTGATCGTCTTATCATCGAGCTTGAAACTAATGGCACTATCGATCCAGAAGAAGCAATTCGTAAAGCAGCCACTATTTTACAACAACAGATTTCTATCTTTGTTGACCTAGAAGCTGAAGAAGCGCCTGAGCCTGTGAAAGAAAAAGAAGAGGTTGATCCGGTGCTTTTACGCCCTGTGGACGATCTTGAACTAACGGTTCGCTCAGCCAACTGCTTGAAAGCTGAAAACATTTACTATATCGGTGATTTGGTACAGCGTTCAGAGACTGAACTTCTAAAAACCCCAAATCTTGGTAAGAAATCATTGACGGAAATCAAGGACGTATTAGCGTCTAAAGATTTAGAGCTCGGAATGCGCCTAGATAACTGGCCACCAGCTGACCTTCGTGTTGATGATCGCTTTTCTTATCGTAGCCGTTAAACTTTAAGGATTTTTGACTATGCGCCATCGTAAGAGTGGAGTCAAGCTGGGTCGTACCGGCAGTCATCGTAAGGCAATGTTTCAGAACATGACCAACTCATTATTTGAGCATGAACTGATCAAAACAACTTTACCAAAAGCAAAAGAATTGCGCCGTGTTGCTGAGCCATTGATCACTTTGGCTAAAGAAGACAGCGTTGCTAATCGCCGTTTGGCATTTAGCCGTATGCGTAGCAAAGCTATGGTAGGCAAATTATTTGGCACGCTAGGTCCTCGTTACCAAGCGCGTCCAGGTGGTTATTTGCGTATCGTAAAATGCGGTTACCGTGATGGTGACAATGCGCCAATGGCTTATGTAGAATTGGTTGATCGCGACTAATTTTATACGCTCATCGTGTAATAGAATTGTGTAATAAAGTCTTATAATAAAAAAGCTCCAATTATTTGGAGCTTTTTTTATGCGTGTTTATTTATAAAAGCTTTTATTTATGACACCAGCGAGCTGACGTCAGCAGCACCTTGTCTGACAATCTCAGGCTGTTTACTGGTCATATCTACGATGGTAGTCAGCTTGGTGGTCTTAATACCTGCGTTGATTAAACCATCCAGTTGGCTACCAAGTAGTTCCTCGATTTCAAAGGGATCGTCCAATATCTCATCGCGATGCGGTAATATTAAGGAGCTGGTTAGAATAGGCTCGTCCATCGCTGCTAGCAGTGCTTGTGCAATGGGGTTACTTGGTACCCGTATGCCGATGGTTTTTTTCTTAGGATGGGCCAATTTTTTAGGAACGTCTTTGGTGGCGTTTAAAATAAAGGTAATCGGCGCCGGGGTATGCGCTTTTAGCTGTTTAAATTGTACATTATCCACCGTGGCATAGTTGGCAATTTCACTCAAATCGCGGCATAACAAGGTAAATTGGTGTTTATCGTCAAGCTCACGGATATGTTTTAGTTTCTCTAGCGCGTCTTTGGCGCCCAAACGGCAACCAAACGCATAACTGGTATCGGTAGGGTAGATAAGCAGTTGATCACCGCGTAATAAGTCCGCCGCTTGTTCAATAAGCCGCGGCTGCGGGTTGTCGGGATGAATGTAAAATACTTGCATAATGGTTCCTTATTTTATAATTATAGATTTCTTTATACGGAATTTTCTAACAGATAAACTTGTTTGATTTGATTAACCTTAATAGTGCACTTTTTGATTAACGCTATCAAAAGATAGCGTTGCTACTGAGATAGGGCTATTATTAAGATAGTATAACGTAAAGCAAATATAAGTTTATTAGCAAGGCGTTAATATGAGTAGGGAAACGTTAACGCTATAAATGCTGGCTTAACAAAGATAAGTAAGCGCTAAGGAACTAAGCAAAGGAATATTTCTAAATTAATCAGCAGTACAAATACGTAATAACGCCTGCAATAACGTCTTAGCGTCGCGCGGCAGGGTGTGCGGGTCGGTAATATAGTTTTTAGCTTGCTGATACACGTCTTGTGCAAAGGTGCTGCTGCTGGTATCAAAGTCAGCAAACAGATTGTCTTGTGATACTTGAAAGTTACGATTGCACGCTAAAGTAAATAAGCATTCTAATGCTTGTGGTTTAATCTCTACGCGCTCAAACGCCTGTTGCTGCGCCTTTGTGCGCCCATCAGGAGCGTACCAGTAACCAAAGTCGCTTAGCCTTCTACGTTCTTTGCCAGCGACGCACCAGTGGCTTAGCTCATGCAAGGCGCTTTGAAAGAAACCATGGGCAAACTCAATGCGTGCGGCCTCATTATCCTTGGCAGGAAAGTATTCTGGTTCGCTATCACCGCGCACGAGGATAACTTGTTGATGAGAAAATAGCATATTAAATAAGTTTATCAGCCAATCGGTCGCCACTTTTTCCTTATCCTCAGCACTGTTTATAAGTGGAGCGTGAATAAGTTGTTGCCATTGTTCTGACAATTCTTGCAGCGGTAACTGTGCGATAGGATTTATGGGCGCAGCAGATTTTTTACTTTCTAATGAATTTAGGCGTTTTAGCAACTGTTTGGCGTCAGACGCAGTAAGCAAGCGAGAAAAGTTAGGAGCAACAACAGGCGATATCATATAAAAATATTAACCAAATAAAATAAGTGAAACAGAGAGAGCTTTGTATAGACGAAAAGTAATATGAAGAAAGAGGAGAAACCAGTACAAAGACTGCTATCAAAATCAGTGCTTAAAACAGTGCTGGAATTATTGCTGAAATCAGGTTCAAAAAATCTTAACATACTAGCCCTAGCGCTAAACGGCGCTTTCCGTTAGTATGGCAGGCAATATTATACACCGTTTTTGATGAATGAGGCCGCGCATGTCAAGCACTCCAATAAACAAGCCGTCAGCGCTTCAGGCTGACAAAACAGCAGCTGCGATGTCGTCCAACTTGCCAGAAGATATTTCTTTAAGTAAGTGGGAAGACAGCGGTTTTGAATGGTCGGGACAGGTTGCGCCGCGTTCTTTTGAGCGCCTCGATGCCATATTGACGACCGAGCATGAGCAGTCAAACCTTCAGCTTAAAGCCGATCTATATCGCCACAATAACGTGTTGCATTTATCTTTTACCTTAACGGGTGAGGTATGGTTGACCTGCCAGCGCTGCTTGCAACCCGTCGCTATCGATTTGACCGATGATTACGATATCGCCCTACTTGATAATGAGAGCCAAGTGCGCTTGGTTGGTGAAGAGCAGGATTATCTATTGCTTGATGAAATTATCACTGAGCCTGCCCCAGAGCGTTTATTACCGTTTAAAAAATTGATCGAAGATGAGATTTTACTAAAAACGCCGATGGCGCCAAAACATGATGATTGTGAGATGAGCGTTGAGCAGTTTGGTGACATTCCAGAAGAAGAGGAAAGTGAAAATCCTTTTGCGGCGTTAGCTTCGTTAAAAGGCAAGTTATAGCCGAATAATTGGCAGTATAACGTCGGTAAATCGTTACTTTCCACCTTTTATCAGCTTTTTGCCCAAGAGTGAAAAGCAGGGCTTTATTAATTCGCTAAACATGCGTATAATGTCCCGTTTATTGCATTCTAGCAACCTGCCGCTGGCAGAGAGAAGCTGGCTTCGCAAACGAACTATAGATTTTAGACGTAGTCAGCACTTTAATACGTGTGGCAATCTATTTAACTAATGATGCGTAAGACTTAGGTTGTGGTGATTATATAGCCTCTGTCGGTATCGATTAAAGCTGAATTTCAAGCTTAACCCTTTTAAGTATAGGAGCTATATCATGGCTGTTCAAAAAAGTCGTAAAAGTCGTTCTCGTCGTGACATGCGCCGTTCACATCATCGTATGGAAGTGGCTGAATTAAGCATCGACGCTACTACTGGTGAAAAACATCGTCGTCATCACATGACTAAAGATGGTTTCTATCGTGGTCGCCAGCTTTTCAAAGTTAGTCAAGACGCTTAAGTTATTTGCTCATTGATGGTTGGTGCAAAATGATGGTAGTTCTGATGACTATCGTTGATTTTACACAGTTATTATCGCGCAAGCAGTTTGAGTAAACGAAAGCCAAGTTATTTCGCTATCATATATTATGAGGCTAGATAACTTGGCTTTTTGTTATGCATTTTTTATCAGGTATAGGTTTTAGAAATACCTCATTTTAGACCTTCAGATTTTTGACGGCTATGCTAATTGTCTGCATCAGTGTATAGTTTAATAGCAATCAGCTGTCTTAAAGGAATAATGATAGCAAATGCTCCTAGAATAAACCTTCTCATTAGTCTTTAATATTATAATAAACCCCATTCATTTAGGGGTATTTCCAATTAAATAAGGAATATTGGTTATGGCCTCTGTACCCGATATGATAAAAAAACAACCCACCCGTATTGCCGTCCTGTTCCCAGGGCAAGGTTCGCAAGTTGTCGGTATGCTCAGTGAGCTTGCCGAAACGTACCCTGAAATTCGTGATACTTTTACTGAAGCGAGCGCTGCGCTTGGCGAAGATTTATGGGCAATCTGTCAGGACGAGGACAAACTTAACCAGACTCAATACACCCAGCCAGCATTATTAACGGCTAGCATGGCAATTTGGCGCATCCTACAACAAAAAATAGAAGATAAGCCTTGTTACTTAGCGGGTCACTCGCTGGGCGAGTATAGCGCCTTGTGTGCTGCTGGGGTGATATCCCTTGCGGATGCGGTAAAGCTGGTGCATAAACGTGGTCAGTTGATGCAAGAGGCGGTGGTTGGTGTCGATACGGCAATGGCCGCGGTGCTGGGCCTTGAAGATCACCGCGTCGAAAACTTATGTGAGCAAGCAACCGAACATGTTGATAACGCTATTGTTGGGGCCGCAAACTTCAATAGTCCAGGTCAAGTGGTGGTTTCAGGTAATGCTGCAGGCGTCAATGCGGTGATTGATAAAGTACAAAATACCGGCAAAAAAGCCATCCCATTAAAGGTTAGTGTGCCGTCGCATTGTGCCCTTATGGAACCTGCGACCAGTGCCTTGGCTGACGAGTTGGCGGCCATTCAGTTCGATCAAGCGGCCATTCCCGTAATTCAAAACCGTCATGCCCGCGTTGAAAGCAATGCAGTCGCTATCAAGCAAGCATTAACCGAGCAGTTAAGTGAACCCGTCCTCTGGTCAAAAACCATGCAAGAACTGGCGGACAAACAAATTAACATATTAATCGAATGCGGTAGCGGAAATGTTCTCAGCAACTTGGCTAAGCGTCAGGCGCACCCTATTGCCAGCTATCCGACCGACAAGCCCGCCCGATTAGATAAATTGATGGAGGTATTATCATGAGCCGTACGATTACACTGGTGACGGGCGCGAGCCGCGGTATTGGTAAAGCCGTTGCCAAACGTTTTGCCAAAGAAGGGCACTTTGTCATTGGCACCGCTACCACCGAAAAAGGCGCAGCGCTTATCGAAGATTACCTAAATGACAGTGGCGGTATTGGACGTGTGTTAGATGTGCGCGATACGGCGCAGATTGATAAGCTGTTTGAAGAGATCGAAAGCGTTTACGGCGCCGTGCAAGTACTGGTCAATAACGCCGGTATTACCCAGGATGGCTTATTGATGCGTATGAAAGATGAAGATTGGGACAATGTTGTCGATACCAATCTGACTTCGGTTTATCGTATGAGTAAGCGAGCGGTACGCGGTATGATGAAAGCGCGCCGTGGCCGTATCATCAATATCACCTCTGTGGTTGCACAAATGGGCAATGCAGGTCAATCTAACTATGCTGCCACTAAAGCGGGCGTTGAAGGGTTTAGTCGGACGCTGGCGCGCGAAATCGGCTCACGACAAGTAACGATTAACTGTGTCGCTCCAGGCCTTATTGAAACCGATATGACCGATGAGCTTGATGAGCGCTTACTCAATTCAATGCTTGATGCGGTACCGATTAGCCGCCTTGGCCAGCCAGAAGACATAGCCGCAGCCGTATTTTTCTTAGCAGGTGATGAGGCCAGCTATATCACCGGCGCTGTTATTCCTGTCAATGGTGGCATGTACATGTAATGGTTAGGATTTGAATCCTAGCTGCAATACTTGCAATAACTGAACTGTGTGGGCGTTACATACTGATAATAAAAAACTCTGTGAACGAGTGTAAACTATAATAAAGGGTGCTATAATGGCGAATACTTTTTTGTCAAAGCCCTGTATGATAGCTAGGTTTTAACAGACATCCGTCAAAATGTATAATTTGTTATCAGGCACTCTGACAGCCATGATAATTTGACCAGCCCATTTTATATATATTGCCATGGTGCTTTATCAAAACACGATGGCAATTTGTCAAAATAATAGATCAAAAAGGAGAAATCTACATGAGTAATGATATCGAGCTAAGAGTTAAATCTGCCGTAGCGGAACAATTAGGTATGAACGTTGAAGATATCAACAACGATGCTTCATTCATGGAAGACTTAGGTGCTGATTCATTAGACCTAGTTGAATTGGTTATGTCATTCGAAAGCGACTTTGGCATCACGATTCCTGATGAAGATTCAGCAGAATTAACGACTGTTCAAAAAGCCATTGATTACGTGCAAGCGCAGCTATAATTAGCGTTTCGCTGAGTAAATGTCATATGACCGTTTATCTTAATTGATAAGCGGTTTTTTTATGTCTTTTTGATAACTATAGTCAATGAAAAGTAATATCGATACACCACACGCTGCTTGTATAGTTTTTTCTTGCTTGCTGAGCCTACGCAGACAGAGGCTGCAAAAAAACTATACAAGCAGTACCGTAGCGTTTTTAAAATATTTTAACTATATATACCCCACTCTCAACTTGA
>NZ_DHYG01000038.1 GCF_002414005.1 Psychrobacter sp. UBA5136
AAGTTGAGAGTGGGGTATCTATAGCTATTAAGGTGAATGATAAAGTTATCATGATGGTCAATGATAAGTCATGTAGAGGTGAAATATGAATACGCAAAAACCCATTAACTCGTCAGCGCCGCCTGAATCGGTAAACGATAATCAGCCGCACTCGTCTGGCTCACAAAAACGCAGCTTGGTGCCCAAAGGGATTACCATTGGCATGGCGGTTTTTGCGCTGGTGTTAAGTCTTGCAGGCTATGGCTTTCGCCTGCTGGTTGGTGATGATGTTCAAACGGTACTACGGCATGCGGCGATGATAGTGCCGGCATTTATGCTTGGTATTCCTCTGCTTTTTTGGGTGGGCTCGCGTATACTTAATAAAGTTAAAGGCTTGCATATAGAAAGCTGGAATGCGATTAGCTTGGGTTATTTGACCTCTTGTGTCTCGATGCTGTGGTTAATGGGTACTTATAGCTAATATAAGCACTTTATCGTAATTTTCTTTTTAAGCTTTAAACTTTGCCTTTGTTACATTCATTGACTTCTACTTTTTAATAAGTCGCGTTTTATGGCGTGATTGGACACTTGCTCGTATGTCGACATCCTCGAAGAAAATCACCGATATTATTTTTCCAAAAGACCTGCCAAACAGTTTGTTTATTTTGCTGATTAGCGCCTGTTTGCTGTTAGGCTTATCCTACCTGCGCCATGGTACGGGGTTACAAGGCTGGTTACATGTCTTTGAAAACTGGTTACTCATGTTGCTCATTATTCCGACCGCCACCGCCACTGTAGCCTTACCGTTTAAATATCGCGACCCGACGCTTGAGCTGAAGCAGACATATTACCTTGGCATGTTTGTCGCTTTCTTATTTACTTTAGCAAAATTGCGCTATTGGCGTTAATGCCTATGTTAATGACTATTGGTGTAGATAAGGTCTTGCAAAAGACTTACGAGTTTACCCTTGAATTGTCGGCGCGAAGCGTCCATTGTATAAGTAAGACAGTTTTGCCCGTATGCCTGTAAGTTAAGCGCTTCAATAAATGAAATTAGCGCCTTTTTGCAGCGATAAAACGGGATAATAAGGAAAAAATAGATGCCATACGATATTGATAATGAGATAGAAGTAGATAACGACAATCGCGATCAATTCGCTGGATTCGCTAAAGAAACCACGCTGGAGTTGGTTGAAGCAGCCGATGGTAGATTGCTGTTGCGTGACGCAGAACAAGAAGAAGCGCCGCTGATGACGATCGATTTTTCAGCAAAGCTTAAAGACATACTGGGCAGCGATACCCAAGCGATTGGTCAGCATATGATTCATGCCGCGATTCAGGTCATTATGCAAAAGCAGATGAGCCAGTGGCATGCCCATGTCTATGATAAAGAACCAACCCACTATAGCTAATTAGGTTTATAACTTCTGAATTTATAATAGCGGAATATAGAAGCTGGTTAAAATGGTGTATGGTTGGAATAAATGGTTAGTTAAAAAACGGGCAATAAAAAAGGGTTTATCTTTTGATAAACCCTTTTTTTTGTTCGAACAATCAAATGTGATAAATTATTTGATTTTTGCTTCTTTAAAGATCACGTGCTGGCGTACTTTTGGATCAAATTTTTTGATTTCCATTTTGCCAGGCATAGTGCGCTTGTTTTTGGTAGTGGTATAGTAATACCCAGTACCAGCGGTCGATACTAATTTAATTTTATCTCTCATGATAGCGTTCCTGTAAATGAGGGGTCTTCAAACGAAAGGTACGGGTGCAAAAAAGTCAGTTGCTACAAACAATGTAGCTGAAAAGCAGCTTGGCAGACGAAAATTATCAACCGCCTAAGCCGCTTGTCTTAACTTATACTTTTTGACCTTGTGCGCGTAGATCCGCTAACACTTTGTCGATACCAAGTTTGTCAATGATGCGCATACCTTTGGTAGACACACGTAGACGTACAAAACGGTTTTCAGACTCTACCCAAAAACGATGGTTATGAAGGTTTGGTAGAAAGCGACGACGGGTTTTGTTGTTTGCGTGCGAAACATTATTACCCACCATAGGGCGCTTTCCAGTCACTTGGCAAACTCTAGACATGGCGAACTCCTAATCTATGAGGTATGAGGGATTCTCATACCAGTCTGGGCAAGTTGCACGTTTTTGCGGCATGGACACAGCAAGCGGCAGCTTTGCACCAAACAAAACTATTATGAAGGTTGAGCTGATATTACTGTCATCTAAAGGCAAATAACAGGCAAACCAATTCAGAAAATTTTAAAGCCGACATTTATACCATAAAACTAATGAATATTCAAATATTTTTATAATAATCGCCGCTTTAAACGCTAGCTATTATACCCTGAATTGCGCGTGCTATGTGATTGATTATTTAATAGTAAAGATTCATTTTTTGGTTGTAAGTTATAACAAAAGTCAGTAAAGTTGCGGTTATATATTTAATACAAACTGTTAATACAACTACTATTAATGTAAGTCTATGTATCATTGGTATTCTAATATGAAGCCAAGTAATGATTGTGTATATTTACTTAATTAAATTGCGTCTGCCGCGGAGTTCAAATATGTCCTATAGCTCACTACCACTGACTTCTAAATTATTTCAGCTTACTTCTTTGTCTTGTGCATTAGCATTAGCAGGCTGTGGCGGTGGGGATGGTACAGACGTAGTTGCGCCTACCCCTGATTTAGGCGTACAGCCAGGTACAGGTGGAGGTAATAATAATGGTGGTGGCAACAACAATGGTGGAGAACAAACGCCTATTGAAGATTTTAGTCTACAAAAGCTTTATACAGATCCCACTACGATTACCCTTTCCGATGAACCTGTAACCTTTAATGTCACAGTTAAAGCGGTCGCAAAGTCAGGTGGAGCAGCAATCGGTCGCTCTGTCAGCTTAAGTGTTGACGACACCACCAATACAGGAATAACCATTCAAGGAAATAGCGCTCAAAACACAAATGAAAAAGGGGAAGCGCTTTATGAGCTTAAACTCAACCCATTGGTGCTCAGCGAGCAACAAAAAGCAGATCTGATCAAAAATGGTTTTGGGCTAACAGCCACAGCAAGAAGGCCATCAGATGGATCACAGATCACTCAGGTAACCACTGTCCGTGTCAATAAAGAGGGCAGTGGTGATGGTGGACAAACGCAAATAGTTAGTAAGCTTAATATAGAAAATAACTTAGAAACTACTTCTGTTTCTAATAATAAGCTAAATCCATACGGTGATATGGCTAAATTTAATGTTGTTGTCAAAGATACCGACGGCGCGCGTGTAGAAGGCGTAACTGTTGGTATAGGTATTGCCGATATAAAAGGTATTTCTATTATTGGTGGTAATAATAAAAATACTGATGCAAGTGGTATCGCATCTTTTGACATTAAAATAGATGAGGGCTTAACTGGAGTTGAGCGTGATAAGCTGCTGCACGGCGTTGCTTACGCTATCAATATTAAAGAAAAAAATGGGGCGAATAAAAAAGTCTCAGGCACACTGCCAGTAGCGATTCCTACCTCAGACTATAAGCTGACAGTATCTGGAAACACCAGTGCGCTTAACGCTTATGGTGACAGCCAAACAATCACTATTAATGCCACTGCTATTAATAATAAAGTCTCCACAAGCATCGATGGGGCAAAAGCCTCTATTAAACTCAATAGCGATATAAAGGGTGTCAGTTTAAGCGCTGAAGCGCTTACCTTTAATGCTAAAGGTCAAACGGCAGTTGATATTACTGTAGCGCCAACGCTGAGTGACGCAGAGCGTGCCAAGCTTGCTAAAGAGGGTATTAGCTATACCGTTATCCTGTCTGAGCCAAATAAATCTAAAACAGTAGAAACAGCTAAAAGTAGCGTCGAGATACCTGTTGCGCAGTATCAGGTCAAAGCTGCTAACTCCAGTAAAACGAGAATATCAAGCTTTGGTAGTAGTGTGGACATCAGTTTTCGCGTCAATGATAACAATGGTGGCCCAGTAGCAAATCAGAGAGTCACTGCCAGCTTACCAGTGGTCTTTGCTCAGGATACACTATTAAAATTGGAAAGTGCAGCCACACAAACTACTGATGATAAAGGTATGGTTACTTATACTGTCAGTATTCCAAAAGGATTGCCAAAAAGTCACCGCGCGATTTTAGAAAACGAAGGGGGTTTTGTACTGTCTGCTAAGGCTATTGAAGCATCAGGTGCTAGTAGTAAGGTAGATAGCGCGCGCGTACAGATCACTGCTGAGAGTGAGACTATCTTAAGCGCCAAAAGCATACCTGGTGCTATTAATGTGCTTAAAGATACTTTTAGTATTCAGGTAGCTGCCAAGCGCCCTGACGGCAGCGCGGCAAGCAATAAAGAGGTTAAGCTTACTATTGCAAATGTACCAGGAGTGAGCATTGCAGGTAGTAAGCAAATCACCAATAGTGCAGGTATCGCTGACTTTACGGTAAATATCCAAGATTTAACAGATACTCAACGTAACAATCTGGTCAAAAATGGCATTCCTTATACCGTTACCTTGACGGATGATGATGGTATTACTAGCGAAACTTATAACGCATCGGTTATTATGCCTGTCGCTGAATATAAAATAAATACAGGCACAGCTAGCAAAAACGCCCTACTCAGTACGGGCGGTGAAACCACCATCAGCTTCCGTGTCAATGATAAAACTGGTGGTATCGTGGCAGGACAGCAAGTGACTGCAAGTTTGCCCAGTACTTTAACGCAAAAAGGGCTGGTCACCCTTACCAGTACCGCCAATCAAAAGACAGATGCTCAAGGTGTCGTTAAGTACACTGTGCGCATTCCTGAAGGGCTATCCGTTGATCAGCGCAAAGCTATTGAAAGCAGCGGGTTTTCATTAACCGCAAGCCTAATAGAAACATCGGGTGTAAGCGTTAAAGCAAACAGTGAGACGATTACTGTTAATGCTGATCCTACCAGAAGTGATATAGTACTCACCGCCAGCAGTATGCCAAGTATAGTAAATGTTTTAAAAGATAGCTTCAGTATACGAGTGACAGCCAAACTGCCAAATGGCAATGCGGCAATTAATAAACCTGTTGAGCTGAGTATCGAAGGTATTAAAGGCATTAGCATTGCTGGCAACCAACAAACGACAGATGGGTCGGGTAATGCTACATTTATCGTCAATATTGATCCAAGTCTGAGCTTAGCTGAGCGCCACACTATCGCTGCTAGTAATATCGATTATCAAGTTGTATTAACTGATAATGACAGCCGAGCGATCGAATCTTTCACTGCTGAAGCGAATGTACCAGCCGCTCAGTACAAAGTGAGCTTTGACCAAATGAGTAGCGTTAATCTGTCAAGCTCGGGAGGTAGCACGACCATTAGCTTTCGTGTCAATGACAAAAACGGCGGCGTAATAGCAAATCAAATTGTCAAGGCAAGCTTACCAGCTGCTTTGGTGAATGCGGGTGTAATTACTCTAGATGGCACTACAAACCAGACTACTGATGCTAAAGGTATGGTCAGTTTCAATGTACGTGTACCAACCAATCTGAACCAAGCACAAAAAACACTGATTGAAAACAATAGTGGCTTTGCACTAAATGTCGCAGCTGTAGAGGCTACAGGAGCCACAAGTACTGCGAGTGTTGCCATTAGTGTCACTGATAAGGTACAGGCCAGTCAAACGATACTCGCTGTCACCACCAATCCTGCGCCAATCAATATTTTAAAAGACAGCTTTAGCATTCAAGTCTCAGGGACACGTAACGATGGTAGCGCTGCTGCAGACAAAGTGGTCAAATTAACAATTAATAACGCCTCAAAGCTCATACTACAAAACAGTGAGCAAAAAACAGATGCAAAAGGTATAACTACATTTACCGTAAACATTAGTCCTACGATGAGTGAGGCTGAACGTCAAGCATTGGTCAAATCTGGTCTTAGCTACACCGTGGCCCTCACTGATATTGATGGTGTAGTCTCTAGTAAATATAATGTACCGGTCATCATCCCAGATGCCCAGTACCAGCTAAGCTTTGGTACTTTAACTAATAAGCAACTATCAAGCTCAGGTGGTAGCACTACTATCAGCTTCCGCATTAATGATAAAGATGGTGGAGTAATTGCAAACCAGCCAGTAACAGCAAGCTTGCCCGCCAACTTAGTTGGACTTTTAAGTTTAGACAGTAGCGCCACCAAATTAACCAACAATCAAGGTGAAGTCAGCTTTACCGTTCGTGTGCCAGTAGGGTTGAGCTCTGATCAAAAAGCAAAAATTGAAAAGGCTGGGTCGTTTGTGCTCACCGCGACGACCGTTGAAGATTCCGGTGCTAAGAGTAATGTGACAAGCAGCCCGATTACACTTAGTAATGAGGTGGGTCAAAGTGAGATTCAGCTTGTTGATAATAGTAAGCAGCCTGTACTCACCACTGATAAGAAGTTTGTAGTCGATATCACGGGTAAGTATCCTGATAGCAGTGCTGCTTTCAATAGAGTCGTCAAGCTTAAGATCGACCAGCCTGCACTGTTTACTATCATTGATGCTGAGCAGAGCACAGATAACGCAGGCCGTGTATCGTTTACTGTCAATATAAAAGATAACCTCAATGAAGTTGAGCAAAAGGCACTTGCCGAATCAAATATCAACTATACTGCCACCATTATCGACGTTGATGGTACCCAAACTAAGTTGACTGGCAAGATTGAGGTAGAAAAGCCTACCACTACATTAAGTTTTGCTTCTATCCTTACCCCAAGCATCAGTGAGTTTGGTGGCGAGGGCGTTATTAAAGTTAAGCTATTAAGTAACAAAGACGATAGCACTGTACAAAACCAAAAAGTCAGTATCTTGCTTGATAAAAAGGCTCAGGGCTATGGCGTTAAAATCAATACGGACAGTAATACTACCGACTTCAATGGTGAAACCACCTTTATCGCCACTATCCCTAAAGGCTTAAGCTATGAGCAGCGTGAAGAGCTCAAGAAGGTCAGTATCAACTACCAGCTGTCTTATATCGAAAAAGGTGAAATGTATACGTCTGATATTAAAAACGTCATCATTACTACGCCAGCTGTAGATTTAACCGTCCTAAACAATCCAACCCTTATCAACAACCGTCCGTACTATACCTTGAATGGTGAAGGCGATACGGTCGTTGTGAGTGCAGGTATCAGTACAAAAACCACCAATATTCCAATCAGCGGTCAACCGGTGATCATTGATTTTAAGGACAAATCATTAGCAAAACTATTGACCGTCAACGGCAAGGAAGGCGACAGTATTACCTCTGTGACCACGGACGCTAGTGGTAATGTCAGCTTTACCGTCACTGTACCTCATAACTTAACTAAAGAGCAAAAAGCGGCGCTAAAAAACAAAAAGCTTGAAGCTGTGTTACGTGAAACTTTGACAGGTAAAACGCAAGCGATTGAGTTCAATGTACAGTCCACCAAAGCGGCGATCGATCTGATTGATCTAACGCCTGAGGCCTTAAACTTAAACGGCGGTGAAACGCAGGTAGAAGTTATTGCCAAAGACAGTCAAGACAATGTGATTGCGGGACAAAAAGTTTTCCTAGCGCTCCCTGCTGCGATTGCAGAGCAAGGCGTGCGTCTGCTCAGCGGTAAAGAGCAGGTCACTAATAATTCAGGGGTGGCTAGTTATACCCTTGCCGTACCAGCAGGGCTGACAGAGGAACAGAAAAAAGC
The DNA here is from genome assembly GCF_002414005.1 of Psychrobacter sp. UBA5136. Taxonomy (GTDB): domain Bacteria; phylum Pseudomonadota; class Gammaproteobacteria; order Pseudomonadales; family Moraxellaceae; genus Psychrobacter. The sequence continues at coordinate 7,673 of NZ_DHYG01000038.1, forward strand.
CATCGGCTCAAGCTTTTTTGTCGCTTTTTCAGCGGCGGATGCTAACGGTAATATTGCGACTAAAACCAGCACCGTCACCACTACCACGCCTAGTAGTGCTACGGGTACGACAGAAAATATCACTATCGGCGCAAACAAAGTGGTTAGTACTAAAGGTGATACCTTTAAAGTCTTTGTACGAGCGACAGATAATGATAAGGCTATTGGTAATCGTGAAGTGCGCCTAAGCGTTGATAATCCGATGCAAACTGGCGTTACAGTGACCAATAGTACGGCTACCACTAATAGCGACGGTGTGGCAACATTTGACCTCAAACTTGAGCCTGGCGCTAACGTTAATCAAGCGATTTTAGAGGCAGGCATCAAGGTCACAGCGACAACTAAAACGACTGGTGGCTTTGATATTGAGTCAGACTATATTGTACCTGTAGATACCGCGACCATTGATGAGTATCAGATCCTTGTCAGCTCTGATAAATCCACGCTAACTACTGGTGGAGATCAAACCAATGCCACCTTCCGCGTGACTGACAGTAAAGGCGGTATCTTAGCCGGCGTTCCTGTACAGCTGGCTATTACCAATCTAGCGGCAAGTGGAGCGGCACTTACGACTCCAAGCATGGTAACCACTGATGCAAATGGTCAAATTGATGTCGGCGTACTTTTAGCCGCAGGCAGCATTAATGCGCGCCTAAATCACACTATTGATATTGAAGCCAAGATAGTTACCCCTGAATATGATGCTAATGGTGATGTCACACTGACTACCCGTGAAAGTAAAACACTAAGCCTATCAGCCGTGGGTACGAAAATTAGTATCGAAGCGAGTAATACTAAGCTACAAGATGGTGAGACGATTACCATCACTACTATACTTGTTGATGGTGCAGGGCAGACGATTGGTAATACAGCAATGCAGTTGGTTGACGCGAATGGTGATTTGATTGCACCAGCGGCAATAGCGACTACTAATAGCGATGGACAGGCAACTTTTGAAGTCAAAGAGGATCAGCTTACCTTTGACAGTAACGGCAACTTGCAAGTGTTTGCGCGCGCTGTTGGTGAGGATAGTATCAATACCCAGCGTAGTATCAATAGTATTGATCTGGTCAAAGTGTCACAAGCGGGTATCAGCTTTATTAACATTGAAAAGCTGTATGATGTCAATGAGCCAAAAGAGGTTCAAATTCAAATCCGTGCTGATAACGCCAATCAGGCGAAGGCGCTAGAAGGGAAACAAGTAGAGTTACAGACTTCTCTTGGTAGTCTCATTACCAGTTATATCGGTAAGTTTGAAGATAATGTCATCGTCTCCAAGCCTATTAAAGCTAGTGATATTAACGACAACGTCATTACTGTTAAGTTTTGGCTAAAGTCTGAGCTTGCTGGCACAGCGGTACTACAAGCCAAAGTATTAGGCGTAACTTTACAAAACGGTGAGCCGCGCTATCAGACCACCGTCGATACACGCTTCCGTGCAACGACCCCTGCAAAAATGTTATTCCAAGCGGTGAAATCTGTGATTACTCCTGGTGGTAGCACTGAAGTAGTAGCGACAGTTAAAGATAAAAATGACGTGCCAGTAGAAGGGCAGACGGTTGTCTTTAGTCGTTCGGCGGACTCATCAGCAGGACGCTTGTCTGCGGCAACCGCTATTACTGATAGTAAAGGTGAGGCACGAGTGGTGTACCAAGCCAACGCCAGTTCACCAATTGGCGGTGTGGTTATCAATGCGCGTTTATTAGATAATACCTTTGGGGTTCCTGACAAAGCTACTAATATCACGGTATCCAAAGAAGCGGTATATACCACGTTAGCATTTGGTAATAAGTTATCTTCTGATGATATTTACTATACGGTACGTGGTTCGATAGCGGTTATGGATGGCTCAGGACGCGCTGTACCTAACCAAGCAGTATCGATTAAGTCTTATGCCACTGAGTATGCTCAAGGTATATATTGTTTGTTAGATAGTACAACCACTTATCAGGCTGCTGATATCGATGAGCTTGACGAGTTTGGCAATGTGATAAAGACTACCACACCAGAACCGAAAGTTTTCTCCGAAAAAACGCCAGTACCACTAAAGTCTGCTTGGTATCCTACTGAAGATACTAATTACAACTATATTTTAGATAGTGATTCAACTTTAAATGAAGATAAAAACAACAATGGCACGCTAGAAGCGATTAATCCTGTGGCTATTTTAGTCAATGGACAGCTTGCAGATGATAATTATACGTTTACGACAAACGCAGAAGGCCGTGCTGACTTCGAAATCCGCTATCCACTTCGTTATTCAAACTGGGTTAAGGTGCGCTTTGATGCTTCCACTTTTGTAAATGGTAGTGAGAATACTCAGAGTATCAACTATCAATTACCAACCTCAGGGGATGACTTAATAATAAATGATACAACCTTGATAACTCCTTGGATTGGTAATGCAAGTCCATTTGGTACTGGTGGTGCTACATGTACAAACAGTCTAAGCGTTACAATCAATGAGAATACGCCACGTACTAGAGTTACTTTATCGCCATATTCACCAAACTATAACGTGACTATTGACGGTCAGGGAACGTCCAATGCTCCGAGTGCTGGTTTTAATACTTATATCATAGACTTTAACAAAGCGTATGAACTTGGTTCAACTGTTACTGTAAATAATAATGGTTTCGGTTTCTCTAAAGTTATTAAAGTTGAATAATGGTTTATAACCCTTATTCAGAAGATTAGCATTTTACAAACCCCCAACCCCGCGTTGGGGTTTTTGTATTCATAATCTCAATAACCAAATACAAGCAACTCAATCAGCAAAGTTTTGCAAAAGCGATTAGAATAGTCGTTTTCCTATGCTGCGAACCATATCCAAAGTAAGTAGCACGTTTCATTTTTAATTGGGCGCATTATGTCAGACACAGCAACAGTTACTTCAACAAAAAAATCCTCTCATAAATTATCTAATAATTCTGCTAATAAGACGGCAATCGATACCGCGACACTATTGATTAAATGCCGCGACCAAGCGGGTATTGTCCAAGCCGTATCCGAGTTTATTCATCGCTATGGCGGCAATATTATTACTCTTGATCAGTATTCAACCGCTCATGAAGGCGGGCAGTACTTTATGCGTTTGGAGTTTGCGTTAGCAGGCTTGAGCGAGATTATGGATAATTTTGAAGCAAGCTTTGGACATACGGTTGCCAAGCGCCACAATATGGATTGGCGGCTGCACAACAATGCGATTGAAACCAAGGTTGGCATCTTAGTATCAAAGTTCGATCATGCGTTATTGGACTTATTATGGCGTCATCAGCGCGGCTTGCTCGATTGCGAGATCACGTCTGTTGTTAGTAATCATGAGGATTTACGCCAAGCGGTAGAAAACTTCGGCATTACCTTTCATCATGTGCCAGTCACCAAGGATAATAAAAACGAGGCAGAAGAGCAGATTCATACCTTGATGGCAGGCAATGACTTGCTGGTCTTGGCGCGTTATATGCAGATTTTATCGTCTGATTTTGTCAAACGCTGGCCGATGCAGGTGATTAACATTCACCACTCATTTTTGCCCGCCTTTGTCGGTGCCGACCCTTATCGTCAGGCTTATGAGAAGGGCGTCAAGCTTATCGGCGCGACGGCGCATTATGTTACCGCCGAGCTTGATCAAGGCCCTATCATTGAGCAAGACGTTCACCGTGTCACTCATCGTCAAGGGGTAGCAGAATTGCGCGCTATTGGCCGTGATATCGAGCGTAATGTCTTGGCGCGTGCGGTGAATTGGCATGTACAAAACCGCGTGATTGTGGCAGGTAATAAAACCGTGGTTTTTAATTAGCTTTTTATTAAGACGGTTTTAAACCAAAATAAGAGGGTAAAAAAGGCCGCCAGTATTAAATGCTAATACTGGCGGCCTTTCTTTATCAGACAGCTGCTTTTTTAATTTATAACAGCATCTCAAGCACAAACTTGCTACCGACAAAGCCAATTGCTAATAGGATAAACGCATAAATGGTCACGTTGGCAGCGCGTTTGCCACGCCATCCTGCCCGCCAATTGCCCAGTAATAGCGCGCCAAATAGTAGCCACGACAGCACACTAAAGACGGTTTTATGCGCAAGGTGCTGTGCCAGCAAATCTTCTACGTAAATAAAACCAATGCCTAGCGCGATACTCAATAAGACAAAACCGACCAATAGCATGTCAAACAATAGACTTTCCATGCTCTGCAAGGACGGCAGTTTATTGACCCAAAAGCGATGAATCGATTGGTGTTTCAGCTCGCGTATTTGTAAGCGCAAAAATAATGCCTGCACCGCTGCCATGAGTAGCACACAATAAGCAGCAAGCGATAGTAGGATATGCGCCTCTAACCCGACGCTGATGTCCGTAATGGGACGATAAGGCGCGCGGCCGATATAACCGATTATCATCCCGATTAATGCCGTCGGTGCTGCTAAAATACCAAGACTGACAATAGGGCGGTATAAGCTAAAAATAACGTAGAAAAATAAGAAAAATAAACTGATCAGGCTAATGGTATTAAACAAGTTGAAATTTAGCCCATAGAGGGTGACCACGTGCGGATAGAGCAGCGCCGCGTGCGCGAGCATACCGACGACCAATAAACCTAAGCTCATGCCTTTGTGGATAGGTTTATCTTGAATCAGCGCCCAACCAATGTAGATGCTGACCAAAATATAAACCATACCAGCCAGTAAAAATGCAAGTTGCAAGATAAAGAACCTCATCTCATGATGAGCGCAAAAACGCCGCTCAATTGAATGCTAAAATGGTATTATCAGAATGATTAGAATAATCATCCAATTTATCATAAAATGGCAAGCAATTGAGCGCCATCTTACGGATTGATTATAAATGCTTGTAGCACAGTAGTACTAAAGTTTGTTATTGATAAGTCATAAAATGGTGCGGACAGCTTTAGTAGACTCTATCTTTGCAAAACGACTATAAGTGTTGAGTCGTCTTAATGCTATAGTATTGATAATAGGCTACTTTTTATAATAATTTTTATAAAAATACCGCTTTATACGCTAGAGCATGCCCCAATAATAGTTATCAACAATGAAGGCTAAACCAAGTTTAACAACGCCTTATTTTCATACTATTTTTACCAAGATTTGTTTTTATCAAGATTTTTTTTACTAAGAATTGCTTTTATCAAAGATTGTTTTCACTAAGAATTATTTTAATTGAGAGTTATTTATGTTTGATACCTTAACAGAACGCTTATCGTCGAGCCTGCGTAATATCGCCGGCACTGGGCAGTTGACCGAAGATAATATTAAAGACACGCTGCGCGAAGTGCGCATGGCGCTGTTAGAAGCCGACGTGGCGCTTCCTGTCACCCGTGATTTTGTCAAACGCGTCAAAGAGCAGGCGCTTGGTGCAGAAGTTTTGAAAGAATTGGCGCCAGGACAAGCATTTGTCAAAATCGTCCACGACGAGCTAACCGAGATGATGGGCAGTGCCAATCAGCAGCTTGAGATGACCGGTAAACCGCCGGTCGTTTATCTGTTGGCAGGTTTGCAAGGGGCGGGTAAAACCACCACCGCTGGTAAATTAGCGAAGTTTTTACAAGAGCGTCATAAGAAAAAGGTGATGCTGGTTTCGGCCGACGTGTATCGTCCAGCGGCAATTAAGCAGCTTGAGCAAGTAGCAGGGCAGGTAAATGCCAAGTTTGTCAATTCAACGACCGATGAAAACCCGATTGATATCGCCCGCCGTGCTATCGAAGAAGCTAAAATCCAGTATCAAGATATTTTGATTATTGATACCGCTGGTCGTCTGGCTATCGATGAAACCATGATGGCTGAAATCAAGGCGTTAACTGCGGCGGTCAATCCGTCTGAAACGCTGTTTGTCGTCGATGCGATGACCGGGCAAGATGCGGCCAATACCGCCAAAGCCTTTAACGATGCGCTGCCATTGACTGGCGTTATCTTAACCAAGACCGACGGTGATGCGCGCGGCGGTGCGGCGCTATCTGTACGCGCCATTACTGGTAAGCCGATTAAGTTTTTAGGTCGCGGTGAGAAACTAGACGCGCTCGAGCTGTTCCATCCTGAGCGTATCGCCCAGCGTATCCTTGGTATGGGTGACGTCTTAAGCTTAGTCGAAGAAGTCGAGCAAAAGATCGACCGTGATAAAGCCGAAAAAATGGCGAAAAAAATGCAAAAGGGCGGCGACTTTGACCTTGAGGATTTGTTGACCCAGTTTCAGCAGATGAAAAGCATGGGCGGCATGGCAGGTTTCTTAGATAAAATGCCTGGTATGGGCGGCTCTGATATGCAAAAAGCAGTCGAAGAAGCCAAGCCTGAAGAAAAAGTGCGTGAAATGGAAGCTTTGATTAATTCAATGACGCCGTTTGAGCGTAAGAATCCAGATAAAATTAATCCAAGCCGTAAGCGCCGTATTGCCGCAGGGTCGGGCCGTGAAATTCAAGATGTTAATCGTTTGCTCAAGCAGCACAAGCAAATGGCAAAAATGATGAAAATGATTTCTAAGCCTGAGGGCATCAGTAAAATGATGAAATCAATGCAAGGCTTGATGGGCGGTGGCGGTGCTGGTGGCGGCGGCCCATTATTTGGTGGCGGTCAGCAAGGCGGCGCTAAAGATGTCAATCCAGCGCAGATGGCCAAGCAGATGGGACTGGACCCAAATAACATGCCGAGCACTGAAGAGATGCAAAAACAGATGCAAGAGCTACAAAATCAAGCGCCAAAGAAGTTTAAAACGCGCTTTTAATAGATAGCGATTTGGATTAGCATCGTCTGTACTTTTTAATGTAAACCCGAAGCTAAAATAGCTTTGGGTTTTTTTATGTCTGGCGTATTTGAATAAATATTGATGGATGCACTAGGAAAATTTAGAAATTGATAAAATTCTTTTATCCTAAATGCTATGATAGGCGCTGATTGATGAGTGCACGTTTTGTTGTACCAAGCAAATAAGCCGAGGTGATGATGTTTTTAGCAATGGATACCGTATTTGATCAATGTTCGATCGCGATTGTAGATATTAATGGTCAGGTGCTATCGAGTCATACCGAACAAGGCAAACGTGAGCAAACTCAGCAAATCCTGCCGATGATTGATGCGGCATTATCTGAGGTCAAGCTTAATTTGGCTGATATAAAGGCATTAATCTTTAACCGTGGCCCCGGCGCCTTTAGTGGTATACGAATTAATACGGCAGTGGTGCAAGCCTTATCGGTCGCGCATGATACTCCTTGTGTGGGTATCTCAAGCTTACAAGCGATTGCGCAGTGTGCGTATCAAAAGTATGGTTTGAGTCAAGTTTATAGCGCACTTGATGCGCGAATGCAGCAAGTATATTTTGGGCAATATGCACTAATAGACCATATTATGCAGCCCGTTGTGCAAGAAAATGGCGAAGATACCGAGCGCTTACTTGATTATGACAGCCAAACAGCTGCTAATCTGCCTATCGTCGGTAATGGTGCGCCGCTATTAAAAGCACATGACGAACAAATCTGCCATGAGGATGTTTGGCCGGATGCTGTGGTGGTTGGACAATTGGGTATCGCTCAATTCATACATACAGGCGGTACCGATGCCGCCCATGCCCTGCCAAAATACTTGCGCAACCAAGCATGGAAAACGCTAAAAGAGCAAGGTAAGGCGTAGTTCTTATATGATGATTCGTAAGCAATGTACTTTGTACTTCTACGTATAAACGATTATAAAAGCAACAATAATATAGAACAGCCGCAAGCGCTGTTTTTTTAGGGAAATCACTGTGGATATACTGTTATTAATCCAAGCGCTTATCATGGGTATCGTTGAAGGCATCACTGAATTTTTACCCATTTCTAGCACTGGCTACTTAATTTTATCAGCAGACTTGATGGGTTTTTGGACCAAAGAAAAAGTTGATTTGTTTGTGGTGGTAGTCCAGCTTGGCGCTATCTTAGCGGTCATTTATGACTATTGGGGCAGGTTATGGCAAGCGCTGATGGGTTTGCTGACGGGTAAAGCCGAAGGTATGAATAACCCAAGACAGCTGGGCTTAAGTTTAATCGTTGCCACTATTCCGGTGATGATTGTTGGTTTTACCTTTGCGGACGAGATTAAGGCGTATTTATTTAACCCCATCGTTGTAGCGATTATGCTGATTATCGGTGGCCTGCTGATATTTTATGTAGAAAATCGTCCGAAAACGATTATTGCCCAAGAAGCAGAAGACGTTAGCTTAAAAACAGCGTTGATGATTGGGTTGTTTCAATGCCTCGCCTTGATACCCGGAACCTCACGCTCAGGCGCGACCATTATTGGCGCACTCTGGCTAGGCGTGTCGCGTAAAGCGTCTGCGGAGTTTTCTTTCTTTTTAGGAATACCTGTCATTGTTGGCGCAGCGTTATTGGATTTATTAAAGCACCATGACGTGTTGACCAGTAGCGAGGATTGGTTGGTATTGGGTATTGGCACCATGGTGTCATTTATCGTCGCTTTACTTTGTATTCGCCTATTGGTCGCGTGGGTTAGCCGCCGTGATTTTAAAATTTTTGCTTGGCTACGTATTATTACGGGCGTATTAGTACTGATTGCCGCTTGGGGTTTTGGTTATCAAATGGCAGGCTAGTTTTTAACGATACGACCTTAAGTTTTTAAATGTCTGAGTTGTATCGATAGATCAATATAAAAAATACACAGCGAGACTGGCAAGAATTTTTCTTGCTTGCTGTGCCTACGCCGACAGAGGTTGCAAAAAATTTTTTACCAGCCTCGCGCTACAATCTTGTGTATCCATTTTATTCAGTAACGACTGTAAAATCTTAAAAGAGGAGGGCAGTTATGAGCAGTTTACAACAAGCATCAAGCAACTTTATGCACTGCCAACTTTTTTATGTTAGCGAAACCCAACACGCGCAGGTTGAAAGCCTGCAAGCATTGATAGCTCAGCATCAATTGCCGATTATTTTAAGTCCTGAGCTGTTTACCGATAAGCTGAATCAAAAACGCCGCCAGCAATTAAGCCAAAACGCCACCCAGCCTATTTTAGTATTAGATGAAAAAGACAAATTATCATGGCTGAGTGACGGGCTAAGCGTTGCGCCTGAATGGGATAAGCTGCAACGCCGTGTGGTGAGCGCGGGGCGCAAATCCGAGCTGTTATTGCAAGCTGTCAAAATCACATCGGACAGCATGGTCATTGATGCGACCGCAGGCTTTGGCCACGACAGTCTGATATTGGCCAGTACTGGCGCCCAAGTTATTATGCTTGAGCAGCAGCACTTGATGGCGCTGCTTTTGCTCGCAGAACAGCAGCGGATGCGTGCGCTGGCAAATTGGCAAAAACTCATGAGCCGCCTACAGATTATCAATACCGATGCGCTTAGTTATTTCGCAAACAGTCACTTTGCAAACAGACATTTTGCACAATCACAAACTGATGCGATTTCTAGCTCAAAAGCAATCGATGTGGTTTATCTGGATCCTATGTTTCCAGAGGACAGCTATCAAGATAGCAAAACGGGTAAAGGCGCCAAAGTCGGTAAACATATGCAAGCCTTGCACCAATTGGCACGCCCGCCAACGCTAGACGAAGAGGTGCAATTGCTACAATCGGCGCGTACTGTCGTCAGTCAAAATGCACGAACGTCTGGCCGCGTGGTTGTGAAGCGCCCACAATTGGCGCCATCACTTGCGCACCAACAACCGAGCGAGAGCTGGCATAATGAAGTGGTACGCTTTGATGGGTATTTTGTTTAAGGACTACTTCGTTTAATAGCCAGCTTGTTTAGCAGCTAAATTTAGGAGCAGGGAATGCCAACGCTAATTATTTGGGTAATGGGAGCAGCGTTATTATTGATAAATATTATGCTGCGTACGAGAATTTTAAGATTGGAAGCGCGCTTAAAAGAATTGAGCCGCCCTGAAGATTATTTAGCTTTTTTACGACAGCAAGCCGTACAAAAAGAAAAAGTCCCTGCCATTAAAGCCTTACGCAAGCAATATCCTGAGTTGTCGCTCATTGAAGCCAATAAATTGTGGCAACAAATCCAATAGCTCGCCAACCTATTCGTTTCTGTTCGCTTAACTCAACAGCTGTAAACAAGTATATAAATTTCTATAGATGATAATAAAACGCCATGACATTTAACGACAAACTCCACGCCTACCTACAACTGACGCGCTTTGATAAACCGGTGGGCATAGAGCTGTTACTATGGCCCACATTGTGGGGCATCATGCTAGCAGCAATGGGACAAGCGCAGCAGCAAGGGGCGACGGCAGGTTTGCCCAGTTTTAAAGTATTCATCATTTTTGCGCTTGGCGCGATTTTTATGCGCGCGGCAGGCTGTGCGATCAATGACTTTGCCGATCGCAAGGTCGATGGTCATGTTAGCCGCACCAAAGGACGGCCGCTTGCAGATGGGCGCTTGTCTGCTAAAGAGGCTGTTGCTGCATTTTTAGTATTGGTGTTATTAAGCGCCAGTCTGCTGTTCTTTTTGCCGATAGCAGTATTTTACTGGTCGCTTGGCGCCGTTATATTGGCGTTTATTTATCCATTTATGAAGCGTTTTACCCATTTGCCGCAAGTGTTTTTAGCGGCGGCGTTTGGTTGGGCGATACCGATGGCCTATGTTGCCATACAAGGCGCGCCTGATATTTGGTGTTGGTTACTGTTTATCGCTTATATGTGCTGGACGGTGGCTTATGATACCCAGTACGCGATGGCAGATCGTGAAGATGATCTAAAAATTGGCGTCAAATCAACGGCGATATTGTTTGGCCGCTATGATGTGATTATTATCTCGCTGCTGCAAATGTTATTTTTATTAGTCATGGGCGCGGTCATGTGGCATTATTTTGCACCAACCAGCTTGGGCATCATTCCTGTCTTTGGTCTAGCATTGGTGGCGATGATGTTTGCCAAGCAAAATAGCGCGTGTGCCAGTCGTCAGGCACTGGCCTGTTTCCAAGCATTTTTAGCCAATATATGGGTAGGGCGTTACATCTTTGCGCTCGTTGCAACTGCTTGTCTATGGACAACGTTTAATGGATAAATTCAATAAACTTGCAAAATTAAAATTGAAGAAAGGTTCCAACATTGATGTTAATGCGCCTGTCATCGACTATCAAGCAAAGCTGGCTGAGCATGGGCTAACGCGCGCACAAGTCATCGAAACTGAGCGTAAACTGGCGAAATTCGCCAATACCATGGATTCGCTCGTACGTGTTCCTTTTACGAAGCAAGGTATGGGGGCTGATGCGGCGCTGTCGACCATTCCGCTGGCGGGAGACTTGGCAGGATTGGCCTTAACCAGTTATGCTTTTATATTGGGTCGGCAGTTGGGTGTGCCGGCGCATAAAATGACCCCAGCGGTTAGACTGGCGCTGATGGACATGGTCGTTGGTATCGTACCGGGTATTGGTACGGTGCTCGATATTTTTATTCGTCCCAGCCGCAAGACACTGAGCATCGTGCACGAGCATTTACGCGATGAATATGGCATCACCGAAACCATGCATATGGATCGGCCGTTTTTGCATCAATCATTAGAAAATAGACAGCAGCACAGCCGCTTTACCTTCTTTTGGCGCAGCCCTATCGTTGCTTGGTTATATCTGCACATTCCTGATTTGCTTGGCTTAGTTGTTCTTGTGGTTATCGGTTGGGGTTTGTGGGCGGTGATGAGCTGGCTGGTCAGTGTACTTGGCAAGACCACTGGCTTTGGCTAAAGTGAAAAAACAACAAAAAGGCAGCAATTATTATTATTTGCCGCCTTTTTTTGCTTAAATTATCAACTATAAAAGATTTCAAGCAAAATTTTTATTTAAAAAACTACTCGGTGATAACTTCGGCATCTACGCTAATGGCGTCAAAGCTCGTCATTTTATTATTTTGAATAAGGTCGATGCTGCTACCACCGCCATGACTGACCAGCTGCATACTGCCATCGCTTGAGTGGTAAGTGGGATTGTTGCCTTGTCCCTCTGGGGCACTTAAAGTGATTTTTGGTTTGCCCGGCAAGGTAACGATAGCGTTAAGCACGCCTTTTTCTGAGGTTTCAAAGATGACAAATAGTGTCTCACCGCTGGCGCTACGATAATTAACATCGGTGATTTGCGCGCCTTTGATGGCTTGTTCTGGATTGGGCGCTATCGCAGCATTGTTTGCTGAGTTGTCTGCTGCGTCAAGCTTATTTTTAGGTTCAGTTAAGCTTGTATCTTGTTCTAAATTGTCTGTAGATGCCGTAGTATTTAGATTTTCTTCAGCATTAGGTGTATTGATATTAGAAGTCACTGGCGTCGTCTGAATCGTTGTTTTAGCAGGAGTTTCATTAGTAGTATCATCAGTAGTTTCATCGGCTGCTTCAGGCTCTGGCGTTTTTTGACAGGCATTCAGCAATGATACACTTAATAAAGCGATAGAAATTGCTTTAAGGTAAGGTTTTGCCAGTGTGAAAAAAGGGGTTTTCATAAGAGATAGCTATCCATTTTATAATTGATATGTAAGCATTTTTCTTTAAGTCAGCTGCTACAGGATGATAAACACATGCTTTTACGTTGACAGCACTGGTATAAGATAGCATCTGTATAAATATTGATAAACGTTGGCGTAACGTTAAATGGTTGCCTTTTGCGCTTTATGCAACCGCGCCCGATTGGGTGACAGCCGCGCTAACATAACAGCGGATAAAGGGGCAAAACAGCCAAGCATCATATCTGCTAAGACTTCAGCGCATATCGGTGCTAGGGCATAACCTTTTGCCCCCATGGCAGAGAGCGTCCAAATGCGGCGACTTTGCGCAAGTCGTCCGACCAACGGATGATAGTCAATGGTTTGCGTGCGCACACCCGCGCGCGCCTGCCATGCGCTGGTATCATCTGGCAAGACACTGCTTAATTCAGGTATATCTTCAAGCAATTTGTCATAATTTTGCTGATTTTCTTCTTCACGAATATCAATGCTGGCGTCAGCATCGACAAAGCTCGCCCCCAGTAAAAACTGCGGCTGACCTTCGTTAATATAATTTATCTCAGCATCACCGTGTTGCCCGATAAAGGGCGCGCAATAGCCACTATATTTGAGCGGTAATTTAGGTAATCGAGCGATTTGCTCAGTAGTGGGCGTAAACCAAGATAATTGCCCACGAATGGTACGGCATTTAACGATACGGTTGTCTAATTGATGGCTCTCATAGGCCGCGCAAATCACCACATTATCAGCGCAGATAGTGGCGGGGGTTTGACTATTATTATCACTAGCACCACCACTTTTTTTATCGCCCGTCACTGTAACTTTATCTGCCTTTTCTTGGATATTAGTGACGCTAAGCTGCTGATAAGTGATATTTGGGTGTTTAAGGATGAGCGTTTTTAGTGCTTGTGGATTGATCAAACCCGATTTTGGTAAATATAAATTGTCCGTTAAGTCTTGAATGTTTAAACCGCTTAATTGCCGCGCTTCTTCAGCAGTAATTGTGGTTGCCATCTCATCAGGGTAATCGGCAATCTGTGCCGTGCCGATATTAGTTTTGATTAGCAAGTCTAACGTGCCCGTTTGCTCAAGTATTAGCGGCATTTGTTGCAGCGCTGCTTGCTGATTAAAATAACGATATAGCTTGCCGCTATATAGGTAGCCGATAGAGTGCAGGTGCTCATAGACGTGATGAATGGGCGTCATGTTTGGTGCGAGGAGGGCACGCGGATTGCCAGAGGCGCCAGCAAGCGGCGCGACTTTATCCACTATCGTCACTGTCATACCGCGATTGGCCAGTGTCCAAGCGGTAAGTAGTCCCGCAACACCCGCGCCAATCACCACTGTGTGGCTAGGAATGTGGTCATGAGGGTGTGGCGAAACGCAGATATTGTTATCGTCATTTTGTGCTAAAGAATCAGGCAAGGAATCAGCGCTACCAGCCATAACCGCTGTTAGCATTTCACGTTTGCGCCCAAAGCCTTTCACCTTTTTAATGCTAAAACCATGGGCTTGTAAACCACGTTTGACGATACCGGCACAGCTATAAGTAGCCGCAGTCGTACCAGCACGAGATAAGCGCTGCATCTGGGCAAATATCGACTCTGCCCACAAGGACTCATTACAAGAGGGCGCAAAACCATCTAAAAACCAAGCATCAATATAAGGGCGCTTAATAGCGCTCCCATTATTTAAGTTATCAAAAGTAGCTAGACTTGCCAAACTAGCGCCCGCATCGCCCAACCAAATATCAAGGGTGATATTATCGGCAATAAAATTTAGGCGATGACAGCCTGCAATCAGCGGTGGATAGTTTGCTAAAAGCTCGTCAATTAATTCGGCAAGATCGGGCGCACGCTGTGCCCATAAACTAAGTATCTGCGTTAAATCAGCAAGTGGAATGGGGTATTTTTCGGTGGTGATGAAATGTAAGCGAGCATTTGCTAAATGCGGCTGCTGCTCACGAAGCTCACGCCAAAGTTGCCATGTCGCTAAAAAATTCAAACCCGTACCAAAGCCCAATTCAGCAATCGTAAAGCATTGCTTGTCGGCAAGGTTTGCTAGCCGCTCTGGCAGATTGTTATGAGCTAAAAACACATGGCGGGATTCTGCCAAGCCATCAGCGTGCGAAAAATACACATCGCCAAACTCTCCTGATACGGGCGCTTGATTGCCCGCATCATCGGTTTGCCATGCAATCTTAGCAGGGGTAATCACGTCTGGCGCTGCAGGTTTTTTAGAAGATTTGGTGTGTTTGTGGGACGTAGGCGAGGCGGTAGATGACACTTTAGGTATAGCAGAATTTGGCATAACAGGTCACATTTATAAAAATTTTTCTACCAGCGCTCACGGCGGACAAAAACCAGCCATGAAATAAATATCCCAACCAACAAGCTTGCTAAAACCGTAAAGGCACCATATAAAAACAACTGGCCTTTGCTTTCATACACCAAAACGTTCACTTGCGTTTGTAAGTCGTTGACTTGACGCTGCAGTTGGGCATTACGGCTGAGCAGTTCTTGATTGGCCTCAGACAATGCTTTAGTTGATGGTTGTAGCTGCGCTGCTAGAGTGTCGCTAATGTTAGTCACAGGCTTATTAGCATTTGTAGCCGAAGCTGGTACTGTAGCAGCTGCGGTGTTTGCTGCGGTATTTAGCGGTGCTACTTGAACAGCAGTGTTAGGCGTTCCTGCTGCAGGATCGGCGTTGGTCACAGTTGGCGCTGCTTGCACCGATAGACTAGCAAACATCATCAAGCTAGCAACACTAACGTTAGCGGCGCGGCCAAAAGCGCGCGCCATGTCATGATGAGTAACATGATGCGCGGCATGAGGAGTAACATGATTAAAAACTTGACGATTTGAAGAGGATAACCGCTCAATCACGATGCTGTTACCTTATCTGCTGGCTTATCTGCAGCGCTGTCACTGTCATTCGGGGTAGGCAATGACTGCACAAACGGCTTGATGTCCACGTGACTATAGACGCCATCACGCAAATAAGGATCAGTGCTAGCCCACGCTTGCGCGGCGTCGAGGGAGTCGAAGTCAGCAATAATCAGGCTGCCTGACATCTCGCTTTTACCGTGTACGATAGGCGTTGGACCAGCGATAACCAGACGCTGCTCGCTTTGTAATACTTGCAGGCGGGCAACGTGTTCGGCGCGCGTCATTTGGCGTTGGGCGCTGCTACCGGCAACATCGTGACCGATAATGGCAAATAAGGACATGAGACTTCCTCAAGTAAATAGTAAGAATAAAGCGCTATAAACCATAATAAAACATGATGATATGTCTCATCATATTGTTAAATCATATATTATAATTAGACTAGATTTTAGGATTAAATCAGCTTTTATTTAGTCGTTTTATCGGTTAACGCTGGGTTAAGATGATTTTTTAACAGCGCAAATTGAGCGACCACGAATACCAGCATAATCGGAATCCAGCCGTAAGTTTTAAAGTTAATCCAAGCCTCATCAGACATAGTAAATGCCGTGATATAATGCAGGACGCCCATAAAGGCAAAAAACAATGCCCAAGCGACGGTCAGTTTTTTCCAGCCACTTAAGGTCAGTGAAAACACTTCTTTCATCGCCAATTGCATGAGGGGCTTATTAATTGCCGCGCTTACCAATAGCGTTAAAGCAAAGATACCGTTGATAATGGGCGATTTCCAGCGTAAGTAGATGTCGTCACGTAATAGCAGCGTACCACCACAAAAAACGATGGTTAACAATAAAACGACCCACTGCTGCTTATCAAATTTGCCTTTTTGACGCACAAAGTGGATGGCATAAATAATGATAGTGGCCACGAGCAATGCACCTGCCGCCGCTAAAATGCCACTGTAACGCGCGGCAATAAAAAAAGCGATTAACGGAATGAAGTCTAATAAGGCTTTCATAGCAAATAGAATGTCCAACAAAAACGTAAGGGGTAGTTTACACGTCTACCGCTGCAAAAAAAAGCAATCAACCCGATAATCATCCGATATGCCCTCGATAGCACATATCTTCGCCATATTTAGCTTATTTTACTGATAATATACCTAATATCGACAGCATATTTAAATGCACCACCTATTAAACATCTCAAGGCCAGCTTTATGAAAATTGATTTACATTGCCACAGCACTTGCTCTGATGGTACTTATGCGCCAACCGAGGTCATACAGCGCGCCCATAACGCTGGCATTAATGTACTGGCGCTAACTGATCATGACACCTTGATGGGTATCGAAGAAGCGCGCGTGGCGGCTCAGGCTTGCAATATACAATTAATCAATGGGGTTGAAATCAGCTGCGAGCATACGCTTAGCGGTGGCTACGGCAAAAATAAATCCACCAAAAAAATCATTCATGTGCTTGGATTAGATTTTACTGACTTTGATCAAATGCATGCTACCTTGCAACAATTGCAAGACAGCCGTGCCACGCGCGGTCAACGTATCACTGAAAAACTCAGCGAGCTATTAGATATTGATTATGCTGAGCTTTGGCAAGCAGTCTGTGATAAGGCAGGCGGCAATCCGCAAGCGGTAGGGCGGGCACACATTGGCCAAGTGTTGTTTGAGCGCGGCGAGGTAAAAACCGTACAAAAAGCCTTTGATAAATATCTGGCGGATAATAAGCCGGCCTATGTGGCGATTGAAGCGTTAACGATGCAGCATGGTATCGAGCTGATTCATGCTTGCGGCGGCAAGGCAGTACTCGCGCACCCGACGCGCTACCAGTTATCCGCCACCCGCGTGCGTAAACTGATTGAAGAGTTTGCCCAGCTTGGCGGTGATGCTTGTGAGTTACCATCAAATAGCGAACCGATTAGTACCCGCAGAATGGTCGATCGCAGCATTGCTGAACATCAGCTTGCCGCCTCCATCGGCAGTGACTTTCATGGCAGTAATATGCCGTGGCGACGCTTGGGCGATGTGCCGCACCTCAACCCTGAGCAGCAAGGCGTTTGGCAGTCGTTTGCGGCATTGGCTTAGACCAAAATGGGCTACCCTTAAGCTGCATAGATAAGCTATAGTCGATCCACTATAAAATAAACACAGTGCTACTGAGATGAATTTTATGTAGCCTCTGGAGTGACGAAGTCACACAGCAAGCAAAGAAAATTTATACCAGTAGCACGCCATAAAAGCTGAACTCTTTTTATCTAGAATTTACTATAAACTTGTTTGGCCGTGTTTAAGACATAAGCTAAATCTATCTTCAAAAAGTCCATCAAAACCATAAGCTAAAATAAAATTTTGGCTATTGACGGATAAATCCATTAAACAGATTGATAATTAAAGGAAAAATTGCCACACTAAATACGTCAGTTTAGGTCTAATATAAGTCATGCTTTTTATTTTTAAGTTCGGTTTGGCTCAGTAACTTTCACTATCTGCGGTAGCCCATTATGGCTGTATCGATATCTCATCTAGGCTACAGAAAACTCTCGCGAGTGATTTTCGAGTGGCAAGCTGCTGATAGGGCATCGCTGCTCGCGTTATTTGTGTTAATAGAAGTCACGTCACACTGGCTGTGGTTTTTGTTTGTTTGGTGCTACCGAGATAGGTTTGGCTCCTACGTAGACATGGATCTGCTCTATCCTTTGTGGATTGGAGTGACGCTGATGGTGCTGTTCTTTTTTTGGCTGGTCAGCCGGGCATCGCCCATTAGAACAGACACAGGCTCCCTATATAAGTGGCAAGCAATAATGGTTACGCTTTATAGCCTTTATATTGCCGTGGTGATTTTAGTCATGGGTCATAGCAGTCTGGTCGCTGGGGTTTCGCTCGTTGGCGGCGCGATGCTAGGCATGATGCTCATACGGCGGCGCTATGTTTGGAAAGCCTTTTTGGGGCATATCGCCTTAATTTTTTTGGTTACCTTGGTTCCCTATTTTGGCTTTACGCTACCCAATTTGCGCCAAATGACGATAACTTCTTTCCCACTAGACACTTATAGCTACCTTACCTTTAGCGAAACGACAGCGATTGAAAATGCCATCTCGGCCTCTATTTTTCAAAATGGGACGCTTAGCTGGGACACCTTTAATCAACTGCGTTTCTCCTCAGCGTTTTTTTGGCGCACCACCCATATTTATATGGCGCTACCAAAGGCGATTTTTATCATCTATATGTTTCGCACACTGTTATTGATATTGGATAACAGTAAAGCTGAAATCATGCAGTATGCCAATCACGACGAATTGACCCAGCTAAAAAGCCGGCGCTACGGGCTGACGCAAATGCAGCAAGCGTTGCTTGCGATGGGAGATAAGCAGGATTTTAGCGTGATTTTATTGGACCTAGATTGGTTTAAAAACATCAATGACAATTATGGCCATGACGTTGGTGACCAAGTATTATCCGAGGTTGCTCAAACGTTAATGAACGCATTATCAGAAGACGCCATTGTCAGTCGTTATGGCGGCGAAGAGTTTTTAATTGTGCTGCCAGACACCGCTCACGAGTGCGCGATGAGCATTGCTCGGCAGCTACGCAAAGATATTGCGCAACAAGCCATCAAAAGTAATAACCGTGCGGATTTTTATATTACTGCCAGCTTAGGGGTTTATACCCTCACGTGTGAAGAGCGCACTCGCATTCAAAGCGAGTACAAGGCCGTGGCGCTAGAAGAAGAGGCACAGCCGCTAGCTGAAACTCAGCAAACTCATACTAATACGCAAAAATATAGCGCAAAAAAAAGTAGTACGCATAAAATAGCCACGCCAAACGCAGATTCAGAAACAGCGCGCGCGCAAAATAGAGTCTCGCATAGAAGAAAACGCGCTGCTACAGAAGTCTCAAAGGCTCAGTTGCCAAGTGATATTTGTCAGCGCTTAATCTGTATTGCCGATAAAGCCTTATATGAGGCAAAAGACCGCGGCCGTAATAAAGTGGTCAGCGCCAATGATATGCTGGCCGCAGAAAAGGATAAAATAGCCGTTCTTTATGCGACCAGTTAAAGGCTAAATAGCAGGTGACGATGTGCTTAAATTTTGTACCAAGCTTTCTAGCACGCTGGTTGCAAAGCTACCGGTCGTTAAAGTAAAGCTAAGCACCAATGTCATCTTATTATCTGTGTCCTGCCATTCCCAAGCTAAGGCTTCAATCGGTAAACGCAGGGCGCGTCGTTGCGCTTTTACCTCGCGCTTCTCAAGGCCTGTTGCCAACTGGCGTAACAGTGGGTTTTTTTGCACAATATCGTTTTCGATAGCGGCTGCTGCTGCGCTGACTTTATCATTATCCACACCCCATAACACCGCCGTTGGATGAATATCACCGCTGGCAACTCGCGCCTTTAAAGTCGCGTCTATTTCCTCACTGGCAAATATCGAACCTGAGCCGTCCAAATTAAACACTTCTCCTGCAAGTCCGGTATTCCAGCTGCCATCTTGTACCCGCGCTGCCAATATCTCGTTAAATATTAAGCTACGCGCAGCGGATAATTCCATGCTGTTTTGCTCGCGCGGTGCCTGTTTGCGTTTGCTCTTTTTGAATTGCGAACGTTTTTCTGGTACAGGACGGGCAAACAACGCCAAAGCCTCTCTGACATTATTACCATTACGACCAAAACGTTGCGGACCAAAATAATTGGGCACGCCAGTTGTGCTGATATTGGCTAAATGCTGCTCGACATGTTGTTTTGCCGCTAATAATTGCTCAGGCATTAGCGCTGCCGTATCAAAACCAGCAAACTGAATCTCTCGCAAGGTAATGATAAATCGATTGGCGCGGTGCGTGCCGCGGTTGAGCTTTTTATTGTGCCAATGCTGCGCAAGGATGCTGACCGATTCATTCTCTCCAATGTTTATCGGCGCAAATTCAGACTCTGGCCATTGTTTTTTTGGTAGGCGCAGGCTAAACCATTGCGTCGTCAGCGCTTGACGATCTTTTAGCCCCGAATAACCGACATCGCGCAGTGGAATTTCTGCCCATTCTGATAATAATTTAGCCAGGTAGGCAGTGTTCATGCCCAGCTTTTCAATGTGTAGCCATAAATGCTCACCCTCGCCAGTAAAATCGAGCGGCAATATCTCATTAACCACAAAATCTGTCGCATGAGCTTTATACGTTACTTGCTTTAAAGGCGGCTGCGCCGGCTGCGGCAGTTTGGACGTATCAGCCGCTAAGGCAATATCAGCAGAGGTGAATGGCAAAAAGTCGCTATTGTGGTCAGTCATACTACTAGGGTCAGTCATAAAGAAGTCGTCTATAAAAGGTGAGTCTTATTATAAAGGTAGGCGCTATCAAAAGTTACGATTCGCAACGTGCGAGACATACAAAAAAACATCGCAAGTGTGGTGAGCTTGCTACTATCAATAAGTGCTTATTTGTACTTTAACTTTGTATTTTAACCCTGTACTTGGGATTAATAAGTGTTTAATTACTTTAACGTTTTTAATAGGTTAAAACCAAAATCATGACAGTATTTATGTCACATCGTTTCTATTCTATTTTTCATATTTTTTATATTTTCACAAAGATGATAAAAATACTGCGTGGATACTCATAAAAACCATATCTTAACATTCATAACCATTGATAAGGTAGCAATCGCCACCGTTAAGGACAACTATGACCAGCTCAACTATAAAAACCTTCACGATTGATAAAGCCGATATCCCTGATGGCGGCATGAAATCATTCAAGCAAGACGATGACAGTATCATTTTAATCACGCGTGATGAGGATGAGTTTCGCGCCTTCGATGGTAAATGTCCCCATGCTGGGGCAGATTTGGGCGATGGTGTGCGCTGCGGCAATCGCGTGGTTTGTCCTTGGCATCACGGAACGTTTGACAGCACGGACGGCTCCTTATTAGAGCCGGTTGCCGCTGATGGCTTAACCCAGTATCCGCTTACTGACAATGGCGACAGCTTGAGTGTCAATACCAGTGAAACTATAGATCAAAGTACTAGCAATGGCAAAACCAACAATGACAAACTTGGCGACACGCATACCATGATTGTAGGTGGCGGCGCGGCTGGGTTTATGACCGCGCACCGCCTTCGTAAGCTTGGCTACAGCGGCAAAATCACCATCATTAGCGCAGATGACAAAGCCCCTTATGACAGAACGTTATTGTCCAAAGCCTTTATGTCAGGTGAGGCGGATGAAGAAAAACTCATGCTCGGCGGCAGTGACTGGGCGGAAGATCACAATATAAACTTGCAATTAAAAACCACTGTCAGCGAGGTACGGCCCAATGAAAACGCCCTGATCGTCAAAAAAGATACGGGCGATAGTGACAGTGATAGTGAGACCATCCGCCCTGACTTTTTAGTCGTGGCAACGGGTGCCGAGCCGGTTATCCCACCGATTGAGGGTGCTCAGCAAAGTGGTGTCTATACCCTTCGCAGTTTAGACGATGCCAAAGCGATCAAAGCGGCAAGCGTGGGTAAGCGTGTGGTCATCGTTGGCACCGGATTTATCGGCATGGAGGTCGCCTCAGCGCTTGCAAAAGCAGGCCGTGTTGCCAGCGTTACCGTGATAGGTCGAGAGTCTCGTGTCATGAGTCATATCATCTCAGCGTCCGTCAGCGATGCGCTCATTAACCGTCACCAAGACCGAGGTGTTAGCTTTGTCTTTAATGCTTCAGTCGACAAAATCAATGGCAATGATAAAGGGGTGAGTGGCGTGACCCTTGCGAGTGGCGAGCGCGTAGACGCCGATATGGTCATCCTCGGTACGGGCGTGTCTCCGCGAACGGACGTACTCAGCGACGTCAACGACCCTGATGGCGTCCAAGTTGATAAACATCTACAGCTGCGCGACGGCGTTTATGCACTCGGCGACATTGCTAAAGCGCCTAATCAAATGGGGCGGATGCGGATCGAGCATTGGCGCGTGGCGCTACAGCACGGCCTTGTGACCGCGGCAGCGATAGTGGGAGCAGACGATGTCCATGACAATACTGAGCGCGTGCCGTTTTTTTGGACGATGCAATGTGACAAAAGTATGCGCTATAGCGGTCATGCAGCCACGACCGATCATAGTATCTTACAAGGCGATCTACAGCAGTTTAATTATATCGAGTTTTATTTTGATGATGAAGGCGAGGACACACGAGCCAGTGCCGCGAGTGGAGTTGGCCACGATAAAGAAATGGCTGCCTTTGGCGAGCTACTGCGCCGAGGTCACGCGCCAACGCGCGCGCAAATCAATGCAGGGTTTAGTGTTATCGAGCAAGCCCATGCGTTATCGCGCTAGTAGTCAAAACTGATACGTATTATTATGAAGGCTGGCTTGGTTATCCGAGCCAGCCTTTTATACGATAGATTTTTATAAAATATGAACGGAAAAGGAAAATCAATGTATGAATAAAGATGCCATAAATAAAGACGCTATAAATAAAAATCAGACGAATAGAGAAGCCGTATTTTTACGCCAAGCCGAAGCAGAAGATATTGACGCGCTAGAGCAATTATTAAATCGCTGCTACCGGCAAGCAGAAGGCTGGACCAATGAGGCGGATTTAATCGGTGGTATTCGCACCACCAAAGACGAGCTATTAGCCCTTATTGCTGACCCCAAACACTACGTTTTTATTTATCCAAAAACCACGTCAGGTACTCGCGATGGCAAAGAAACAGGCGAGTTGTTAGGCTGTATCGCGGTCGATATAAAAGACGATGCTGATAAAAATGAGAACGCTGGCAAGAAAAAAGCCTATATCGGTATGTTTGCCGTACTGCCTGAGCTACAAGGGCATGGTGTTGGCCATCAAATATTGCAGGCAGCAGAGACCTTTGCGCAGCGGCATTTGCAATCAAATAAGGAAACGTCTGATAACTATCCTGCGCGTCTGACCATGTCCATTTTAAGCCATCGTCCTGAGCTATTAGCTTATTACCAGCGCCGCGGTTATCGGTTAAATGGCAATAGCATGCCGTTTCCTGTTGATGGCAACAATGGCGAACCCAAACGTCAAGATTTAGAGTTATTAGAATTAGAAAAAATTGTAAGTTAATTATAAGCCAAGCAGTTTTATTAAACCTAAAATTATTAATCCTAAAGCCATTAACCCCAAAAGCTGCCAAAGGTCATCAATAACCCGGCGCTCAGTAGTAAAAATGCCATGATAATTAAACGCTTAAACCAGTTAAAAGCGGGCAAGCGCGTGGCATTATCATTAGACATCAAATAAGCAAACAAACCAATTAGGCTTGCAACCAAGGTCATGATGCCAAGACCAATCGGTAATATAGAAACATACATTTGCCACACAAGCATCTCGCAACGGTGATTATTAAGCGCATCATAGCAGTATCGTGATTATACTGTCTGAATAATTAGCCGCCTCTTAAGTTTTAAAAACGCTATAAACATAACAGGAGGACAGCGTGAGACATTTTAAGCTACTGGTACTCATTGCCGTATTGTTACCGTTTTTAATCACGTATTCTAAAGCGCCTTCTGAAAGTACGGTTGAGGAGTTGATTGCAGCGCAATATGAGCAAGGCATTAAAATTATGGAGGATGCCAAGGCGAATGCGGGCAACGATAAAATGGCACAAGATATAAGCAGCTTGATGGAGCGCATGATGCCAAGGCTTGAGCGTGTCGAGAATATCCACTGTGACCGCGTCAAGGGTAATCAGACTTACAGGTGCAGCGCTGATATCACCCAGACAATCGCGGGTAATCGTCGCACCAATAAGACTGGCTTTAACGTTTATCAAGTCAAAGGAGAGTGGGTGCTGGGTAATTAAAGACTTTGCTAGGCTTTAATAAAAAAGCTACCGCGTTAAAGGTAGCCTTTTTACTAATTTAGCCCAGTCTTTTCATCAAACTAGCGCATCGTGACAAACTCTTCTGCTCCCGTTGGGTGGATAGCAACGGTATTATCAAAATCTGCCTTCGTCGCGCCCATTTTAATCGCGACCGCAAAGCCTTGAATCATCTCATCAACGCCATAGCCAATGCCATGTAAGCCAATGATTTTTTCTTCCTCACCCAAGCACACCAGTTTCATCACGCATTTTTGACGATGCTGAGTCACTGCGCTATACATAGAGGTAAAGGTCGATTTATAGCATTTGATGTTTTCTTTGCCATGCTGCTCAACGGCATCGATTTCAGACAAGCCAATCGTGCCAATAGCGGGGTGGGTAAAAATAACCGTCGGGATTAAATCATAGACCAAATGCTCATCGGTCTTGTCGTTAAACAAGCGCTCCGATAAACGGCGACCCGCCGCGATAGCCACTGGCGTCAAATCAATGCCGCCTTCAATAATATCGCCAACGGCATAAATACCCTCAATATTGGTATTTTGGAATTTATCGACCTTGATTTTGCCAAACTCGGTCGTTTCTACGCCGGTCACTTCTAGGTTAATATTATCCGTGGAAGGCGCGCGACCAATTGCCCAAATCAAGCAATCGACCGTATCGAGAGTGCCATCTTTGGTAAATAATTCTAAGCAGTCGTCTTCGTTTTTATTGACTTCGGTGAGCGTGGTGTTGGTATGCACATGAATACCATCTTGCTCCATTTCTATCAGTAAGGTTTCAACGATAGTATGGTCAAATGAGCGCAGCGGCGAATGCTGACGTACATATAAGTGCACCTCAGCGCCTAGGCTGTTGAGCACGCCTGCGATTTCAACGGCGATATATCCTGCCCCGACGATAGCCACGCGTTTTGGCAGGTGCGTCAATTTAAAAAAGCCATCAGAATCGATACCGTGCTCAGCGCCTTTGATATCGGGGAAAATCGGGTGTCCGCCCGTCGCAATCAAAATATGGTCAGCGGTAATCAGCTCGCCGTTGACCTCTACGGTATTGGTATCGACAAATTTAGCAAAGCCCTTTATCACTTCAACGCCGTTTTTTGCCAAATTATTGTCATAAGAGCGGTGGATGTTTTCGATATATTGCTGACGGCTTTGAATGAGCTTTTGAAAATCAAAGCCTTTTAATTCAACGTCAAAACCGTAATCTGGCGCATATTTTTCGATGGCTTCAGCAACCTGCGCGCCATACCACATCACCTTTTTGGGTACGCAGCCCCAGTTTACGCAGGTGCCGCCCAGTTGATCGGCTTCGATAATCGCGCATTTTTTGCCGTAGCTGGCTGCTCGGTTAATTGATGCAATGCCGCCGCTACCGCCGCCAATGGAAATATAATCATAATGTTTGGTCATTGTTATGTCTCTTAATTTGGTTATTATTAGGAATGCTGTGAAACTGGTATCTATAGTGAGAAGGGTAAATATTAGCCTTTTTAACCCTACAAAAAGTATGCTTGATGATACCATGAAGCGTGACTCATTTTAATAAGGAAAACTCATGCATATCGTTATCTTAACCCTGACTTTCGCGCTACCTGGCTGTAGCTCACTCAAAGAAAAACGTCAACGCATGGGCGGCTTGCACGCGCGCTTTGGCAATACGCCAAGTGTCGCGGTCTGTGAGAGCGGTGAGCGTGATCGCCATGACGCCAGCGAATGGACCTTTGTGATCGTTGGGCTGTCTAAACGTGTGGTCGAGTCGCAGTGCAGTCAAATCGAGGAGAAGATAGAGCGGACGGTAGATGCGCGGGTGATGAATGTTGAGAGGGAGTTTGTTTAGCCATAAGCATGATAAAAAAAGCTCTCCACTCTGTCAAAATACAGCTTTCTCTACCATCATTTATACTTTGATCTACTTATAACTTCATAGCCATTGATATGAAGTCAGATAAACTTACGCCTAAAATTGTCATGCCCGCATCATGCGGACTTTCCAATTTATAACGACTTTTTGCTGAGCCATTTAATGCATAATCGAATCCATTAATTGTAACGACACACCAGTGACTCTCCCTACACTCTATAATTACTTCATCTTCATAAAAAGGCCAGTCTTTATCATATTCTGATTTGAGGACTTTCCTTGATTTATATGTAGAATTTACTTTTCGCTGAATCTCATCAAGTATTGTCCTCTTATGCAAATTTTTTGGTGTTTCTTTATATTTTGTGGTTTGATACCTATAATCTTTGCGCCCAAAATCTTGTTCATACAACTTTCCGAAATCAAAAAAATTGGCAACAGAAAGGGCTTTAGCTTCTTGCCCTAAGCAGTTAAAAATAAACTGTCTTGAAAGCGCAGAAACAAACCTTTCGAAAATAGTGACTATGTAGGTTGATATTTTTTGATAAACCTCATGGTTAAAATTTAAGTCAGCTAACTTCTCATAATCTTCCGAATCTAAAATTTTTGCTTCAAATGCTTTCCAACTTTCTTCAGTATCTGTGTTCTCTTTCGAGCTACCTGTTATTAAGTCAAAATTATAATATCTTGCAAATCTGCCAAAATCAGAAAGGATAGAAAGTAGCTCTTTTAAATCTAAATTTGTTTGGAGGAATTTATTATCTAACTCAAACTGAGGTCTTGTGTAATCAAAGTAATAGTTGTTTACTATTTCGTCTAGTAACTTTTCTAAATCATGTCCTAACTTATTTCTAAGATATGTCCCCTCGGGGAACTTTCCATATTTTTGATAATGTCCTAAACATATATAAGCTTTCATCATTCTCTCAAACCCTTGCGATAAGAGTTGAAAGGGTAGAAAGTAGAATTTTTCATCTTCCGTAAAACTCATGTTTTGAAGCTCACCGAAACCTAACTCAATCAGTTTTTCTGATGTGTTTAGCTCTCTCAAAAGTGCAAAATATTTAGTATTCTCAATTTTTATCATAATAAATTTACCCAACAAAAAAGGCCACCCTCTAAAGAGTAGCCTTTCATCAACAATTAAATTTCTATCAGCAGACTTCTTTCATTTTTTTGCTTAAGCATCGGCTTTAAGAACTCACCAGTATAAGAGCCTTTCACTTCTGCTACTTCTTCAGGCGTGCCTTCGGCGATAATCATGCCACCACCTTTGCCACCTTCAGGGCCAAGGTCAATCACCCAATCCGCGGTTTTAATGACGTCAAGATTGTGTTCAATAACCACAATAGTATTGCCTTTATCGCGCAGGGTATGCAGGATATTGAGCAGTTTATCGATATCATGGAAATGCAGACCAGTAGTTGGCTCATCCAAGATATACAGCGTTTGCCCCGTATCACGTTTGGCAAGCTCACGTGCCAGTTTGACGCGCTGCGCTTCACCGCCTGATAGCGTTGGCGCTGATTGACCCAAACGGATATAGCTCAGACCAACATCCATTAACGCTTGCAGGCGACGATGAATGGCTGGAATGGCTGAGAAGAATTCAGTCGCATCCTCAACCGTCATATCGAGCACATCGGCGATGTTTTTACCTTTATAATGAATCTCTAACGTCTCGCGGTTATAGCGTTTACCATGGCAGGTATCACACGGCACATACATATCCGGTAAGAAATGCATCTCAACTTTGATAAGACCGTCACCTTGACACATCTCGCAGCGTCCACCTTTGACGTTAAAGCTAAAGCGACCAGCTTTATAACCACGAGCGCGCGCTTCTTGCGTTTGGGCAAACATCTCACGTACTGGGGTAAAGACGCCGGTATACGTCGCAGGATTTGAGCGCGGCGTACGGCCAATCGGGCTTTGGTCGATATCAACCATTTTATCCAAATGCTCAAGACCGCTAATGCTGTCATATTTATCGGCGATAAGCGTTGAGGCATTGTTTAACTGGGTGGCGGCAACAGGCATTAAGGTGCGGTTAATCAAGGTTGATTTACCAGAACCAGATACACCCGTGATACAGGTCATAATGCCAATCGGTAAGCTCAAATCCACATCTTTTAAGTTATTACCCGTTGCGCCTTTAAGCTCGATGGTCATCGGGACTTTTTTGGCTTTACCTTTACCTTTTGCTTCCACCTCGATGGTTTTGGCTTTATGGCGAATGGTTGGAATCTCGATTTTTTTCTCACCTGACATGTATTGTCCAGTCAGCGAGTCTTTAGTCGCCATAATCTCATCGACCGTACCTTGGGCGATGATATGACCGCCGTGAACGCCCGCGCCGACACCGATATCAATCACGTGGTCGGCTTGGCGAATAGCATCTTCATCGTGCTCAACGACCAGTACGGTATTGCCCAAATCACGTAAGCGCGTGAGGGTTTTTAGCAAGCGGTCATTATCGCGTTGATGTAGACCAATTGACGGCTCATCGAGGACATACATGACGCCCATCAGCCCCGCACCAATTTGGCTGGCAAGACGAATACGCTGCGCTTCACCGCCCGATAGCGTTTCAGCAGAGCGGGCAAGGGTCAGATAATCAAGCCCAACACTGACCAAGAAGTTAAGACGCTCGTTAATCTCTTTAAAGATTTTTTCCGCCACTTCGCCTTTATGTCCGCCAATCTTGAGCGTTTTATAATAATCAGCGGCGTCCCCGATAGACAGCTTGACGATTTGGGCGATGGTTTGATCATCAACGCGGACATTGCGTGAAATCTCATTAAGACGCGCGCCATCGCAGACATTACAAGTGGTATCAGCGAGATATTTTGCCAATTCATCACGCACAAGGTTGCTTTGTGTTTTGGCATAGCGGCGTTCTAAATACGGTAGCACGCCTTCGAACGGCACGGTTTTATTGGTTTTACGGCCGCGCTCATCGGTAAAGTTAAAGGTGAGCTTTTCTCTGCCAGAGCCATGCATGATGATGTCTTGCTGCGCTTTTGGCAGGTCTTGCCACGGCGTATCCATATCAATTTTAAAGTGGTTGCACACGGTCGATAGCAAACCAAAGTAATAGGCATGACGCTTATCCCAACCATTAATCGCGCCTTGATTGAGCGATTTTTCATGATGGGTAATTAGCTTATCGCTTGAGAAATACTGACGTTTACCGAGACCGTCACAACTTGGGCAAGCTCCATAAGGATTGTTAAAACTAAACATCCGCGGCTCAAGCTCAGAGACGGCGCGATCACAAATAGGGCAAGAATGCTTCGCTGACATCACCTGATTAGCGTCGCCGCCTTCTTTTGGATTGCCATCCATAAAGTGCAGCGTGACCAGACCTTGGCCTAAGCGTAGGGCGGTTTCTAAACTTTCAGCAACGCGGTTGCCCAAATCATCACGGACTTTAAAGCGGTCAACGACGACCTCGATGGTATGCTTTTTCTTTTTATCGAGCGTTGGTAGCTCATCGGTATCGTAAACATCACCGTCAACGCGCACGCGGACAAAACCTTGCCCAATTAATTGCTCAAGTAGCACTGTATGCTCGCCTTTACGCTCACGAATCACCGGCGCCAGTATCATAAGCTTGGTATCTTCTGGCAACGCCATGACTTGATCAACCATCTCGGTCACCGACTGCGCAACCATTGGCTCGCCATGCTCTGGGCAATAGGGCGTTCCGATACGTGCATAAAGTAGACGTAAATAATCGTAAATTTCGGTAATCGTCCCAACGGTTGAGCGCGGGTTATGGTTGGTTGATTTTTGCTCGATCGCAATCGCCGGTGACAAGCCTTCGATACTATCGACTTCTGGCTTTTCCATTTGTGAGAGGAATTGACGCGCGTAGGCCGACAAGCTCTCCACATAACGGCGCTGCCCTTCGGCATAAAGCGTATCAAACGCCAGTGACGATTTACCAGAACCTGATAAACCGGTAATCACCACAAATTTATCGCGTGGGATGTCTAAGTCGATGTTTTTTAGATTGTGCGTACGTGCGCCGCGTATTGCAATATGGTCATTTGCCATCGGTGATAGGTTTCCTATTTGCTAAAATGGTATATAAAATCTGAGCGTTAAATGTGGTTGATGAAAGGGCTGCTAAAGCATGTTTGGTTGTTAAATTGCTATGGCTTTATAAAAATAGCTGTTCTTACAAAACATTTTTTCATGAGACTGTTTTTTACTAGAGGCTTTTTAATAAAGCAGAGGTTTTTCATAAAGCGATAGTTTTTCATAAAGTGCAGTGATACTGATTTATAGAAGCCAAACGTTCAAAATTAGCGTGAGTTTTACCCTTGAAATTTACTAAGACAATCTAAATTAAATGTTTGTTAACTAACATGAGAGCTTTGTTATAAATTTAACTAAGCCTCGTTTTCTTAGCGTGTTTTTTAGAAACTTTTTTAAATATGATGGTTTTAAGCCTAGTTACTTTAAATACTGTTACTTACAACTTATCGTTTTGACCCTATGTATTTTCTAAAAGCTATATCATCAAAAATAATGTAAAAACGGACGTTTAAGTGCCTTAGCGACGTCTTACTTTATTGTCACGATAGGGGCATTATTCAAGGTGTGATGAGCCATTAGATGCACTTGGTAACAAAATTATCGTCTCCATAAAAGGCACGGGTAGCTGCTAATAGGACGGCTGCGGCAGTAAGAGAAAAGTTTCGGCAAGCAAACGGCGAATGGCTTATACTAGTGGGCCTAATTTGTAGGCTAAAGCCTTGATAACGGCGTGATAATACAAGCAAGCCGCAGTGTTAAACCAGCAATGATGAACCAGTGAGGCAAGTATGAATAGCGTAGAAAAACGGGCAATCCTCGGGGTCGGTGGTATCTTCGCCTTGCGGATGATTGGCCTGTTTATGATTGTGCCAGTGTTTTCTGTCTATGGTGATAATTATGCGCATGCGACGCCGTTTCTGATTGGCTTGGCTGTCGGTATTTATGGGTTAGGACAAGCGATTTTTCAAATCCCGATGAGCCTTGCCGCGGATAAATTCCCGCGTAAACCGATTATCTTTTTGGGACTTATCCTATTTGCTATCGGCGGGGTAATTGCCGCTAATGCCTCCGATATTTACGAAGTTATTATCGGGCGCGCGCTGGCAGGCAGTGGCGCGGTCTCGGCGGTATTGATGGCATTACTTGCTGATGTGACGCGTGAAGAGATGCGTACCAAAGCCATGGCAACCATGGGTTTGACCATTGCCACCTCTATTATGCTAGCCTTTGCTTTTGGGCCTTTATTGGTCGGCTCGCTAGGGATTTCTGGGCTGTTTTGGTTAACCGTGGGCTTTGCCTTTTTGGCGATTTTATTGTTATTGTTTGTGCCAACGCCGCTACGCGTGCTTAAGCATAATTTGGATAATAAATCGATTGGGCAGCAATTGGCAGATGTGTTAAAAATCGGTGATTTAAACCGTTTGCATATCGGTATTTTTGCCCTGCATTTAACCATGACCGCGATATTTGTCATCTTGCCGCATCAGCTCAGTGACGTGCTTGGTTTATCGGTACGTCAGCAGGGTTTGGTATATTTGCCGCTGTTATTTATTGGTTTTGCCGTGGCGATTCCCTTTATTATTATTGCCGAAAAAAAACGCAAAATGCGCCAAGTATTCTTGGCAGCGATTGCATTGATGACCGCGGCTTTAGCGCTATTGGCGCTTGGTAGTCAGGTCGGTGTGGGTATCATCCTAGGTTTGCTGCTGTACTTTATGGGCTTTAACTTGCTTGAGGCTACCATTCCTTCGTGGATATCAAAACGTGCGCCTGTTGCCAATAAAGCGACAGCAATGGGACTCAATTCATCAAGCCAGTTTTTTGGCGCCTTTGTCGGTGGGGCGATGGGCGGATTATTATTAACCCAACCAAATTTGCTGGCGTGGGGCGTATTGGCTGTTATCATGGGCGCGGCATTGCTGCTGATTATTCCAATTGCGCAGCCGCCGTATTTATCAAGTACCACCGTGACGATACCTAAAGATATCAATATCCAAGATTGGTCACAGCAAATGCTGGCGGTAGAGGGCGTCGATGAGCTGGTGGTGATGGCAAAAGAGCAGGTTGCCTATTTAAAATTAGACAAAACCCAGCTGACTGATGCTGCACGACAAGAACTGTCGCATTTAGCGCAAAGCCCTTTAGATATCTAGGTTATACAGTAATTCAAACCTGAGTATTATCAGCGACGAAACTACGCGACATTCAACGTCGTATGTACAATTTTTATGGTAGATATTTAAACAAAAATTGGTTAAAGTAAATTCACATTACTGATATTATTAATCAGTTTCTATTAATAGTGATTAAAATATCCATTAAACGTTTTATAAGTAAAAGGACGATATTATGCGCGGAGTTAATAAAGTTATCATTATCGGTAACCTTGGAGCAGACCCTGAGGCACGTCAATTCAGTAACGGTGGTAGCGTGACCAATATCTCGGTTGCGACATCAGAGCAGTGGACAGATAAGCAAAGCGGCGAAAAAAGAGAAGCGACCGAATGGCATCGCATCTCTCTGTTTAATCGTTTGGGCGAAATTGCGGCGCAATATCTGCGTAAAGGCAGTAAGGTCTATATCGAAGGCAGCTTACGCACGCGTAAATACCAAGATCCCAATGGTCAAGACCGTTATATTACCGAGATTCGCGCTGAGCAAATGCAAATGCTCGATGGCGCAACAGGTGGTAGTAATGACGGCGGTTTTGGTGGCCAAAACTCAAATCAGTATCCAGGTCAAAGCCAAGGTCAAGGCGGCTATGGTAATCAAGGCGGCGGCTTTGGCGGTCAAAACCAAAATCAAGGTGGCCAAAACAACTTTGGTCAACAAGGCAGCAATCAACAAGGTGGCTATCCTCAAGGCAGCAACCAAAACAGCTTTAACAATCAAAATGCGCCAGCGCAGCAAAACCAATTTAATAAACCCGCTCAATCAAAACCGACGGCAATGCCTGACGGTCCGGTAGATGATGATATTCCGTTCTAAATCTTATAAGAATAAATGTTAGCATGATAAAAAGAGAGTCTGATTTGTAGGCTCTTTTTTTATGCCATTAGGTTTGTTTATTATCATGGCTGATAAAACGTTAGATTTTAGACAATGATATTTTATTGTAGGTTTAATATAATTCTCAGTATGTTCTAAAAAATAGTCAATTAATTGCTGGCGTTTTTTATTGAAAAGCAATCACTACTTGTGATGGTTTATATTTTTGTTTATATTACTGCTACTTACGATTTTTATTACTGATAAATTATTAATAAGAATCTAACTTAATAATACCCTTGCTATAAAGGTGGAGATTGTGATGAACAAAAATAACGTCATTGATTTAAATGATTTGAATGTCGATGAGCTACGCGCTATCACTGAAAACGCGCAGCAACTGATTGAGCAAAAACAGCACCAGCGTTTGTATGATGCTTACATGCAGTTTGAAAAAATTGCTGAAGAAAGTGATGCAAGTATCGAAGAGATTCTGCAAGCGGGCGAGAAGCTTGAGAAAAAACGTAGCATTAAATATCGCAATACGGATAATAACGAAGAAACATGGACAGGCCGCGGACGTAAACCAACTTGGTTGGTGGATGCACTAGCGGCAGGTCGTAAACTTGAAGATTTTGCGATTTAGTCATCAACGTTCTTTGTTATAGTCAGTTCAAAATAAATTTGTTATGCCCAGGACAAACATCATAAAACAATTTGGATAAGTCGTTTTCCAACCAGCCTTGGCGTA